>NZ_CP046605.1:1232812-1541015 GCF_023520795.1 Corynebacterium accolens | reverse complement strand
CCGCGTGGGCACTGCGGCCTTGGGTGGCCACCAAATCATGATGCAGCTGTGGAATTTCATGTCGCTGATTTTGGACTCCCTGGCTATTGCCGCCCAGGCCTTGACCGGCGCAGCTTTGGGCGCTGGTTCGGCGCGCCACGCGCGCAGCGTGGGAAGCAAGGTAGTGATGTATTCCACCATCTTTTCCGCCTTCCTCGCCTTGGTTTTCGCCGCCGGGGCCGGGGTCATCCCGCGCGTGTTTACCTCCTCGCAGGAGGTCATTGATGCCATGAGCCAACCGTGGTGGATCCTCGTTGGCATGGTCATCGCCGGCGGCGTGGTCTTTGCCCTCGACGGTGTTTTGCTGGGAGCAGGGGACGCGGCATTCCTGCGCAGCCTGACTATCGCCTCGGTGCTTTTGGGATTTTTGCCTGGGGTGCTCCTCGCGCATGCCATGGGCACGGGCCTTACCGGTGTGTGGTGCGGCTTGGCCGCGTTCATTTCCTTCCGCCTGATTGGCGTGGTCTACCGCTTCTATTCCATGAAATGGGCTGTAATAGCAGAGTAGTACCTGCGCTACAGTGGCTGTAGCGAGTAATAACAGCACTTTAGAAGATGAATGAGGAAGGCGGGTGGGAGCGGTAATGCCAACGTTATGGGCAGTAGCAGACCTTCACGGCGCAATCAGTGATAACTTTGCGCGCATTGCAGAGCTAGCCCCACCAGATCCCGCCGATTGGCTCATTGTGGCAGGCGATGTCGCAGAGCGCAGCGAGCTTATCGTGCGCATCTTGCGGGACTTGGCCGCACGCTATGACACCGTTATTTGGGCGCCGGGCAATCACGAGTTATTTTCCCGTTCCCAAGACCAGTACAAGGGGCGCGAAAAATACGATCACCTGGTTGCCGCCTGCCGGGAGATCGGCGTTATCACCCCGGAGGACCCTTACCCGGTCTTTAACGGAATAACGATCGTGCCACTTTTTACCCTGTATGACTACAGCTTCCGCCCACCGGGGACCTCGGTGGAAGAAGCGGTGCAGCAGGCGCGCGCCAAAAAGCTTGTCATGACCGATGAGGTAGCTATCGCCCCTTTTGTAGACGTGCGCGCGTGGTGTTGGGACCGCTTGGCGTATTCCATTAAGCGTTTATCCCGAGTGCAGGGCCCAACCATCTTGATAAACCACTGGCCGCTGGTGCAAGAGCCCACGATGGTGCTGCGCTTCCCGGAAATCGCCCTGTGGAGCGGCTCGCGCCATACGCGTTCGTGGCCGCGACGGTACAAGGCAGAGGCAGTCATTTACGGCCACCTGCACATGCCCTCCAAGATGAATGTGGATGGGGTAGACCATATCGAAGTCTCCCTAGGTTACCCGCGCGAATGGCGTAACCAGCCGCACCGTATTGCCTGGCCATACCCAGTTACCTCAACCTTTGGGGAGGTGAATTAATGCTTTATCCCGACCTATTCCCAGAAACTACCCGTTATTGCTATGTGCGTACGGATGCCCGCGAGTCCGATCTGCTCAACTATGAGCATCTTGACCCTAAAGAACAGTCCATAGTCTCGCACGCGGTTGATATCCGGAAATCCGAATTTGGCGATGCCCGCTGGTGTGCGCACCAGGCCCTGCGCGAGCTGGGCTTTACAGGCTCGAACCCGATCCTGCGCGGGGAGCGGGGCATGCCGCTGTGGCCCGAAGGATTCATTGGATCCATGACGCATACGGAGGGCCTGCGCGCAGCGGTGGTGGCCTCCACCACGGATTTTCGCTCCATTGGCCTTGATGCGGAGCCGGCGCAGCGCCTGCCCGATCACGTCTTGACCATGATCGCTCGGGCCGGGGAAATGCCGCAGCTGCCCCGCCTAGAAAAGGCTGGGGTGCACTGCCCAGACCGCCTGCTGTTTTGCGCCAAGGAGGCCACCTATAAGGCGTGGTTTCCCATGACGCATCGGTGGCTGGATTTCGATCAAGCAGAGATCGATATCCGCGAGGATGGCACCTTCATTTCCTATATCCTAGCCCGCCCCACGCCAGTGCCGTTTATCACCGGGAAGTGGATTCTAGAGGGCGGTTATGTCGTGGTTTCTACGCTGGTTCCGGCCCTTGATTTTTCAGCCTGAACAGAAACCCGCTCAGATCTCCTCGAGCAATGCCCTCAGCCACTGACTTAGAGGGTAGACGGCCGCGCCACAAAGACCGTGGCCAGCCTTTTGCCCTTCTCCTTAATGAGCGCGATGGCCTGGCCATTGGGGGCTACCGCCGCATGAACCCCGGACAGCCCGCGCGGCTCTAACCATTTGCCCATCGCTAAAGCGGCGGCCTCGTCCTCGGTGACGGGCAGGACGGGGAAACTGCGCTTGAGCGCCTCATCGAGGCTCAAGGATAGGCTGGGGTTTTCGGCAAGATCGTCGAGCATGTGGGCATCGGCAAGCGCAAAGGGCCCCACCGTAGTGCGGCGCAGGGCGGTTAAATGCCCGCCGACGCCCAGGGCCTCGCCCATATCGCGCGCCAAGGAGCGGATATAGGTGCCGGAGGAACACTCCACGGATACATCGAGGTCAACGAAATCGCCCTCGGTGCGCAGGTCATGAATGTCAAAGCTGTGGATGGTGACCGGGCGGGCGGGAATATCTACCTCTTTGCCCTCGCGCACCAATTCATGCGCCCTTTTGCCCTTGATCTTGATGGCGGAAACCGCGGCGGGCTTTTGCATAATATCGCCGGTTAACGCGGCAACTTCGGCCTCGATGGCGGAACGGTGCAGCGCGGCCGCAGGCTTGCCCCAGCGAAATTCGCCCTCAGCATCATCGGTGGTGGTAGAAGCGCCGAGGCGGATGGTGGCTGAATAGGACTTGGTGGAGGCGACCATGTGCGCGAGGAATTTGGTGCCGCGTTCGATGCCGAGGACCAGCACCCCTGTCGCCATGGGATCCAGGGTGCCGGCATGGCCGACCTTTTTGGTGTGGAAATACCTGCGTAGGCGGCTAACAACATCGTGGGAGGTCATGCCGGCAGGCTTATCAACAATGACAAGTCCGGAATGTGCGAGCGCATCAGTCATAGGGTACAAGTCTATGCTCTACGATGGATTCCGTGGATATTTGTTACGGAATCGATGACATCCCCGCGGACGTGGGGCCGACCTCGGTAACCATTGGCGTCTTCGATGGCTTGCACCGCGGCCATCAGCAGCTCGTTTCTGCCTGCGTGGAGCATGCGCGGGCGAATAATCAGGTCCCCGTCATGGTGACCTTTGACCCGCACCCGGTCTCCGTTTTCTTGCCGGAGCGCGCCCCGCTGTCCGTGGTGAGCTTCGAGCGCAGGCTGGAGCTCGCGGAAGAAATGGGCATCGAGATGGTGCTTGTCATTGACTTCACCAAGGAGCTTGAGGGCGTGGAGCCGCGGCCCTATGTGCGCGACCTCTTGGTGGGAAAACTCCATGCGCAGCACGTGGTGGTGGGGGAGAACTTTACCTTCGGCGCTGGTGCCAGCGGCACCGCGGAAGCCATGCGGCAGCTGGGCGAGGAGTTTGGATTCAGCGTCGATATCATCCCGCTGCTGGATGAAGACGGCGTTCAGATTTGTTCCACCTATATTCGCCAGAGCCTGTCCCGGGGCGCAATAGAATCGGCGAATTGGGCGCTTGGCCGGCACTTTACGGTGACCGGACCCGTGGTGCGCGGTGCGGGGCGCGGCGGCAAGGAGCTGGGCTTTCCCACGGCCAACCAGTATTTCCCAGATACCGTAGCCATTCCCGCGGATGGGGTGTATGCGGGATGGTTCATTGTCCATTCCGAATCGCCCCTCGACGGGGACATGCAGCCCGAAGTGGCCTATGCCGCTGCGATTTCCGTGGGCACGAATCCCACCTTTGGTGATGAAGAGCGTTCCGTGGAGTCCTTTGTATTGGACCGCGATGCCGACCTATATGGCTATGAGGCAACCGTGAAATTCGTGGGCCACCTGCGCGATATGGTGAAATTCCATTCCGTCGATGAGCTTTTGGAAGCAATGGCCCAAGACGTCGCTGCCGCCCGCACGGTGCTGGCTGCCGATGCCTGCGCGCAAGGCTGCAAGAGCGAAGACTATTTCTTAAAGGAGAAGTAAATGAAGGCGATCCTCGATCTTGATACCGGCATTGATGATGCCCTGGCCTTGGCTTATGCCTTGGCCCACCCCGATCTTGAGCTCATCGGTGTGACGTGTACTTATGGCAACGTCACGGTGCCGCTGGCGGTGCGCAATACCCTGGCGCTGCTGGAGCTGCTGGATAGGCCCGATATCCCGGTCTTTGCCGGCCCCAGCCCGGACGGTTTCCAGCCCAGCGAGATTTCCTCCTTCATCCACGGCCAGAATGGCGTGGGTGAGGTCGCGCTTACCTCGTCCGATAAGACCGAGGACACCCAGCCGGTCACGGAGTTCCTCTTGCAAGCTGTGCGCGATTACGGCGATGACTTGGTCATTATCCCCACCGGTCCGTCGACGACCATCGCCCAGGCCATGCTTGCCGATGCCACCTTTGCCACCAACGCCCACATCGTCATGATGGGCGGGGCGCTGACTGTTCCTGGCAACGTATCCGCGTGGGCGGAGGCCAATATTTCCCAGGATCCGGATGCCACCGATTACCTCTTCCGCCACAGCCAAGATGTCACCATGGTGGGCCTTGATGTCACCCTGCGCACCCTCTTGACGGAAAAAGAAACCGCGCGCTGGCGGGCAACCGGTACGGCCGCGGGCGAGATTTTCGCCGATATGGTGGATTACTATATCCGCGCTTATGCCACCACGGCGCCTCACCTGGGCGGCTGCGGCCTGCACGATCCGCTGGCCGTGGCGGTAGCCGCAGATCCGTCGTTGGTAGAGGTCATCGAAACCAATATGAAAACGGATACGGAAGGCCCCACCCGCGGGCGCACCATCGCGGACGAAACTAGGCTGAGCCAGCAACCTACCGCGAAGGTGGCCGTGGGCGTGGACAACGAGCGGTTTGTCAGTGAATTTGTAGACCGCCTCGAAGAACTTTTCCGCACGGTGGGCGCCAAGTAGTGCAGCGTTTTGATTTGCCACGCTAATTGGCTGTAAGATGACCAGTTGGCTTAGCGACTGTGGTTCACGACAGTTGCGGCACGCGGAGCTCGCCACGGCGGCGCTGCGCGTTGAAGAATAGTGTGGACTGAAATAAAGGAGAAATACTCATGGCATTGACCACTGAGAAGAAGGCCGAAATCCTCAAGGAGTACGGCCTGCACGAGACCGACACCGGTTCCCCCGAGGCACAGGTTGCCCTGCTGACCTCCCGCATCAATACTTTGACGGAGCACCTGAAGTTCCACAAGCACGATCACCACTCCCGTCGTGGTCTGCTGCTGATGGTTGGTCGTCGTCGTGGCCTGCTGAAGTACTTGGCAGAAAACAACGTGGATCGTTACCGTGATCTGATTTCCCGCCTGGGCCTGCGCCGCTAATTGCGACGCGGCTGCAGCCGAATTTGTCCCCTTGCCCTGCGGCAAGGGGAATTAGTGGTTTTATACCCTCTTAATCCTTGTAGGGAGCAGGGGCGATTGCGGTTGCCGTAGCTCAAAAGTGCGGAATCTCTGTTAGAATTTTCACCGTTGTCAAAAACAATGTGGAAAAGGCGGCACCGACGATCGCCTAAAACATTCAAGGAGAATTACTAGATGAGCGTTCAGAACTCCGTAGAGTTCAATATCGATGAAGAATTCGGTATTACCGAAGCTATCGCTGTCCTCGACAACGGGGACTTTGGCACCCGCACGGTACGTTTCGAAACGGGCCAGTTGGCCCGCCAGGCCGATGGTTCCGTAACCACGTACCTCGACGATGACACGATGCTGCTGGCCACCACGACTGCCTCGAACCAGCCGCGCGAGAACTTTGACTTCTTCCCACTTACCGTGGACGTGGAAGAGCGCATGTACGCAGCCGGCAAGATCCCCGGCTCCTTCTTCCGCCGCGAGGGGCGTCCCTCCACCGAGGCCATCTTGGCCTGCCGCCTCATCGACCGCCCGCTGCGCCCCACCTTTGTCAAGGGCCTGCGCAACGAAGTGCAGGTGGTCATCACCGTCCTGTCGCAGGACCCAGAAGAGTACTACGACGTCGTAGCCATCAACGGCGCGTCCGCAGCAACCCAGCTTTCCGGCCTGCCGGTCTCCGGCGCCGTCGGCGGCGTGCGCATGGCGCTTATCGCTGATGACAAGCACCCAGAAGGCCAGTGGGTGGCGTTCCCGAACCACGAGCAGCACGAGCGCGCGCTGTTTGAAATGGTGGTTGCAGGCCGCATCGTTACTAAGGGCCGTAAAGAAGACGTCGCCATCATGATGGTGGAAGCTGGCGCCGGCACCAACGTTGCTGAGCGCATTGCCGATGGCGCCCCGGCACCGCAAGAAGCCGCCGTTGCCGAGGGCCTCGAGGCAGCCAAGCCGTTCATTAAGACCCTGTGTGAGGCCCAGAACGGCCTGGCAGAGCGCACCGCCAAGGAGACCCAGGAGTTCCCGCTCTTCCCAGCGTATGAAGACGATGTCTTCGCCGCCGTGGAAAAGGCCGCTTCCAAGAAGCTGGAGAGCTTGCTGACGATCCCGGGCAAGCAGGAGCGCGACGAGGCCACGAACGAACACATGGAGCAGGTCGAACAAGACCTGCTGCCGCAGTTTGCTGACCTGGAAGAGGCAGTGGCCTCCAAGCAGATTCGCGCTGCTTATAACGAGGTCATGAAGAAGATCGTGCGCCGCAAGATCTTGACCGATGGCTTCCGCATCGATGGCCGCGGGCTAACCGATATCCGCGACCTGTCCGTTGAAGTTGACTTGGTACCACGCGCGCACGGTTCTTCCTTGTTCGAGCGCGGTGAGACGCAGATCCTCGGTGTCACCACCCTGGATATGTTGAAGATGGAGCAGCAGATCGACTCGCTTACTCCTATCGAGTCCAAGCGTTACATGCACCACTACAACTTCCCGCCATTTTCTACCGGTGAGACCGGCCGCGTGGGCTCACCCAAGCGCCGCGAAATCGGCCACGGTGCGCTCGCCGAGCGCGCCCTGCTTCCGGTCATCCCGTCGCGCGAGGATTTCCCGTATGCCATCCGCCAGGTCTCTGAGGCACTCGGCTCCAATGGTTCCACCTCCATGGGCTCAGTCTGCGCATCCACCCTGTCCCTCTACAACGCGGGTGTTCCGCTCAAGGCGCCGGTAGCCGGCATCGCCATGGGCTTGGTCTCCGGTGAGGTCAAGGGCAAGGAAAAGTTCGTGGCACTGACCGATATCCTCGGCGCCGAAGATGCCTTCGGCGACATGGACTTCAAGGTTGCAGGTACCTCCGAATTCATCACTGCGTTGCAGCTGGACACGAAGCTGGACGGCATTCCTTCTAAGGTCTTGGCCCAGGCGCTCGAGCAGGCCCGCGATGCCCGCGCGACCATTCTGGAAACCATGGCTGAGGTCATCGATTCCCCAGATGAGATGTCTGGCCTAGCCCCGAAGATCACCTCGGTGAAAATTCCGGTCAACAAGATCGGTGAGCTCATCGGCCCTAAGGGCAAGACCATCAACCAGATCACCGAAGATACCGGTGCTGATGTCTCGATTGAGGACGACGGCACGGTCTACATCTCTGCAGTTACCGGCGAGGCCGCAGACGCTGCGATCGAAAAGGTTAACTCCATTGCCAACCCGCAGTTGCCCAAGGTGGGCGAGCGTTTCCTCGGCACGGTAGTCAAGACCGTTCCATTCGGCGCTTTCGTATCCTTGACCCCAGGCCGCGATGGATTGATCCACATCTCCAACCTGGGTGGGGACGAGCGCATCGAGAAGGTCGAAGATGTAGTCAATGTTGGCGATAAGGTACAGGTAGAAATCGCGGATATTGATAACCGCGGCAAGATCTCCTTGGTGCCAGTAGAGGACTAATCTCTCAGACGCTCTTTAGAGCAGTGGCCCTGTTTCCCGGATATGGTGGGAAACAGGGCCATTTTCTATGCCTGCGCCGTGATCACTTAGTTTTGGAAATCAAGCACGAGGCGTTTGGGGTTCTGCAAGAAGGTCACGGAATAAGGCGTTTGCTTCTTTAGCCCGATGACCAACTGCGTTTGCGCCTCGAAGGTGGTGGTGTAGTTGATCTCTTGCACAACACCGGCACCTGGGGTGATGCCAGAATCCATGAACCTTTGCTCTAACTCTGGTGTTGATGGCCACGGGGTGCCCTCGATACCAAGATTGAGGAATGTAGCGCCTTTGACCTCGACCGGAAGTCCCGATGCCTGGTGGGCGGGCTGATCCGTATAGGTAGTAAACCACCCGGCTTCGCCGTCACCTTCAAGATCAACCACGACGCGGGTAAAAGAGTCATGCGCGGCTACCCGTATCCGAGTGGGAACGAGGCCACCCAATCCAGGAGGCAGGTGGCGCTGATCCTCGAGGGAGGGCGTGCCCATGCCTCCGAAAGCAGGCTTTGGATCATTGGCCAGCGCCTGTTGTTGATTGTGGCTTAACGGGGCAGTGTCTTCTACCGTCTTGGTTGGGTCATCGGCGGTGTTCGTTGTGGAAGGCTCTGATTTCTTTGCCGCAGACGTGGTCGATTCCGCCGTGGAGCTGGTGGATTCCTGCTGCGTGGCAAATGAGGCATCGGCGGCCTCGTCATCGCTGGGGCTAGCGCAAGCAGCCAGCGAGAGCATGCAGCTCATGCCGGCGCCAGCAGCGATAACGCGGGTGAGAGTAGATCGAGACATTGTGACCACTTCCTAGGTTGTCTACCTTGTTGTCTCTTTCAATTCTACCGGTACACAAGTGGCCCAACTGGGGAAGTGATGCAATTGTTGTACAAGGGAAAGTAGCGAAGGCGTGGGCCTAGCGCTTCAATTGGACGAGCTGGATGAGGTTACCCACGGTATCGTCAAAGACTGCGATAATGGAGGGGCCAACGTCGGTGGGCTCCATGGTAAAGTCCACGCCCTTGTCCTTGAGTTCGGCGTATTCTTTCTCCACATCCTGCGATAAGAATTGGGTGACCGGGATATTATCCGCCTTCAGCGCCTCGGTGTACGTCTTAGCGGCAGGGTGGCCCTTGGGCTCAAGGAGCAGTTCAACGCTGCCATCGCCGTCCGCGTTGGTGACCGTAAGCCACCGGAAATCGCCGTGTGTGACGTCATCTTTTACCCGGAAACCTAGGACATCGACATAGAAATCGTGGGCACGGGCAACGTCATCGACTGGAACGGAAGCAATATAAATCTGCATGGCGACCAGTCTAGCAGTGGTATTTCTGGTGTTCGGAGGGCTGCCCGCCGCGCATGGGCGAGCGCGATAGGATAGGTAAACGAAGCAGAACTTTAACGCAAAGTTGTTGAGAAAGTGAGGCCGACAATGGCGATCAAAGTAGGGGTCTTGGGAGCGCAAGGGCGCGTCGGCAAGGCGATTGTTGAAGGCGTTAATGCCGAAGATGACTTAGAGCTCGTAGCGGAAATTAGCCGCGGGGATGACCTGCAGCAATTGGTTGATAATCACGCAGAGGTCATCGTAGATTTCACCCAGCCTGATTCAGTGATGGGGAACCTGGAGTTTTGCATCGCGAACGGCATTCACTGCGTGGTGGGCACCACCGGCTTTGATAAAGAGCGCTTGGACCAGGTGGAGCAGTGGACCCGCCAAGAGGGCGCTGGAAACGTGCTGATCGCACCGAATTTCGCCATCTCTGCCGTGATGACCATGGTGCTTGCCAAGCAGGCGGCGAAGTTCTTCGAGACCGCAGAGGTCGTGGAATTTCACCACCCCACCAAGCTGGATGCGCCTTCCGGTACCGCCATCCACACCGCAGAGGCCATTGCTCAGGCGCGCCGCGACGCCGACCTGGGGGAGATGCCGGATGCGACGGAAAAGTCCCTCGAGGGCGCGCGTGGTGCGAATGTAGACGGAATCCCAGTACATGCCGTGCGTACCCGCGGCATGGTGGCCCACGAGGAAGTCATTTTTGGTGCGCAGGGGCAATCCCTGACCATCCGCCAGGATTCCTACGACCGTTCCTCCTTTACTCCTGGCGTTTTGGTCGGTGTGCGCGAGATTGCGCAGCACCCGGGATTGGTCGTCGGACTAGACAAGTACTTGGGGCTGTAACGGTATGGCCACTGCGAGTGAGCTAAAAATCCAGCTCATTGCCGCCACCGAGTTTCACCCGCCACAGGGAACGCAGTGGCGTGCCGATGAGACGGCGACCGATGGCGAGGCCCTCGTCGAATTCGCGGGGCGGGCGTGTTATGAGTCTTTTGACAAGCCCAACCCGCGCACCGCGACGAACTCCGCTTACCTGCACCACATCATGGAGGTAGGCCATACGGCGCTTCTGGAACACGCCACGGCGACGATGTACATCACGGGGCTCTCGCGCTCAGCCAGCCATGAATTGGTGCGCCACCGGCACTTTTCCTTTTCGCAGCTATCCCAGCGCTTTGTGCATCCCAATGAGATGCACGTAGCGCTGCCCAAGCTGGTGGAAGAAGATGAACAATTGCGCCGGTTGGTCATGCAGGCCGTGGATGACACCCGTTTTGTCTACGATGAGCTGCTCGAGGCCTTGGAAGAAAAGCTGGATGAGCCGAATGCGCTGCTGCGAAAGAAGCAGGCGCGGCAGGCGGCGCGCGCGGTTTTGCCTAATGCGACGGAAACGAGGCTCGTCGTTACCGGCAATTACCGCGCGTGGCGCCACTTCATTGGGGCGCGGGCGGCCGAGCACGCTGATACGGAATTGCGCGAAGTGGCGGTGGAGTGCTTGAAGCATTTGCAGGAGCAAGCACCAGCGCTTTTCGATGACTTCCATATCACCACGTTGGCCGATGGAACGCGGATGGCCGCAAGCCCTTACGCTTAACACGCAGCCCCCCGATGCGGCCAAAAGGTGCCCTAGCGGGTAACCTTGACGGCTATGAGCACAGGTATGACAGCAAAGACTGGCGTTGACACCTTCGGTCGCATTGGCGTCGCCATGGTCACTCCGTTTGATCGTGACGGTGCGCTGGATGTAGAAGCGGGTCGCCGCCTGGCAGCTCATCTCGTAGACAACGGCGTGGATTCACTCATCTTGGGTGGAACGACGGGCGAGTCTCCTACCACGTCCTTGGACGAAAAGTTGGAGCTGCTCAAGGCCGTAAAAGAGGAAGTAGGAGACCGCGTCCGGATCTGTGCGGGCGCCGGAACGAATAACACCGCAACCTCGATCGAGGTTGCCCAAGCTTCCGCCGCCGCAGGAGCCGATAGCCTGCTCGTGGTGACTCCGTATTACTCCAAGCCCTCCCAAAAGGGCGTCTATGAGCATTTTGCCGCAGTTGCTGATTCTACGGATCTGCCGATTTGCGTCTATGACATCCCTGGCCGCTCGGGCATCCCAGTGGCGTCGGATACGCTCCGCCGCCTTGCGGAATTGCCGACTATCCAAGCCGTGAAAGACGCCAAGGGCGATCTTTCCGCGGCCGCAGAACTCATCCAAGAAACCGACTTGGCGTGGTACTCCGGTGACGATCCGATTAACCTGCCGTGGCTATCCCTCGGCGCTTCGGGTTTCATCTCCGTCATCGGCCACGCTGCACCGCGTGCCTTGGTAGAACTCTATGAAGCTTTCGATGCGGGCGATTTGGCCCGCGCGCAAGAAATAAATTACTCAACGCTTCTTCCACTGACCCGCGCTCAGGCGCGGTTGGGCGGAGCGACATTTGCAAAGGAAGCTCTGCGCCTGCAGGGCTTTGAAGTTGGCGATCCCCGCCTTCCTGTTACCGCCGCGAGCGAGGAGGAACGCGAGGTACTTCGCCGTGATTTGGAACAATCTGGAGTCCTTTAAGAATGACTGAACCCCGTAACCGTTCCCGTAAGGTCACCCGCAAGGCGGGTCCACCTTCGGAAACTGAGACCGCCTCCAATGAGGCGGCTTCGCCCGTATTTCAGGCCCCTGCCAATAACGCCGGCACTGCCGGAAATGAGGAACAGGGCAACTCTGGCAAGAATAACTCTGCCGATAACAAGAACGACGGCGATAACAACGGCCGCCGCTCGCGTTCCCGTGGCGGCCGCGGCCGTGGTCGTGGCGGAAACGGCAATAATGGCAATGGCCAAGGTGGCAATAACCACGGCGGCAATAACAAGAACAACAACGGTGGCAACGGAAAGAACGGCAATGGCAAGGGCCGTGGCCGCAATAACAATAACCGCGGCCGCCGCAACGTGCCGAAGTCCATGCAGGGTGCTGATTTGACCAAGCGCCTGCCGGAACCGCCAAAGCAGGCGAAGGATACCCTGCGCATCTACGCCTTGGGCGGTATCTCCGAAATCGGCCGCAACATGACCGTCTTTGAGTACGGCGATGAGCTGCTCATCATTGACTGCGGCGTGCTCTTCCCATCGTCTGGCGAGCCTGGCGTGGACCTCATCCTGCCGGACTTCGGGCCGATTGAAAAAAAGATCGACAAGGTCAAGGCCCTCGTGGTCACCCACGCCCACGAAGACCACATCGGTGCCATCCCGTGGCTGCTGAAGCTGCGCCCGGATATCCCCATCGTGGCCTCCCGTTTCACCATCGCGCTCATTGCGGCCAAGTGTAAGGAACACCGCCAGAAGCCGAAGTTCGTTGAGGTCAACGAAAAGTCTGACGTGACCTACGGCTGCTTCCGCGTTCGCTTCTGGGCGGTTAACCACTCCGTGCCGGATGCGCTCGGCATCATGCTAGGCACCCCGGCCGGGAATATCATCCACACCGGTGATATCAAGCTGGACCAAACCCCGTTGGATAACCGTCCGACCGACCTTCCGGCGCTGTCTCGTTACGGCGACGAGGGCGTTGACCTCATGCTGTGCGATTCCACCAACGCCACCGTGCCGGGCGTATCCGCCTCCGAGGGCGATATCCCAGCCAACTTCAAGCGCTTGGTGGCTAATGCGAAGCAGCGCGTCATCTTGGCCTCCTTCGCCTCGAACGTCTACCGCGTGCAGGCTGCCATCGATGCTGCCGTGGCCAATGGCCGCAAGGTGGCCTTCAATGGCCGTTCGATGATGCGCAATATGGAGATCGCGGAAAAGATGGGCTTTTTGAAGGTCCCGCGCGGCACCATCATCCCCATCGATGAGGCCGCGAAGATGGCCCCGCACAAGACGATGCTCATCACCACCGGTACGCAGGGTGAGCCGATGGCCGCGCTGTCCCGCATGGCCCGCCGCGAGCACCGCCAGATCACGGTGCGCGATGGCGATACCATCATCTTCTCTTCCTCGCTCATCCCGGGCAACGAAGAGGCCGTCTTCGGCGTTATCAATATGCTGTCCCAGATTGGTGCCAACGTCATCACCAACCAGGACGTCAAGGTCCACGCATCTGGCCACGGCTACTCCGGCGAGCTGCTCTTCCTGTACAATGCGGCGCGCCCGCGCAATGCCATGCCCGTCCACGGTGAGTGGCGCCACCTGCGCGCCAATAAGGAATTGGCGATTTCCACCGGCGTGGCCCGCGACCGGACGGTCTTGGCACAAAACGGCGTCGTGGTGGATCTGCGCAAGGGCCGCGCGGAGGTCGTCGGCCAGCTGCAGGTTGGCCACCTCTACGTCGATGGCGTGTCCATGGGCGATGTCGATGCCGATACCTTGGCAGACCGCACCAACTTGGGCGCCGGCGGCGTGGTATCCATTACCTGCGTGATTGATAACCGCACCTCCCGCCTGCTCGAGCACCCAACCGTGGCAACCACCGGTTTCTCCGATGATGACCGCGGTGTTGTGCCCGAGGTTGCAGAGATGGTGGAAAACACCATGAATGATCTCGCCGCAGAGGGCGAGAATGACACCTACCGGATGGTGCAAAAGCTGCGCCGCAAGGTCTCCAAGCTCATGGATTCCAAGTACAAGCGCGAGCCGGTTATTTTGCCCACCATCGTGCCGACGAATTCAGGCACGCTGCTTGCTGATGACGCCGATGTCGACGCCAGCCGCGAGTCCCTGTAGGTTCTGCTACAAAAGGATTTAATTCCGGCATAGTTTCTGTGCCCCAGCATTTCGATGACCTCGGTATGCTGGGGCACATGTCGTTTTCATCTTCCGAACGCGCCAAGATGGTCGCGCTTTTTCATCAGCTAGGTCCAGACGCCCCCACGCTGTGTGAGGGCTGGACCACGCGCGACTTAGTTGCCCACCTGTGGGTGCGCGAAAACCGTCCCGATGCCGCAGCGGGCATGTTCCTTTCGGTCCTGCAGCCCCACCTAGAAAAGGAATCCGCTAAGGTCGCCCGCCGCGATTTCGATGAGCTTGTCGATGCCTGGGGGAGGGGACCGGCAAAGTTCAACCCCGCACGTTTTCTCGATGCCCAGCAAAATTTGGGCGAACATTTCATCCACCACGAGGATATTCGCCGCGCTAATGGCCAGACCGAACCCCGCGATTTTTCTGTGGCCGTGCAGAAGAAGCTGCACCGTTTTTTGAAGATCTGGGCCAAATTGAGCCTGCGTAAATCCACCCAGCCGGTGATCCTGCAGCCGGACGGGATGCAGCGCATCGTCGTGGCAGATAAGCACGGGGTAGCCGATCGCGGCGATCGCGTGGTCCGCGTAAGCGGGGAGGTTGGCGAACTCCTCCTGTGGGCATACGGGCGCGATGTCGTACAAGTCACCATCAATGGCGACGAGTCAGCCATCAAGATGTCAACCCTGTAGGCTAGAAAAAGCCGCTTTTGTGGCCCGTGCTGCACCTTTTTAGCCCGAACTCGGGACATTTCTCGGTTAACTAGCCCTGCCACGCGTGTGGCGTATGTGATTTGTGGGGTTTTCCGGTTAAGGTAAATGACATGTCTGTCAAAAATGCCTCCTCTCGCGGATCGCGCCGGAACCAGACGCGAGCATCGAAAAGCGCGCCTGGCCGGAAAGCGAACCGGTCGCGGCCGTCTGGCCGCAGCCAGTCCAGCGCCGGTGTGCCAGAGACGCTGGAGATGACCTCGTCTGGGCGCGCGGCAGGAACGACGCAAGAGCGTACGGGGAGCGCATTTAGGGCCGTCGGCAAGGGGCTTGGCTCTGCATTTGGTGCCACCGCGCGCGGAATGGGCAATGTTGCCCGCGGCCTAGGCAATGGCCTTGCGGGCCTGAAGCCGAGCCAGGATGTAACTGCTGACGGCACGGAGGATTTCGAGAGAACAAGGGAGCCACAGGAAATTTCTGATAGCGCCGGGAAAAAGAAGAAAAGTAAGGTAACTCGCGCGCGCGATATCGCAGCCGAAGAGGAGGCACAGGCTTCCGATGAGGCGGCGGCTTCCCCGCAGGGCGGGTTGCGCGTCAATAACCCGGATGCGGTTGCCTTAGTGCTCATTGGCGTAGCCATCGTCCTCGCCGCCACCGTATGGTTTGGCGTCGCCGGCCAGGTGGGCGCCTGGGTGGGCAACCTGGTGCGCTACGTCATCGGCGCCGGCGCGTGGGTGCTTCCCATTGCGCTCGTCGCGCTGGCCATTTCGCTCATGATGGAAATGGATGGTCCATCCGGGCGCATTAATCCGCGCATTGCGGGCGGCACGTCGATCATCGTGCTGGCGATGCTGAGCCTCATCCACATCTTTGCCGGTAATCCGCCGCTCGGATTTACCACCGATACCGCGGGCGGGGCCGGCGGTGTTGTCGGCTTTGCAATCGGCGGGATTCTGGATGCCGCGTTTACCTCGTATGTCGCAGTACCCCTGCTCTTCCTCGTCATCATTTACGGCGCGCTGCTGGTTACGGGAATCACCATCCGCGAGGCCTACGAGCTCGTGGCGGATTCGCTGCGCTCGGCCTTGTCCCGCTTTGGCGGCAGCGATGAGGACTACGACGAGGCCGACGATGACGATCTCTACGGCCACGTGTCTGGCGATATCGACGATATTGCACATGGCCGCGAGCGCTCCGAGCGTCCTGCGCCGAAGCGTCGCGGCACGTCCGCCCTGCGCAAGACCGGCAGCTCCTATCCGGTGCAGTCGCTTGACGATGCCCCCGCAGACGACCACACCGTCGCCTTCAACACCCCAGTCCGTGCGGGTTATGAGCCCGTAGACCGCAGCGACGAAGAACTGGGCTATGGTGCAGATTCCCGCATGGGGGATACCGATGCCTTCCCGGCAGTAGACGATGCTGACTACGCTGACGACGCGGAATCCGCCCAACCTGCGCTGCCAGAAAGCGAGCCCACCCGCGTCTTGGGTTCTGCCACTGGCGGGTCTTCTACCGGCCGCAAGTCGCGGGCTGGCCGAGCGGCTGGTGCTGGGGCCGCTGGAGTCGCTGGGCCTGCTGGCGCCGGTGCTGCCGCTGCTTCTGGTGTGGCTGGTGCCGCAGGTGCAGCCGGCAAGGCCAAAGGCGCTGCTGCCGGTGCCGCTGCCGCTGGTGCTGCCAAGGCCGGTTCCGATGCTGTGTCTTCGGCGCACGAGGAGGCTCGGCGCCTGTTCCGTGAGCGCTCTGGTCGCGATGCGGCCACCGGCGCACAGGTGGAATCCACCGCGGCGGCGGAACAGCCTGCCACACAGCCCCAAGCGCCCGCGCCTGCTCAATTTGGCAACGACAACTATGCGGTGCCCTCTACCGATCTGCTGACCCCAGGCACGCCTGCGAAGGAACGCACCGAGATCAATGACCGCATCATCGAGGCCATTACCGATGTCTTCGAAGAGTTCAACGTCAATGCTCAGGTAACTGGCTTTAGCCGTGGCCCCACCGTGACCCGCTATGAGATTGAGCTTGGACCAGGCGTGAAGGTCTCAAAGATTACGAACCTGCAATCCAACCTGGCCTATGCCGTGGCGACCGATAACCTGCGCTTGCTCACGCCGATTCCGGGCAAGTCCGCGGTGGGCATTGAGGTTCCTAACCCGGACCGCGAGATGGTTCACTTGCGCGAGGTCTTGGATGCACCCAGCATGACGTCGTCCCCGGATCCAATGTTGATTGGCCTGGGCAAGGACATCGAGGGCGAATACACGTCCTTTTCCGTGCAGAAGATGCCGCACTTGCTGGTTGCCGGCGCCACCGGTTCCGGTAAGTCTGCATTCGTGAACTCCATGCTGGTCTCGCTGCTTACCCGCGCCACCCCGGAGCAGGTACGCCTGATCCTCGTCGATCCAAAGATGGTGGAGCTCACGCCGTATGAGGGCATTCCGCACCTGATTACGCCCATCATTACCCAGCCGAAGAAGGCTGCCGCGGCCCTCCAGTGGCTGGTGGAAGAGATGGAGCAGCGGTACATGGATATGAAGGCCGCGCGCGTGCGCAAGATCGAGGACTATAACCGCAAGGTTGTCTCCGGCGAATACCAGGCCCCGGCAGGTTCCGAGCGCGAGGTTCGGCCGTACCCTTATATCGTCTGCGTCGTCGACGAGCTGGCGGACTTGATGATGACCGCCCCGAAGGAAATCGAGGACTCCATCGTCCGCATCACCCAGAAGGCCCGCGCCGCCGGCATTCACTTGGTGCTTGCTACTCAGCGCCCGTCCGTCGATGTGGTCACCGGCCTTATCAAGACCAACGTGCCTTCCCGCTTGGCCTTTGCCACCTCGTCCTTGACCGACTCCCGCGTCATCTTGGACCAAGGCGGCGCGGAAAAGCTCATCGGCATGGGCGATGGTCTATTTATCCCACAGGGCAAGCGCCCAGTGCGCATGCAGGGTGCATTCGTCTCCGATGACGAGGTTATGGATGTCGTCGAGGCCGCTAAATCTCAGGCCGCCCCGAACTACACCGAGGGCGTGACCGAGGAAAAGCAGTCTGAGGCGAAGAAGGAGATCGACGATGACATTGGCAAGGACATGGATGACCTCCTCGAGGCCGTCGAGCTGGTGGTCACCGCCCAGCTGGGTTCCACCTCGATGCTGCAGCGCAAGCTGCGCATTGGCTTTGCCAAGGCGGGCCGCCTGATGGACCTGATGGAATCGCGCGGCGTTGTCGGGCCATCGGAAGGCTCCAAGGCGCGCGAGGTGCTGGTCAAGCCCGAAGAACTCGACACCATCCTGTGGATGATTAAGGGCGCCGACCCTGCCGATGCCCCCAAGGAAATCCAGGACGAGTTGAACCAGGAAGAAGACGATGATGCCGGTGATTCCGCAGATTCCGCTCTTTCCGACGCCCCCGACTCGCCCGATTCCGATACGCGGACGGTGCAAGCGACCTATAACCCATCGTCCGGGGCCTTCTAAGTAGTGTAAGATGGTCACGGTCTTGGAGGGGAGTACCCCACATTCGGCATAGATCGTCAACACGGTAGCTGTGCGCTCCCGGTCGTGTCGGCCCAGCGAGGAATATCCGCTGGGCGGGGGAGACCTCCGGTCACTTTCTTAAAGTAAATTCGACCGGAGGGATCTCGCGATGAACGTCCCATTGTGGGTGTGGCTGGTCACCGGTGCGGTGATTTTAGCCTTTTTTATATTCGACTTTTATTCTCACGTGCGCAGTCCACATGAGCCTACCCTGAAAGAGTCGGGCCTGTGGACCCTTTTCTATATTTGCGTCGCCGTAGTTTTTGGCGGCGTCGTGTGGGCCGTGTGGGGCCACGAGCACGGCATCCAGTTCTTTACCGGTTATGTCACAGAGCAGGCGCTTTCCGTGGATAACCTCTTCGTATTTGCGCTTATCATGGGATCCTTTAAAATCCCGCGCAAGTACCAGCAAAAGGTGCTGCTCATCGGCATCATCATCGCCCTCGTCTTCCGCCTCGTATTCATCCTGTTGGGCGCGGCGGTTATCGCGGCGTGGTCCGATATCTTCTACCTCTTCGCCATCTTCCTGCTCTACACCGCCATCAAGTTGGTCATTGATGAGATTCGGGACGCGCCGGAGACCAACCCGAACGATATGGCCATCATCAAGCTCGTGCGCAAGGCGGTAGATGTTACCCCGCAGTACCACGGGGATAAGCTCACCCACCGCGTGGACGATGGCTCTAAGAAGGGCAAGTTCGCCTTCACGCCGCTATTCGTCGCGCTGGTATCCATTGGGCTTATCGATGTCATGTTTGCCTTCGACTCCATCCCGGCAATCTACGGCATTACCTCAGAGGCGTTTTTGGTCTTTACCACCAACGCATTCGCGCTGATGGGCCTGCGCCAAATGTACTTTCTTATCGATGGCCTCTTGGACCGCCTCGTCTACCTGCCTTATGGCCTGGGCATCATCTTGGGCTTCATCGGCGTCAAGCTGCTTTTCCACGCGTTGCACGAGAATAACCTGCCGTTTATCAATGGCGGCGACAACATTGAATCCGTGCCAGAAATCTCCACGATCGGCTCGCTGGTGGTCATCGTTGGAGTCTTGGTCATCACGGTTCTTGTATCGGTTATCAAGAACATGCGCGATAAAACCCAAGGCGTAGTGGCTGTATCCCACAACCACTACGACTGGGACGAGGAAGGAAATAAGATCGTGCGCAATACGCGCGGCGATTACCTGGGCAGGGCCGAGGATCTGTCCAAGGAAGACCTACCCAACTAGGGGAGAGAGCCTAGAAGCGGGCTTTAACCGGATTCCACTCGCGGAAGCTGCGGCCCTGGAGGCAGCCTTCTTGATAGAAGGGATCATCGTTCATCAGCTGGATGACATCGGCTACCTCGGTGTCATCATCGTCAAAGCGCACAATGATGAGCGCGCCGCCTTGGGAATCCGTGAACGGTCCCGAAGCCACGATGGTGCCCTCATCAAATAGTTTCCCGGTGAACTCGCGGTGGGCCGGGCGGACCTTCGCTATCTCTGGGTTGGCCGGGTTGTATTCATAATTGACTGCAAAATATTTCATACCGGACAGTATAAATTCTCGGGGGAGTGTGCCGCGAGACCATAACCCAAGCGGGTAGTATGTATAGGGTGAATCAACCCGGAGCACAGTCAGCGCAGTCCTCGGAAGTGAATCCGCAGGTCTCTAATTGGAATCTGCCAAATTTCCTCACCTGCTTGCGTATCGTTTTCATTCCGGTCTTTGCATGGCTGGTCATCGGCGGCCATCAGTGGTGGTCTTTTGGCGTCTTCGCCGCCTTAATGCTCACGGATAAGCTCGATGGCGATATTGCCCGCGCCCGCGGGTTGATTACCGATTTTGGCAAGATTGCCGACCCCATTGCTGATAAAGCGCTCATGACCACAGCGCTTGTCTGCCTCAATATCGTCGATCAGCTTTCGGTCTGGGTCACCGTCATTATTCTGATCCGGGAATTCGGCATCACCATCTGGCGCATGGCCTTGCTGCGCCGCGGAAAAGTTGTCCCAGCCTCTAAAGGCGGCAAGCTAAAGACCGTCCTGCAGTCCTTCGCCGTGGGCTTATACTTGTGGCCGCTTCCCTCGTGGATGGATATTCCTACCTCCTTCATCATGTGGATGGCCGTCGTGGTTACGGTCGTTACCGGCGTGCAGTATCTCATCGATGGACAAAAGCAAAATAGCTAAACGCAATGACCTTCACAGAATCTGAACTCGTTGCCCTATTGACAGAGCGCCACGAGACCGTGGCCTTGTGCGAATCGCTGACTGCCGGCTTAGCCAGCGCTACTATCGCTTCGGTGCCAGGCGCGTCTGCCGTCTTGCGCGGTGGCCTTATCACCTATGCCACCGAGGTGAAATCTCACTTTCTGGACAAACCAGTCTCAGAGATCGAGCGCGTAGGCGTCGTCTCTGGCGAAACTGCAGTTGATATGGCTCGCGCCGCTGCTGCGGAAACCGGGGCGGATTGGGGTTTAGGGCTTACCGGCGTCGCTGGGCCCGATAAACAAGAAGGAAAAGAACCCGGCACGGTATTTTTAGGAATCTATTCCGCCGGGCGCATAGCGCAGTCTTTTTGCTTGCGTGACTTGGGCACTGAACGAAACCAAATTAGAAAGGCCACGGTAGGAGTTGCGATCGCCCAACTTGGTGCGATCATCAAAAATTTTCCTACCAGTGGGGAACAAATTTCATCGAAGGAGCGTTAAAACTTACGATGAACATTTCTACAGCAGTCCTCGACCACTCGGCGCAGACTGCCGCGGAACCTGCGGCAGCGGCACCATCGGCGCCACAACCTGCCCGTGCCCCCGAGCCACTATTGCGTGAAGCATTGGGCTTGACTCTGCGCGCATTCCGCGCGGATAAGTCAGTTACCCTGCGTGAATTGGCTAGCGTCGCCCGCGTGTCACCGGGCTACTTGTCGGAGCTCGAGCGAGGCCGCAAGGAAGTTTCTTCTGAGCTATTGGCCTCCGTGTGCCATGCGCTCGACGCGTCTGTGTCTGACGTCTTGATCGAGGCTGCCGGTTATATGGCTCTGCCGTCGATGGATGAAGAGCTCGCGCATACCGCGCCGGCTGCTTCTGAGCTTTAACGCGTGCGGGATTCTGAAAAGAATAGCCGCGGTGGATACCTGCGATTAGTAGCGGCAGAGCCCTAGGCGTTGGGTTACTATGAACACGACAACGCGACGCATTACCACATTCCCTAGAAAGGTCTAGAGCATAATGGCGAATCCATTTGTTAAGGGTTGGAAGTACCTGATGGCACTGTTCGATAATAAAATCGAAGAGAATGCCGATCCGAAAATTCAGATTGAGCAGGCCATCGAAGATGCCCAACGTCAGCACCAAGAGCTTTCGCAGCAAGCTGCGGCGGTTATTGGCAATCAGCGCCAGCTGGAGATGCAACTTAACCGTCGCCTAGCCGAGGTCGAAAAGCTGCAGGGCAATACCCGCCAGGCGCTCGAGCTTGCGGATAAGGCACGCGCCAATGGTGATGAAAACAAGGCCGTGGAGTACGAGAACGCCGCCGAGGCCTTTGCCGCTCAGCTGGTGACCGCAGAGGAGTCCGTGGAGGACACGAAGAAGCTTCACGACCAGGCGTTGCAACAAGCTGAGCAAGCGAAGCGCGCTGTTGAGCGCAATAATGCCGCCCTGCGCCAGAAGGTTGATGAGCGTTCGAAGCTGCTATCGCAGCTGGAGCAGGCAAAGATGCAGGAAAAGGTTTCTGAGTCTTTGAACTCCATGAACGAGCTTTCGGCCGGCGGCAACACGCCTTCGCTCGATGCCGTGCGCGATAAGATTGAGCGCCGTTACTCCAAGGCTTTGGGCCAGGCGGAATTGGCGGAAAATTCCGTCGAAAATCGCATGGCCGAGGTGCAGCAGGCGGGCATTCAGATGGCCGGCCACTCCCGCTTGGAGCAGATCCGTAGCGAGATGAACTCCACGAAGTCCGTAGAAGCTAACCGCACTCAGGCCATCGAGGGCAATAAGGCCTCTGGTTCCGCTGCGGATCAGGCCGCACAGCCGACGTCAAATGATGACGCCGTCCAGGCTCGCCTGCGCGAGCTGCGCGGAGAGTAACTTCGTTATCCCGGGCTGGCCATAGCGCAAACTGCACACTAGCCTCCGATCTTTCCTTTCCCGCTTCGAGCGGTGGGAGAAGGCGGAGGCTTTTTGGTGCTAGTTGGGCATGTGCCTAAGTTTCCTTAGTCACCGACGCCGCGGGCCTGAAGGGCTTCGCCAATGGCGCGAGCGCGCCGAATGGAGCGGATGATGACGGGCGTGACAAAGGCTGAGGGGGAGAAGCCAGCGCCGCGTGCCTTGCGGGCATCGAGAACCTCGTAGACCGTTTCGAACATGAGGGGGATGAGGCGGATTGTCAGGGACATCGCCAAGCTGATGTTTTCTACTGGGACGCCGAAACGATTCAGCGGCTGGAGGGATTCTTCAAGCGACTCCATGATGGCGTCGACGGTCGACGTGAGCGTTAGCAAAAAGGCCAGAATCATGGCCGCCAAGATGTTCAGGAACATCACGGCGGCGTAGTCAAAATCCTTCGCCCACCACTGGAATCCAGCTAGGGGAATGAGGATTATTAGGGGCGGCCAGAGCTGGCTCCAGGCAATCCGTGGGGGGATGCGGGCGATGACATAGGTTAGCGCTGCAGCGATCACCGCGCCGCCGGCCCACGGCAAAGAGTTGAAAAAGATGCTGGTAACCAGGATAAATACCAGCAAAATGAGTATCTTCCAGCTGGGCTTCATCCGGTGGATTACCGTCGTGCCCGGAACATATACGGATAGCGGAATATTGGTTCTGCGTCGGGTCATTGGAGGTGGCTTTCTAGAGTGGCCGCTGCGCCATGAGATCTCTGTAAAAATCGATGACCTCCTGGGGAGCGCCATCGGCAGCAACCTTGTGGTCATCGATGCAGATGACACGGTCGAAATCCGTGAGGAATTCCAGATCGTGAGTAACGACGATGAGCTGCTGGTCAAGCTGCGCGAACTCGCGCTTGATGCGGTCGCGATTGCGGAGATCAAGCAGCGTCGTTGGTTCATCGGCGATGATGAGAACCGGGTCGATGACCAACACTGCGGCTAAGGCGAGCAATTGCTTTTGTCCACCAGAAAGCGTGTGCGGGGAGCGCTCGGCAAATTCTAAGAGCCCGAACCGTTCCAGGGTGGCATCGACTCGCGCAGTACGCTCGGCCTTAGGCAGCTTGAAGCGGCGCAGGGAAAAAGCGATGTCATCGCGCACATTGGGCATAACGATCTGATTTTCGGCATCGGAAAAGACGAACCCCACCTTTTCGCGCACCTTCTTGCCCTGCTCGCTGGGATTTATGCCGTCGACGGTGACGGTACCCGCGGTGGGCTCACCCAGGCCATTGATAAGCCGAGTCAGCGTGGACTTTCCGCCGCCATTTTGACCGATGACGCCGATCCGTTGCTCGCTTAAAGTGAGGTTGATGTCATCGAGGACCACCGTCTCATCGAAGGCTACCGTGACCGAGGAAAAGTCGATGGTGGGCACTAGGAGGCCTTCCTACCCATCAGGTCGGGGAATGCGGAGTGAACACCAACGGCGATGATAACGGCCACGATGAGCTTTGCGGTGTCAACGAGGACGAACGGGCCTTGCGCCGCGATGGCCGGTCCGACGTTTAGTCCGGAGCGAACCATCAAGCCGATCGCGCCACAGGTGTATTGCACGAGAAGGCCTACGATGGCTGCGATAGCGAAAACCACGGTCATGCCGCCCTTTCCGCGCGGGGCGCGATAAGCGATGGCGCCGGCTGCGATGGGGGAGAGTACGTAACCGATGATGTATCCCACGGTGGGGCCGGCAAGCGCGCGGAGCGTGGTGCCACCGCCTGCCAAAACGGGCAATGCCAAACCGATAAAGAGGAATAGCAAGCCAACGTAGCCGCCGCGTTTTCCGCCCAAGATGAGGCCGGACAAAATGAGCGCGGCGTTTTGCAAGACGATGGGCACGCCGGCGGTGCCTACGGGGATAGAAACGAAGGCTAAAACGATAACGAGGGCGGTAAATACCGCTACATAGGCAATGGTGGTTGCCACGGAGTTCTTCTGCATGGGAAAAGATTAGCACCTTGGAGAAAAACGCTGTAGACACACCAATTTGAACGTCGTTCAAGGAGGGACATTTGCGGCGTTCTGGTGAAGGTTTTGGAAAAATTTCCGTGGTGGTGGGTAGGATTGCGCGCATGCGATTGACGGAGTACCACCAACTGGTTGTGGATGAATTTGGCGAATCAAAAGGGGCGTGGATTAGCCATTCGCATGTTTTATCAGAGCTCAATGGAACGCCGGATGATCTTATCGAACGTGGCGTCGATCCCCGCCGTGTCTGGATAGGGCTGTGCGATGATTTCGATGTCCCCCATGAGCGACGTCTCGGCGTAGATTACCCAACTTTATAGGCCCAAGAGAGCCTGAAAAGGCGTGTCCGTTTTCGATATTCGAACAGATGTATGTACTCTAGTTGGGGTGTCGGTGTGGGCGACTACAGTGGGATCGCGTTGAGGGCGGAACCATTTAGGGTTCTGCAGCAGTCTAATTAAGTGTTCACGCAGCGTCGTACGAGATAAGGATTAATAACAATGGCAACGAAAAAGAAATCATCCTCCGCCGCAACCAAGGGAGATGACCGCCAGAAGGCGCTAGATGCCGCGATGGCCATGATCGAGAAGGATTATGGCAAGGGCGCCGTTATGCGCTTGGGTGATGATGACCGCCCGCCCATCAAGGCCATTTCTTCCGGCAACACGGCAATCGACGTGGCGCTGGGCATCGGTGGCTTCCCGCGCGGGCGAATTGTGGAAATCTATGGCCCAGAGTCTTCCGGTAAGACGACGGTGGCGTTGCATGCCATTGCCTCGGCACAAAAAGACGGCGGCATTGCAGCGTTTATCGATGCCGAGCACGCCCTCGACCCCCAATATGCACGCCTGCTAGGCGTCGACACCGATAACCTCCTCGTGTCCCAGCCCGATACCGGTGAGCAGGCCTTGGAAATCGCGGACATGCTGGTGCGCTCCGGCGCTATCGACATTATCGTTGTGGACTCCGTGGCGGCGCTGACCCCAAAGGCGGAAATCGAAGGCGAGATGGGCGATAGCCACGTCGGCCTGCAGGCCCGCCTGATGTCCCAGGCCTTGCGCAAGATGACCGGTGCGCTATATAACTCCGGCACCACCGCAATCTTCATCAACCAGCTGCGCGAAAAGATCGGTGTGATGTTCGGTTCCCCGGAGACCACCACCGGTGGTAAAGCGCTGAAGTTCTACTCCTCCGTGCGCTGCGATATCCGCCGTATCCAGACGCTGAAGGATGGCCAGGATGCCATTGGTAACCGCACGAAGCTCAAGGTGGTAAAGAATAAGGTTTCCCCGCCGTTCAAGATCGCCGAGTTCGACATCATGTACGGCGAGGGCATTTCTCGCGAGTCCTCCATCATTGATCTCGGCGTAGAAAACGGCTTTATCCGCAAGTCCGGCTCCTGGTTTACCTATGAGGGCGACCAGCTGGGTCAAGGTAAGGAGAAGGCTCGTTCCTTCTTGAAGGATAACTCTGACCTTGCCAATGAGATCGAAAAGAAGATCTTCCAAAAGCTCGGCATTGGGGAAGAGGCGGCAAATGCTGAAGAAGCTACCGCCATGGATGTCCCCGGTTCCGATGACCCATTGACGGATGAATCCGTAGATTTGGTCCCGAACGTCGACTTCGATGACGACTAATCCTGTCCACCAACACTCCCACCGCTTAACACCCGCGCTATGAATCAACCCGCCCCTGAAAAGCTAGAGCAACTCCGCCAGGCCCTTGAAGCCTATGAAAAAGGAGAAGCCGGGGGCGGGCTTTTTGATCGAGAGGCCGAAGAGGCTAAATTAAAGGTTCGGTCCCGCGCATTGGGGCTGCTTGACCAGCGTTCGCGGTCCCGCCAGGAATTGTATGACCGCTTAGTACAAGCCGAATTCGACCCTGAGGTGGTTGATGAGGTCCTCGATGACTTGGCCCATGCGGGCCTCATTGACGACGCCGCCTTCGCCGCCGAATGGGTGCGGCAGCGGCATAAGCGGCGAGGAAAATCGCGCAGCGTCCTCGACCGCGAGCTCCGGGAAAAGGGAGTAAGCCAAGAAGACAGAGACGAAGCCCTCTCCCAAATTGACGCCGCCGATGAAGAGGCGATGGCCCGAGCCTTGGCGGAAAAGAAGGCGCGCGGCGTGAAATCCGTTCCTGTGGATAGGAAGGAACGGGAAAAGGCCTTGCGCAGGATCGTGGGCGTATTGGCGCGCCGCGGGTTCAACGAGGGTATGTCTTTGAACATTGCCATTAGCGCCCTTGAGGAGCGTTGCGAGGAGCTGTCTTCTCCTTAAATCCGGGGGATGGGGCTTAGTGCCTTATTGGCTCCAACCTTGTGACTCGCACACGCGCCCCACCCACCGCGGGCCCGCGCCCCGACGCGCCTCACGACGCGCCCATTCTGGCCCACTTGCCGTCACGGGCGCCGAGCAGCGACGGTTATGAGTTGTTCTGGGTGATGGCTAAACTATGCCGACGTGGAGCAGACAATTCCTGAAACCCGTACCTATGAAGTCCGAACCTTCGGCTGCCAGATGAATGTGCACGATTCCGAGCGCATTTCCGGCCTGCTGGAGGAAGCTGGCTACGCGGCCGCAGACGAAGCCACGGAGCCGGATCTCATCGTCTTTAACACGTGCGCAGTCCGCGAAAACGCCGACAAGCGCCTCTACGGCACGCTGGGCGCATTGAAGAAGACGAAGGAGAACCATCCCGGCATGCAAATCGCTGTGGGCGGTTGCCTTGCACAAAAGGATAAGGACACCGTCCTCGACAATGCGCCGTGGGTTGATGCCGTCTTCGGAACCCACAATATGGCAGCGTTGCCCACCCTCCTCGAGCGCGCCCGCCATAACGAGGAAGCTCAGGTCGAAATCGTCGATTCGCTAGAGGCATTCCCCTCGGTATTGCCCGCTAAGCGCGAATCCGCCTACGCGGGCTGGGTATCGGTGTCCGTGGGCTGCAATAACACCTGCACCTTCTGCATCGTTCCCTCCCTGCGCGGTAAGGAAGAGGACCGCCGGCCGGGCGATATTCTGGCCGAGGTACAGGCGCTGGTGGATCAGGGAGTTTCTGAGGTCACCCTCTTGGGCCAAAACGTCAACGCCTATGGCGTGAATTTCGCCGATCCAGAAATGCCGCGCGATCGCTTTGCTTTCTCGAAGCTGCTGCGCGAAGTGGGCAAGATCGACGGCCTCGAGCGCCTGCGGTTTACCTCCCCGCACCCGGCGGAATTTACCTCGGATGTCATCGACGCCATGGCGGAAACCCCGGCGGTGTGCCCGCAGTTGCACATGCCGCTGCAGTCCGGCTCGGATAAGGTCTTGAAGGACATGCGCCGTTCCTACCGCACGAAGAAGTTCCTGCGCATCCTCGATGAGGTCCGGGAGAAGATTCCGAACGCGGCGATTACCACCGATATCATCGTTGGTTTCCCAGGCGAGACCGAAGAGGACTTCCAGGCCACCATGGACTTGGTCCGGCGCGCCCGCTTCGCCTCGGCGTTTACCTTCCAGTATTCCCCGCGCCCTGGCACCCCTGCGGCGGAGATGGAAAACCAGGTGCCTAAGGAAGTCGTCCAGGACCGCTTCGAGCGGCTCGTTGCGCTGCAAGATAGCATCCAGGCAGAAGAGAACCAGAAGCTCGTGGGCACTGAGGTGGAGCTCTTGGTCCAGGCTGAGGGCGGACGCAAGAACGATGAGACCCACCGCATGTCAGGTCGAGCTCGGGATGGGCGCCTCGTGCACTTTAGCCCCATTGATGCCAACGGCGCGGATATCTCGGCCGAGATTCGCCCCGGCGACGTCGTGCGCACCAAGGTCACGGGTGCAGGCTCGTTCTTCTTGCTTGCCGATGCCGCAGTAGCCACCCACACCCGCACCAAGGCCGGCGACATGTCGGCTTCGGGCCAAACCCCCACTACCGCTCCGATTGGGGTGGGCTTGGGGCTGCCGGGCATCGGCAAGCCTGCTGGCGCTGCCGCAGCGGATTCTTGCGGCTGCTAACCGGGGAGTAGGCTAGGGTGCCATGAGAGAGCGAAATACCACCACCGCCGCCCAGGAGGCGGCACAGGCGGAGCGCCGAGCAGCACAAACCATGGATCTGCGTGGGCAGAAAGTGACGCTGTGGATCGCTGTGGCGGCCTATATTGTCTACCTCATCGTTCCTTATGCCGGCTCCGCCCACGGGTGGCAGGCCTTAAGCTTTGGCACCACCGAGGATGGGGTGAAGATCTCGCTGATGGAGACCGTCTCCGCGTGGCTCGCGCTACTTGGCGTGGGCGTGCTGACGACGGCAACCCTGCTGACCCGCCGCGCCACGCTCGGTCTGATTGCGTGGATGATGGTGACGGTTTCTTTCTTCGTTAACCTGTGGGGCTTTTGGTACCGCGGCTCCACCGCGGACGGCCCGGCCATTGGCATGTGGGTGGGTATGCTGGCGACCTTCCTGGCCTTCTTGGGCTTTAGCCTCGTCGCCCTGCGCCGCAGCCCGGAACAACGCGCGGCAGAAGAAAAGGTTCGCGCCTCGGCGGGCCAGCTGGATGAGGTAGGCAAATTCCAGTCCGATATTGCGTCCCCGCAGCCGCAGGAGATGCTTGTCGATGACCGCCGCAAGCAGGCCGCTGAGCGCCACCGCCACCAGCAGGAGGGCTAAAGGTGCAGCTCCCAGGCAGAAGACTGGGAGATTTCCCGCGCCCCGAGCCGCGCATACAGCGCGTTCATGGCGGCGTCGCCGGCTGCGACGGAACAATAGCAGCGGCGCACCTGCGGCCACGCTTGGTTGACCTCGCGTAGGGCGGTGAGTTTTGCCAATTGCGCCAAGCCTTGCCGGCGGTGGTCGCGGTCGGTGACGGTGAGGGTCCATTCGCAGACCTCCGGATCTGCGGCCTCGTGCCGTGCTAGCTCCGTGAGCGCTACGATGCCGTCGGCGTTATCGATGAGCGCTATGAGCAGCGTATGCCCGCGCCGCGAGCGCAGGCGTTGGTGCGCTTCTTCCAACCGCTGCCGGGACCACACGATGGGCTCGGTGGATAAGGTGCCGGTATCGGCATCCGCCGAGGCGACCGTTAAAAGGCGCATGACATCGTCGATATGTACCTCCGGAATGGCATAGTCCTGCCAAACCGCGGCCGAAAGCCCGGGTGGAAAGAGGGCGGCAGCCGGGTGCTCTGGAATATCGATGGCTAGTTGCCGCTCGCTATGGCGCCGCGTAAAGCCCAGGGATTGGTAGACCTCCGCCATTGCGTCATACTCCGGCGAAGTCTCCGGTGGGTGCAGCAGGCCCACGTGCGCGACGCTGCGACCGAGCTGTTGGGTGATTTTTAAGGCGGTATCTCCCATCCAGGTAGCCACCTTGTGCCCCTTGGCATCAAGCGGTTCTCCGGGCAGCGGCAGATCGCACAGGACGCACTCGATTTCCGCGGCATTGCGCTCTTCTAAAAGCGGCAGGCTGATGTGGATAAATCCCACGTAGTCCAGCTCGGGGCTCGGTGCGGTAGCGGGAATTTGGGGCAGACCGAGCTCGGAGACGGGCCCGAGCGTCGCCGGGCCATCGACCACCGCGAAAAGGTAAGTCTGCGATTCGCCCGAACCCTGCAGGCGGTGCACCACGCGGCTAGGCGAGGTCGAGGCCGCCGCATCCCCGCTTGCTTCCTGCGCCGCCAGGTTTGCCCAGAAAACAAAGGAACGGATACAATCCGCCGGTTCAGCCTCGGCTACCTGGGTCGGGCGCGCAATCTGAACGAGGTGCACTATTTATCGTTGACGGCATTGGCAGCGGCATCGGCAAATTCCTGCCATTGCTCCGCCTGCGCGCGCAGCTCCGCGGCCTTCTTCTCCTTGCCCTTAGCCTCCGCAGCCGCGGACTGGGCCTTGAAGTCTTCCACCTTGGCCTGGAATTGGGCCACGCGAGCCTGCGCTTCAGGGTCGGTGCGCCGCCATTCGGATTCTTCCGCTTGGGTGACGCGCTTTTCTAGCTGCTCAATTTTGGATTCGTACTCGCGCACCTGGTTGCGGGGCACGAAGCCGATTTCCTCCCACTTTTCCTGCAGTTCGCGCAGCTTAGCCTTGGCCTTGTCCATGCTTTGCGATGGGTCAATCAGGCTGTCGTATTCCGCAAGCAGCGCGTCCTTTGCCTTGGCGTTTTCGGCGAACTCGCGGTCCCGCTCGTCGTTGACCGCATTGCGGGCATCAAAGAAGCGGTCCTGTGCGGCGCGGAACTTCGCCCACAGCTGGTCATCGACCTCGCGCGGGGCGCGGCCGGCCGCCTTCCACTCCGCCATCAGATCGCGGTAGGCGCGGGCGGTGGGGCCCCAATCGGTGGAGTCCTGGATGGCCTCGGCGCGCTCGACGAGTTCTTCTTTCTTCTTTCGCGCGGCCGCGCGGGCGCGATCGAGATCCGCAAAGTGCGAACCGCGGCGCCGATTAAAGGAATCGCGGGCGCGCGAATAGCGCTTCCACAGGCCGTCATCGGTCTTCTTATCGATGCCCTTAATCTGCTTCCACTCTTCCAAAATGGCGCGGATGCGGTCGCCGGCGGCCTTCCATTCCGTGGAATTTTCGGCAATCTCTTCGGCCTCTGCGGCGAGCTTTTCCTTTGCCGCAATCGCGTCCTGCCGGCGCTTTTCCCGCTCCGCCTGTGCCTGTTCACCGGCCACGACCGAGTGATCAATAACCGCCGCGAGGCGGCGATCCAGCGCCGCGATATCGCCAATGACCGCAGCGGTAGGAAGGGTCTCGCGGAGTTCGGCGGCGGTTTGCTTGATTCCTGCGGCTTCGCTGGGGTTGGCGCGCAGGCGAGCCTCTAGGAGCTCGATCTCGGTGGCTAGGTCATCATACCGGGCGCCGAAGTGCTCGAGGCCCTCCTGCGCAGAGCCTGCCTGCCATTCCCCAATCTTGCGCTCGCCTTCGGGGGCGGACACGAAGACGGACCCATCGGCATCGACGCGCCCCCACTTGGCCGGGTCGTTTTTGCTCGGTGATTGCACGGGCACGGGCTTGGCTGTGGGGCGGGGGCCCTTCTTGGGCATGGAACCTGGGGTAGGGGTGGGAGACATGGAAAGCCCTCCTAGACATATATCGCCGCGCGTCACGGCTGCCGGATGAAATCACTGGTTACATTACCGCGAAAAATCGCCGTGTGCCTAGAATCTATTTAATTACCTCCTCTTGGGTAGATAGTATGGAGGAATAATGTTCAATCTCATGGTTATGCCCGCCTCGCCGGCGCTGGCAGTCGAGCTAGCTCCCAACGATGCCGCCTCGCGGGCGCTGCTGGCAGCGGCGCGCATGCTGGCGGTCGAAGCCGCTGCCGCCGGCATTAACGAGGCAGAAATTATCGGATCCCGCTCCTCCCGGTGGCATACCCGCCACACGGGTAGCCTGCGCGCCTGGGGAGCCCACCAGGTAAACGTGGGCGCGGGAGACTACCTGCCAGAAATCATGGCCCACTACGTCCTGTCCACGGTCCCACAGATAACGGTGCGCGATAGCCGCGACCGCCTGGGCATGCCAGACCCAAAGGTACTTAGCATCGTGGTTGCGGACGGCAGCGCGGGGCTTACCGAGAGGGCACCGCTGGCGCTTATTCCCGGCGCGCAGGAGGTGCACCGGTGGTGCGAGGAGGTGTTGATGGGGGCATCGGCAAGTAGCGAGGCCGAGTGGCTGAAGCAACGTGGCGTGGAAGAGCCGGCGCTCTGGCTGGAGCTTGCCGCCTGCACGCCCAAGCGCGCGCAGGTCCGGGCGACGGACGCCACCCTCGGGGTAGGCCGCTACGTGGCAGGTTGGGAGGTAACATGCGCCCCATCGCAGTAGTTGGCCCCACCGCATCCGGCAAATCCGCGCTCGGGCTGGCCCTTGCCCATAAACTGGGTGGGGAAGTGGTCAATGTCGATTCTATGCAGCTATACCGCGGCATGGATATCGGGACCGCGAAGCTTTCCCCCGCAGAGCGCGAAGGAATCCCGCATCATCAGCTCGATGTCTGGGACGTGACGGAGACTGCTTCCGTAGCGCGCTATCAGCAGGCGGCCTTGCGCGATATCGAGGACATCATGTCCCGCGGCAAGACTCCGATCCTCGTCGGCGGATCCATGCTCTATGCCCAGGCGTTGGTGGATGATTGGCAATTCCCGCCGACCGATCCGCAGGTACGGGCCAAATACGAGGCCCGCCGCGCCGATATCGGAACCGACGCGCTCCACGCGGAGCTCGCGCGCGTCGATCCGGCAGCCGCCGCTATCATCGAGGATAAAGACCCCCGCCGCACCGTCCGGGCGCTCGAGGTCATCGAGCTGACCGGCAAGCCCTTTAAGGCCAGCCAGCCGCCGAAGAACGGCCCGCCCCGGTGGGGGACCAAGTTGCTGGGGCTGCGCACGGATAGCGAGTGGTTGAACCCGCGCATCGAAAAGCGCACGCGCCTCATGTTTGAGCAAGGCCTCGTCGAGGAAGTCGAGCACCTGCAGGATAAGGGGCTTGTGGCCGATTCCACCGCGGGCCGCGCGATTGGCTATGCGCAGGTTCTACAAGCCCAGCGCGGCGAGCTGACGTGGGAAGATGCGGTAGAACGCACGATTACTGGCACCCGCCGGTACGTGCGCCGCCAGCGCTCCTGGTTTAACCGCGATAAGCGCATTACCTGGCTCGATGCCGCGGGCGATACCACCGCCCAAGCTTTGTACGCGCTTGGGCGCTAGGGTAGAGGCTATGAAATTTGCCAAAGGCCATGGAACCGAAAATGACTTCGTCATCGTAGAAGACTTCGACGCCGAGGCGCCGCTCTCACCAGAGCGCGTGGCGGCGCTGTGTGACCGCCGGGCGGGCATCGGCGGCGATGGCCTATTGCGCGTTGTGCGCGCCGGCGCCCTCGTGGACGCGGGCGAGTTGGCGGCACTTCCGGACGGGGTGGATTCCGCCGACTGGTTTATGGATTACCGCAACGCCGATGGGTCCGTGGCGGAAATGTGCGGCAATGGCACCCGCGTCTTTGCCCACTGGCTGCGCTCGCACGACTTGGTGGGCGAGGACGCATTCACCATCGGCACCCGGGCGGGCGCCAAGCAAGTAACGGTGCATTCCTGCGATGCCACTGCCGCTAGCGTCACCGTGGAGATGGGCCCCGCGCGCGTGACCGGAGTATCTACCGCGTCCGTGGGCGGTGAGTCCTACGCCGGCCTCGGGGTGGATATGGGTAACCCGCACCTCGCGGCCGTCATCCCAGGCCTGGAACCGGAAGCATTGGCCGCCAAGGACCTCACGGCGCCTGTCTACGACGAGTCCTTCTTTCCCGGCGGGGTGAATTTTGAGCTGGTGACCCCGCTGCGGGAGGGGCACGTGCACATGCGCGTCTTCGAGCGCGGGGTTGGGGAGACACAGTCGTGCGGTACAGGCACGGTCGCGGCAGCTACCGCCGCGCTTGCCGATGCCGCCCAAGCCCTCGGCACCGTCCATGTCCACGTTCCCGGCGGCGAGGTCACCGTCGAGGTCTATGACGGCGGCACGCGCTTGACGGGCCCGTCCGCCATCGTCGCGACGGGTGAAACGAGCCTGTAAGGGCCTTAGTTTTCGTCGTCGATCTGCCGCGTGCGGTAATCCGGGCCGAGCCGGAAGGCCGCGCGGCGGGCCGCCAGCCACGATTCTTTCAGCTCGCGGGCGCGTTCATCGGTGACGCGGAGGAGGGCTTCCAAGTCCTGTGTGCGCATGCCGTGGGCGTGGATGCGGATATTGAGGCGGCGGAGGAAGCGGCGCGCCCCAGCCAATTCGTAGTGGAACGCATCGATGGCGGGGTGGGAACAGTCGAGGTCCAGCAGTGCTGGCCGGTACAGCGTGCGATCCGCAAGCGGCTCGGCCTCCGTGGAGGTTTCGAATTCTTCGAATTCGGCGATGACGTCCTGGATATCGTCTGCCGAAAGCGAAATGGAGCTGCGCAGGGCCTTTCTTTCTGCGGTATCGGGGCGCGTGCGCAGCATGAACCAGCCCGCGCCCACCAGCATGGCGGCGATGATGAGTCCGGGCAGTTTTAGCATTACAACGATCGCGATCGCGCAAAGGACCAGGAGGATAAAGACAAGTGTCCTCCGGTTTTGTGGATCGCTAAGGAAAGGCATGGCCTAAAAAATCTAGTGCCCGCCGCAGCCGCAACCGCCGGATCCACAACCGCATCCGCCATCGCCGCAGCCGCCGGACGGCATGTCAATAGCGGCGGTGAGCAGGGCCGTACCGGAGATCACGGAATCCTTGGCCGGCAATTCGCCACGGTCCGCAGGCAGGCAGAGATCGAAGGGGAAAAGCCCGTCCATGACGAGGTGCGCGAATTTCTCGCCGGTGAGTTCATTGGTGCGCCACTCGGCTTCCATCACCCGGGCGGCAAAGGTAGCCGCCGGCGTGGGGGCCTGTGCGCCGGAGCCAGAGGCGATGACGCGGGCGCCCTCGGATTCAAAGAGGGCGGGGTATTCGCCGTGTTCGGCCTCGTAGGCAGCCGGGGACTCGTAGGTAGTGATATCAAGGCCCATGGCGGTCAGCGATACCTGCTGCCATTCCTGCCGCGGTTCTTCTGCCAACAGTGGCCCCTGCGCGAGGTTCGCCGTGACCTGGGCCAGCGGTGTGCCGAAGGGATCGATGATGTCCATGATCGCTAGAACGTCATTGAACATCTCCACGTGGGCAAAACCCTGCGTGACCGCATCGAAGCCGATAAAGGTGGCGTAGGGCTCTACCGCCAAGATATTAAGCTGGGCGCCCGAGGGGTCGCCGTATTGAATGAGCTGGCCACCGCGGACCTCGCCGGTAACGGCAAGGCGGTCCGTGGCGATGGCTGCCTCGACCGCGTCCTGCCAGCGTTCGAAATCCAGGCCGATCGCCTGCATTTCAGTATTCTTCTTCTGGGTAGTAGTCGTTGGCCTAGGCTGCGTCGTTTCCATAGCCACCATTGTATCGCTTTGTCCAGTAAGCCCGGAAACCGCAATTCCCGTTTTGCGGCCTAACGTGCCAAAATAGATAGCAATATGAACAAATTTTCCCCGCAGAATTCTGATAGCTCGGCGAGCAAGGACGAACTTCTCGCCCAGGCCTTCCGCGACCACGCGGACACCCCGCAGGAAACCACGCCCACCAGCGGCGATCTAGATTTGGCCGAGCGCAACGCCTTCCGCCGCGTTACCCGCGAGACCTCCATCCGCGCCGAGGACACCACCGATGGCTACGAGGTGGAATACCGAAAACTGCGCCTCGAGCGCGTCATCCTCGTGGGCGTGTGGACCGAAGGCACCGTAGCGGAGGTTGAGGCCACGATGGATGAGCTGGCCGCCCTGACCGAGACCGCCGGTGCCGACGTAGTCGAAATGATTTACCAAAAGCGCGATAAACCGGATCCTGGTACTTTCATCGGCTCGGGCAAGGTAAAAGAGCTCCACGATATCGTCGAAGCCACCGGGGCCGATACCGTCGTGTGCGATGGTGAGCTGAACCCCGGCCAGCTCACGGCATTAGAGCGCGCGCTCAATACCAAGGTCATCGACCGCACCATGCTCATCTTGGACATCTTTGCCCAACACGCAAAGTCCAAGGAGGGCAAGGCGCAGGTCTCGCTGGCGCAGCTGGAATACCTTTATACCCACACCCGCGGTTGGGGCGGCAACCTTTCGCGCCAGGCCGGCGGCCGCGCCGGTTCCAATGGCGGCGTCGGCCTGCGCGGTCCCGGTGAAACCAAGATCGAGACCGACCGCCGGCGCATCCGCACCGAAATGGCGCGCCTGCGCAAGGAACTGCGCGGGATGAAAACCGCCCGCGAGGTCAAGCGCTCCAGGCGCCAGTCCTCCACGATCGCCCAGATCGCCATCGCCGGCTACACCAACGCCGGCAAATCTTCGCTCATTAATGCCATGACGAACGCGGGCGTGCTTGTGGAAGACGCACTTTTTGCCACCTTGGATCCCACCACGCGCCGCGCCTCGCTTGCCGATGGCCGCCAGGTCGTCTTCACCGATACCGTCGGCTTCGTTCGCCACCTGCCTACCCAGCTGGTGGAGGCCTTCAAGTCCACCCTGGAAGAGGTGCTCGCCGCCGATATCATGCTGCATGTCGTGGACGGATCGGACCCGTTCCCGCTCAAGCAAATCGAGGCGGTCAATGAGGTCATCTACGATATCGTCAGCGAGACTGGTGAGCAGGCCCCGCCGGAAATCATCGTGATCAATAAGATCGACCAGGCCGATCCGCTTGTGCTCGCGGAGCTGCGCCACGTCCTGGATCATGAGGACGTCGTCTATGTTTCGGCGCGCACGGGGGAGGGCATCGACGAGCTGAGCGCGCGCGTGGAGCTCTTCCTCAACTCCCGCGATAGCCACGTTAAGCTGCAGGTTCCCTTCACCCGCGGCGATGTCGTTTCCCGCGTGCATGCCGAGGGCACCGTGCGTAGCGAGGAATACACCGAGGACGGCACGCTTGTCGATGTCCGCTTGCCCGCCACCACCGCCCGCGAGCTCGCCGAATTCATCGTGGAGGAAGATTCCTAAAATTCGTGCTCCATGGCCCATAATGGTGGTTCGTGAGCATACTAGGTTGGACCGTCCACGGCGACGGTAAGAAGATTGCACCAGGCGCCGTGGTCGCGCCCGAGGAACGACTAAGTTGGGGCCGAACCATTGGCATCGGCATGCAGCACGTGGTGGCGATGTTCGGTGCTACGCTGCTGGTGCCCACCCTGACCGGCTTTCCGGTCAATACCACGCTGCTATTTTCCGGCATCGGCACCATCCTCTTCCTGCTGATTACGCGCAATCGCCTGCCGTCCTACCTGGGGTCGTCGTTCGCCTTCATCGCCCCGCTGACCGCCTCGCAGCAATACGGGATTGCGGCGCAGGCCGGATCCATTCTGGTGACCGGTTTGGTGCTGGTGGCGGTCGGATTCGTGGTCAAGGCTGCCGGCAGGCGGGTGCTCGATGCGGTGATGCCGCCGGCGGTTACCGGCGCCATCGTCGCGCTCATCGGGCTTAATTTGGCGCCGAATGCGGCCGAGAACTTCGCCAGCCAGCCCTTGGTCGCAGGCATCACGCTGCTGGTTATTCTCCTAGCCACGGTTGCCGGGCGCGGCATGGTTTCGCGCCTGTCCATCCTCATCGGCGTGGTCGTCGGCTGGGTTTTCGCCGCCCTGACCGGCAATTTGGGCGAGGATGCCAAGGCCGCCATCGATGCCGCACCGTGGGTAGGCCTGCCCGAATTCCACGCCCCAGAGTTCCATCTTTCCGCGATCGCCGTGGCCTTGCCGGTGCTCGTGGTGCTGATTGCGGAAAACGTCGGCCACGTCAAAGCCGTCTCCGAGATGACCAACCGCGACTTGGACGACCTCGCCGGCGATGCCCTGATTGCCGATGGCCTCGCCTCTTCCCTCGCCGGTGGCTTCGGCGGCTCCGGTACCACGACCTACGCTGAGAATATCGGCGTTATGGCCGCCACGCGCGTCTATTCCACCGCCGCGTATTGGGTTGCGGCCCTAACCGCCATCCTATTGGCCTTCGTCCCGAAGTTCGGCGCGCTGATTTTCACCATCCCCACCGGCGTGCTCGGCGGGGCCACCCTCGTGCTCTATGGTCTTATCGGCATGCTGGGCGTGCGCATCTGGATGGATAATGAGGTCAACTTCAATAACCCGGTGAACCTGACGGCGGCTGCGGTGGCTTTGATCGCGGGCATCGGCAACCTGACCCTGACCGTGGGTGGGGTGAGCCTGGAGGGCATCGCCTGGGGCTCTGTCGGCATCATCGTTGCCTATCCCATCATGCGGCGCCTGTACGAAACCGTGGGCGAAGGCCACGATGCTAAATACTAAATTCTGTGGATAACTTTGTTGACCCTGCCGCGAAATAGCGCCGTGGCGGCAAGGTTTACCGCGTAATCCACAGGCCTTCGTGCGTGCGGTCGCCTTTGCACCGGGTTGTGCGCTGTACTAGGCGGCATGAACGCACTCGACCGTTATTTAACCGCGCTGGGCCAAGGGATGGACATCATCGCCGCCGCCCAGGGCTTAAGCGAGCGCGATTTGGTGCAGCGCGGCGCCAGCGACGTCGCCGCGCGCGAGGTGGTGCACCTTTGCGATGTCTACTTTGGCCGCTGTGCCTTTAGCGCCAAGCAACGCACGGCCCGCTCGACGACGCACCCGCTCGACGTACTCAGCCTCATCGAAAAGTTCGCGCTGCGCGCTCGCACCCAGCGCGATGCCTGGGCCGTACGCTCCGAGTTATGCCAGTTCCGCGGAAGCGCCACTGCCTTGCGCAAGCGGGCGCGCGCCCTCTTGCGGGAGCTGCAACCGCCCCGCACTCCCAAGAAAGGCGTGCGGATCACCCGCCGGCCGCGCGGACCGTGGTCGTTGACCATCACCGGGGAATCCGCCGACGTCGCAGATATGCACTCTGCCCTCGATAACGAGCGCCCATTGGAATCGGTCAAGTCCATCTTCTTCGGCGGGAAGTCGGGGGCGCGCACCACTGCGACCACGCAGGTGGTCATCACCTTGGACGAGCTCGACCGCATCGTCGATGGCGATGGCGAGGAAATAACCCTGCAGCTCACCAACGGCTCGCGCATCAGCGGTGCCGACCTCGCGAGCCGGGTTTTAAGCGATCACGGATACATCACGCTTGTGCATCCCGTTGAGGGTCCGGTCAATTTGTACCGCACGTCCCGGTTTGCCAATGCGAAGCAGCGCTTGATGGCGGCCGCCGTCAATCCTGTATGCCCCTGGGAAAAGTGCAATTATCCTGCCGATGAGTGCCAGATCCACCACCTAGACAGCTGGCAGCACGGTGGCAATACCAATGCCGCTAACCTCGCGACCTGCTGCCCGTACCATAACGGCGTCAACGATGATGACCCGCAGGCCCCGCCGCGGCGCGGGCGATTGGCCCGAATACAAGGAAAGGTCCGCTGGCTTCCGCCGTGGGCCACGAACCCCGGCAGCCCGAACGAAAACGACCGGCCGCCATCCTAAGAATCCGGGCCAAGAGAATTAGCGCAAAAGGATCCGCGCGCCCGCACCGATCCACCGGCTCAGGACCAAAAATCTAAGCGACCGCGCAAATGCGCCGCGCGACCTGAATAGCCGGCGCAATGGGCACTGGGAAACGGCCTATGGATCGCAAAAGCTCCCCGCCAACAAGGCGAGGAGCATACTAGGCGTGCTTAGGCACTACTAGCGAGCAGCAGCGCTTAGGAAGCGTCGAGATCCTGCTCGATGAGGCCGGCGATCTTCTCAACGGCTTCTTCGTTATCAGAGGTAACGGTGACCTCGTCGCCCTGCTCGGCACCGAGGGCCATGATCATCAGGGAAGAAGCGGCGTCGGTTTCGTTATCGTCATCTTCTTCACCAACGAGGCTCAGGAAGATGTCCTCATCGTATTCGCCAGCGGCGTCAGCGATGATGGAGGCAGGACGTGCGTGCAGTCCTACAGAGGAGCCAACCTTTACAGTCTTGGAAGCCATGGAAATTATCCTTTCTGTAGTTAATTTATCGTGATCCAGTGTACGAGCGTTTGGTTTATGCCGCCACGTTCTGGGAAGCGGTTTTGGACCCTGGAGCGGCCTTTTGGGCAGCTTCCTGGACGGTCTTATTAGGCCAGAATTGCTTCATGGCCAAGACCGCGACGGTAGATACCGCCACGCCGGCAAAGATGGCTACCAGGTAGGCCCAGAACGGGTCGATAGCAAAGGCAACGAAGATACCACCGTGCGGGGCGCGCGACTCGACCGACAGTGCCATGGAAATAGCACCCGTCATGGCGCCACCAGCCATCATGGAAGGGATGACGCGGAACGGATCGGCCGCGGCGAAGGGGATGGCGCCTTCGGAGACGAAGGACAAGCCGAGCAACCAGGCGGACCTACCGTTTTCCTGCTCGGCAGGGGTAAATAGCGACTTGCGGATGAAGGTTGCCAAGGACAGCGCGATGGGCGGAACCATGCCGGCGGCCATGACAGCGGCCATGATTTGCATGGAGGCTGCGTCGCCAGTGGACAAGCCTGCGGTGGCAAAGAGGTATGCGGCCTTGTTGACCGGGCCGCCCAGGTCGACGCACATCATCAGGCCCAAGATGATGCCGAGCACTATGGCAGAAGAGCCAGACATGGAAGACAGCCAGTCTTGCAGGCCCTCCATCAGCGCGGCCAGTGGGGCGCCCAGCAACAGGTACATCGCCAAGCCAACGACCAGGGAGGTCAAAAGTGGAATGATGACCACCGGCATGAGGGAGCCGAGCCAGCGCGGGACCTTCCAATTGCCAATCCACAGGGCGATAAAGCCGGCCAACAAACCGGTCACCAGGCCACCGATAAAGCCCGCGTCGAGGGTCACGGCGATAGCACCGCCGACAAAGCCCGGCGCAATACCAGGGCGCCCGGCCAGGGCGTAAGCGATGTAGCCAGATAACGCGGCAACAATAAAGCCCATTGCAGCCTGGCCAATGGCAAAGAGCACTGCGCCTATATAGAGCCCGAACCCGGAGTTCTCGAACGACATGGTCTCGCCGTCGACGGTAATCTCATTGCCCGGCAGGTTGGACAGGGAATAATCCGTGGAAAGCGCCTGCCAGCCATTGGCCATATCGGCGCCGCCGAAGAGGAATCCGAGGGCCAAGAGAAGGCCACCGGCGGCAACGAACGGCACCATGTAGGACACGCCGGTCATAATCGCCTGCTGGATGCGCTTGCCCCAACCCAGCGATTTTCCTTCCTCTTCGGCGGAGGAGGAAGAGGCGGTGCCAGAGACCTTTCGGGCATTCGGGTTCTTCGCCGCCGCGATGGCTTCATCGAGCATCTTGCCGGGTTCGTTGATGGCGCGCTTGACGCCGGATTCGATGACGGGTTTGCCCGCGAAGCGCTCGCGGTCGCGCACTCCGACGTCCGTGGCGAAGATGACCGCATCGGCAGCGTCGATGGTGGACTGCGAGACCGATTCATTATTGGACGAGCCCTGGGTTTCGACGGTGAGATCGACGTCGTCGCGCTCGCCGGCGGTTTGGGTGAGGGCATCGGCAGCCATGTAGGTGTGTGCGATGCCGGTTGGGCAGGCGGTGATGGCAACGATGCGGGTAGCTTGTGCCGAAGCACCTGCGCTTGCCGATGCCCCTTCCGCAGCCCCAGCTGCAGCCTCCGCGGTGTCCTGCTTTTTCTTCTTCGGCTTTTCCGCGTTGACGACAGCGAGGATTTCCTTGACAATTTCTTCCTTCGTCGACGCGGTGCGCAGGGCCTCTAAAAAGTCCTTGCGCACGAGGGCGCGGGCAAGCTTGGAAAGAATCTGCAGGTGGGCTTTGCCACCGCCGGCGGGTGCGGCGATGAGGAAGACCAACTGGGCGTCGCCGTCTGGGCCGGAAAAATCTACGCCGCGGGTAAGGCGGGCGAAAGCTAGGGTCGGTTCGGTGGCGGCCTCGGAACGGCAGTGGGGGATGGCCACGCCGCCTGGCACGCCGGTGCCGGCCTTGGCTTCGCGGTCGATGGCGGGCTGGGCGAGGCCTGCGACCTCGGTCGCGCGCCCGGTATCGTGCACCAAGGTGGCAAGGTTGGTGATAACGGAGTCGACGCTATCGCCAAAGTCGGCGTCAAGCGCGACAAGTTCTGTGGTGATGAGATCGGATGCCATGATGGAAGGCTCCTTTAGCTATAGAGCAGAGATGGAGGTATGGGCGGTATCGAGTTCTTCGGGGCGGGGGAATTGGGTGCCGGGCTTTGCGGCCGCAGCGGTGCCATAAGCCACCGAGAGTGCGAGGGAATCTGCTGGTCCGTGCCCCTGCGTGCGCCCCAGGAGGTATCCGGCCAATGCGGCATCACCTGCGCCAACCGTGGATTTCACCGTGGCGGGAGGCGGGGTGGCAGCCCATGCGCCTTCTGCGTTTACCAGCACGGCACCGGCGCCGCCGAGGGTGACAAGGACTTCCTTGATGCCGCGACCCACGACATCCCTTGCAGCCTCCACGACCGGGCTATAATCCCCGGCCGCAGCGGCGCGCTCGAGGGCGAGGCCGTCCTGGCCGGTCAGCTGCCCCAGTTCGAAACCGTTGGGTTTGATGAGATCCGGGGCGGCGGTAGCGAGCTGCTTGGCGATGGCCTTCATCGGAGCATCAGAGGTGTCCACGGCGATGCGCGCCTGCGGGGCGGCAGTGCGGATCTCCTTGATGAGCTCGGTATACCAGCCAGCATCAACGCCCTTGGGCAGCGATCCGGCAAGGGCTACCCAATCGGCGGATTGGGCGTGGTGAGTAAGGGTGGAAATGAGGTGGTTTTGGGTGGCATCGGAAAGCAGCGGGCCAGGGCCGTTGACCTTGGTGGTCGTGCCATCTGGTTCGGTGATGGTGGTATTGACGCGGACGCCACCGTCCATGTCCACGTGGGCGTAGGGGAGGTGGACCTCCTGGATGAGGTTCATGAACGGATCGGCCGCGCGGGAGGGGAAGAGGGCCAGGGTTTCTTTCCCGGCGAGGTGCACGGCGTGGGCGACGTTGACGCCTTTGCCGCCGGCGACCTGGGTAACACTGGCGGCGCGGTGGACATCGCCTGAGGTCAGTTGCTGATTGAGCGCCAGGGTGGCGTCAATGCTTGGGTTTGGGGTGAGCGTGAGGATCATCGAGAACTTATCCCTTTCGCAGAGTGCGTATATTGGGGGCCACACGCAGTCGGTCCGGTTGAAACTCGCGCTTAAGCCCGCCGTAAATGTTTATTCTTGCCCGATTGTGTTGGAAAGTCAATAGAAACCGTGTGGCATACATTGCATTTCTGTTGGATTTGTGATGATCTGGAAATAAATAAGCCGCTATCTTCGAAGGAAGTATCGCCATGGAAAATACGCTTCAGTCCACTGTTAAAGGAACCGGCGTTGTCGCTGGAGTTGCCTATGCAGAAGCCGTATGGGTGCGCCCCCGCCCGGACCTGCCCACTGAAGGAAGTATTGACCAAGAGGCCAGCAGCGAAGCCGAATACGATCGCTTCCTCGAGGCAGTCGATGTCGTCGCCAGCCGCTTGGAAAACCGCGCCGCAGCCGCCGAGGGCCAAGCCTCGGAAGTGCTGACCGCAACCGCCGGCATGGTCAAGGACCGCGGGTGGCACAAGGCCGTGCGCAAGAATATTCGCTCGGGCAAGAATGCCGAGTTCGCCACGGTGGGAGCCACGGATAAGTTCGTCACCATGTTTGAGGCGGCCGGCGGCGTCATGGCCGAGCGCACCACCGATCTGAAGGACGTGCGCGACCGCGTCATCGCCCAGCTGCGCGGCGAGCAGGAGCCTGGTTTGCCCATGGTGGAGGGCCAAGCGGTGCTTTTTGCCGATGACCTCGCGCCCGCCGATACCGCCACCCTGGATACCGCGCATATTCGCGCGCTCGTTACCGAGCTGGGCGGGCCCACCAGCCACACCGCGATCATCGCCCGCCAGCTCGATATTCCGTGCATCGTCGCCGTGGGAAATAAGCTGCGGGAGATTGAAAGCGGCACGCTGGTCTTCGTCGACGGTGCGCTTGGAACCGTGACGCTGGGTGCGGACGAGGAAGAATCCACCAAGGCGGTCGCGGAATACCGCGAGCGCGCCGCCCGCGTGGCCGAATGGACTGGGCCGGCGCAAACCAAGGATGGCCACCGCGTGCAGCTGTTGGCTAACGTGGCCGATGGCAACGCCGCCCGCATCGCTTCCGACTCGCAGGCAGAGGGCATTGGCCTCTACCGCACGGAGTTGTCGTTCCTGTCCGCGAGCGAGGAGCCTTCCGTTGACGAGCAGGCAAAGATTTACAGAAAGGTCTTCAACGCCTACCCCGATTCCAAGGTCGTGGTGCGCACCTTGGATGCTGGCTCCGATAAGCCGATTTCTTATGCCACGCTGTCCTCTGAGGAGAACCCGGCATTGGGTGTGCGCGGCCTGCGCATTGCCCGCGATAATGAGTCCCTGTTGACGCGCCAGTTGGACGCCATCGCCCAGGCCGCGGAGTCCCGCGGCGACGATGCCGAAACCTGGGTCATGGCACCGATGGTGGCGACGTCGAAGGAAGCCCAGTGGTTTGCGGAGCTGTGCCGGGAGCGCGGCCTGACCGCGGGCGCGATGATTGAGGTGCCCGCAGCAGCGCTGATGGCAGATAAGATCATGCCGCATCTGGACTTCGTATCCATCGGCACCAATGACCTCACCCAGTACACGATGGCCGCTGACCGCCTGTCACCGCAGCTTGCGTACCTCACCGACCCCTGGCAGCCGGCCGTGCTGCGGCTTATCCAGCACACCTGCATTGCGGGGCACGAATACAACGTACCGGTTGGCGTGTGCGGCGAGGCCGCGGCCGATCCGCTATTGGCCTGCGTATTGACCGGCCTAGGCGTCAACTCCTTGTCTGCTGCATCGACCGCAGTCGCCGGCGTTGGTGCCCAATTGGCCGAGCTGACCTTTGACCAGTGCCAACAGCTTGCCGATGCCGCCCTCAACTCCGAAGGCCCATCCGCCGCCCGCGCCGCAGCGATGGAGCAGATAGAAAAGTTCAACTAACGGCAAAAGGGTTCGCCCTCCCTGCCTAGATGTCAACGTAGGGAGGGCGAAGTCGTGCGCATGCTGGAGCTATTCGCTGGCGAGCACGACATCGATCTCTCGCTCGCGCAGGGCATCGACGAAGGATTCCGGCGCGCCGGAATCGGTGATGACGACATCGATATCTGCAATGGAGGCGAAGCTCACCAGGTAGTCGTTGCCCAATTTGCTGGAATCACACATGACCACGACCTTGTGGGCATTCGTGACGAAGGCGGATTTGATGGCTGCTTCTTGGGAATCGGCTGTCGACAAGCCGTGATCGAGGGTCAACGCATTGGTACCGATGAAGGCGACATCGGCGCGCATGAGCGCCATGGTGCGCAGGGCGGTATCGCCGACGACGGCCTGGGTGATAGCGCGTACGGTCCCGCCGAGGAGCTGGACATCGGGAACGCCGCTATTGGCTAGCGACAGTGCGATGGGCAGGCTATTGGAGACGATATTGAACTGCGCCTGCGGGTATTGTTGGCTAATGAGCTCGGCAAAGGTATTAATCGTGGTGCCGGCGTCCAGGAATATGCTGCCGCCGCCAGGGGGAAGGAAGTCGAGCGCGGCGTGCGCGATGGCGGCCTTGGCCCCAGATGCGGAACGCTGGCGGGTATCGAGGGTGAGCTCCGCGGTCTGGAAGGCTTGCGAAGCCACGGCGCCGCCGTGAACGCGGTGGACAACGCCCTCACGATCCAGTACGGCTAGGTCGCGCCGAATGGTTTCAGCAGTCACCTCGAAACGCTCTGATAAATCGGTTACGTTAACGCGACCCTCAACTGCAGTTTGGGACGCGATCTGGCGGCGTCGCTCCTCTGCGTACACGGACCCTCCTTGCTCCTCGCCTTCGGCCGGGCGGTTACTCCATCTGCGAATGCAGGCGCTCGGTGAAAGCTAACTGATGTGGGATTTCTCCCTCCATTGTGTCAAAATTCGGCGGTAATCGGACGAAAACAAAAATTAAGGTGTGCGCTGTTGTCTGGTTTGGGATAAAAGCCGCAGGTCAGTCAGCTTTATTTGCCCTAGTTGAAAGCCAACCCTAGTAGCGCTTAACTTACGGATCCGTTATTTCGGGGGTGCTTTCTCAATAAACCCCGCGCGCTTAAGTTGGCTTTTTGGGGCGCGATTGCGAGGTAGAAAGGCGTGGAATGCGTTAAAACTCGTATGGCCCTGCTCCCTATGCGGGGAACAGGGCAGCGTACGAAGTGCAAAGAGCGGGTTTCAAGAAAGCGGGCGCAGAGTGTCGGCGGCGACAACAACCGCAGGCGAACACCCGCGTGCGGCTTGGTTAAAGTAGCTGGCCGGGGCCTAGAGTTTGCGGAAGACGGATACTACCTTGCCCATAATTTCCGCATCATCGCCGTTGATGGGCGGATAGGCATCGTTGTGCGGAAGGAGCCATACGCCAGAGGAATCGCGGTGGAATTCCTTGACGGTGGCCTCGGAGCCATCGAGAAGCGCGGCGACAAACTCGCCTTCCTCAGCCACCGATTGCGACCGGATGATGACCCAGTCGCCGTTGAGGATGCCGGCATCCTGCATGGAATCGCCCACGACCTGCAGCATATAAAGCTCTCCTCCGCCGACGACCTCGTCTGGCATGGGGAAATACGTGTCGATATTTTCCTCTGCAGTGATTGGTGCACCGGCGGCGATGCGGCCAACGACGGGAATATAAGCTACGGCGGCAGACTCTTCAGGGCCGCGGGCAGAGGTATCGGGGACGTCCTTAGCCTTGCGGCCCGGCTTCTTTTCGGCGTCGTCAGTGTTGAGGTGGCGTACGTCGACCGCGCGGGGTTTATTGGGATCGCGGCGCAAGAAGCCCTTTTCCTCCAGTTGCTTGAGCTGATAGGCCACGGACGAGGTGGATTGCAGGCCGGCGGCGTCACCAATTTCGCGGATGCTGGGCGGGTAACCGCGGAGCATCACTGCATCGCTGATGACGTTAAGGATGCGGCGTTGCCTTTCGGAAAGGGAGGCGTAATCGTTCTTTGCGGTGCTTGCTTTCTTGCGGCCCATGTGCGGCTCCTAGCTAAGGGGTCTGAGGTTCTGCGTTCATAGCTTGAAAAGGGACTGGGTGACACCTGCGTGCCATAACTCATTTGTAGCACGAAAAGTACAAGCGTTCGAGATTTACGCGAAAAACTGGACAGGTTTTCGAAGTGGTGCTATAAATCGAACATAGAAACAATCTCGAACACAGGAGCGACATTGAGCTCTTGTTGTGTCAAGGGGCCGCTTTAGACTTACGGCGGTCGTCGAAAGGAAAGCAATGTCTCAACTACTTCACTCTCGCAATAACATGGTCAAACAGCGCGCGGCACGTCCACAGATCGTCCCTTCAGCCGCTATTTGGGATATTGATGATCAAAGCTGGGGCGTGCAGCATTCTCCTTCCGAAAAGGGGGAAATCAGGACTTTAAATTCCGTATATCGAACGAACCGTGAAGGTTATTCGAATACGTGGACTGATGAACGTTCCTTACCTGATTTCGCGAACAGGCCGATGGAAGAAGACGATGCGCATAGTTCGCGCAAGAATTACCTCCTCGGTGCAGTATTTGGTGCTGCCGTATTTTTCGGCACGGTTGCCGGCGGGCTGATGGGTACGAGCGCTGAAACGCCGACTGATCCTGGCGCTTCGGTACAGCAAGTAGAAGCAGCGATCGGACAGTAGTGCTGCGTGTACAAAAGCAGGCACTTCGGGGGTTTAAGGCTTAGAGCCTTTTAGGCAGCAGCTTGTCTTCCCGGCCGCAGATAAGGCCCGCTTGCTTCACGGAGACAGGCACTCGAGTAGGAGGAGTCTGGCGCAATGGTGTCAGGTTTTTGGCTTGGCCGTGGGAGGTAAACTAAACCGAGAAGCTAAATTAGCGAAAGGACTAGTGTGTACTGCCCGTTTTGCCATAACGAACAATCCCGCGTTATTGACTCGCGCGTGGTTGATGCCGGCGCATCGATACGGCGCCGGCGGGAGTGTGCTTCCTGTAAGGGACGCTTCACCACTGTGGAAAAGGCCGTACTGCTGGTTGTTAAGAGAAATGGCCTCGCTGAGCCATTTAGCCGGGATAAACTCATTCGGGGGGTTAGGCGCGCATGCCAGGGTCGCGACGTTAGCGATGATGCCTTAAAAAAGTTGGCCCAAGAGGTTGAGGAAACGGTGCGGGGGCACGGGTCCTCGCAGGTAAACGCCAACGAAATCGGGCTAGCGATCCTTGAGCCGCTGCGTGACCTAGACGAGGTTGCATATCTGCGCTTTGCCTCGGTGTATAAATCATTCGAGAGCGCGGATGACTTTGAATCGGAGATTCGTTTGATGCGGCGCCGCGATCGCGGGGACCTTTAAACTGCGCAGTGTAGGACGATTTCTCAGCAGTTATACAGCCGTTCCTGCGCAGGATCGAAGCAGTCTTAACTGGCCTTTTGGGTGCATCGTTTCGTTAGGGCCTGCCCAATGTTTACGCCGCCGGCGGCCGAGTAAGCAGATTTTTAGCTTAGGTATGGCCGGCCGGGCGGCGGGAACGTGAGGTTGGGGTGACTAGCGCAATTTATCCACTGCCTTTTGGATCCTCCGCAGGGACACCGCGTGCGCCGTGCCGAGGCGCTGGGCAAAGAGCGAGACCCGCAATTCCTCGATCATCCAGTGGATGTCCTTGACCTCGCGTGTCTTTTCGCGGCCCGCGGGGAGGTTTCGGAGGCGGTTTGCCAGGTAGGCCTTGGCGTTATCGACCTCGGCCTGGCGGTCGGCATCGCGATCCGGATCGAGCGACATGTCCTCCAGACGGATCCGCATTGCCTGGATGTAGCGGGGAAGGTGTCGCAGGTGTGCGGACCCGTGCACGGTGATGGCATTCGGCGGAAGAAGGAACGCGAGTTGCTTTTCCATATCGTCGATGGCGGGACCGTCCCACTGGGAAAGTTCGGCGCGGAGGTTGGAGTACTCAGCCAAGCCAGGCGCGATCGAGACGATTGATTGCCGCACGCGGCCGGGAACCTGCGGTTTCACGGTATCCTTGAGCTCGGAAAATGCCTCTGGCGAGCGCACGGGGCCGCCGGCCTCGAGCATGAGGTCGCGGATTGCCGCTACGCGGGCGTCATTGACCAGGCCGTCGGCGCCGCCATGCGGATAAGAATCCACGGCGACGCGCTGCTGCAGGGGAAGCCCCTTGACCATTTGCGCGGTCGAGACGGAAATCTCGCGCATCAAAAGCGTGAGGGTGGTGGTGACCATGGCGGCATCGGCAGCCGCCTTGGTGGGATGAACCTTAAGCTCAACGCCTTCCTTGGTGGCCACCAGCGCTGGGTAGGCGGTGACTTCGTGGCCGTCGACGGTGGTGGTGACGGTCTCGTCAACGGTGCCGAGGGTATCGTCGGTCCATTCGCTGACCGCGGTGGATTCGGCGGTGCGGCTTACCCGCGAGACGGACGATTTAATGTGGCCGGCCTGGCGCTCGCGCAGGGCGGCAAGGTCCCTATCGGAATCGATGATGGTGCCACGCTTGTCGATGGCCGCGTAGTTCATCCGCAAATGATCCGGCAGCTTGTCCGGTTGGAAGTCGGAGGCGTTGATGCCGTGGCCGCCGAGCTCGCGCAGGACATCGGCAAGCTGCTGGGTAAGGGGGCCTTCGAAGGGGGTGAGGCGTTCCATGGCGCGCTCGGCAAATTCCGGGGCGGGCACGACGGTGCGCCGCAGGGCCTTGGGAAGGGAACGAATAAGCTCGTTGACGAGCTCGAATCGCAGGCCGGGGACGAGCCAATCGAAGCCTTCGGTATCAAGCCCGGCAAGCATGGGCACAGGAACCATAACGGTGACGCCATCGAGCGGGTCGCCGGGTTCGAATTTATAGGCCAGCTCGTAATCGATGGAGCCCTTGCGCCAGTGATCGGGGAAGGAGACTTCGGTGACGTCGTGGGAGTCATCGACAAGCGTGGCTGGATCGAAATTCAGTAGATCGGGTTCTTGGCGGCGCTTTTTCTTCCACCAAGAATCGAAATGACGGCCTGTGGTGACCTTGTCTGGAATGCGCTGGTCATAGAAATCAAAGAGGGTATCCTCATCCACGATGAGGCCGCGGCGGCGGGCCTTTTCCTCGTATTCGGCGGCCTCATCAAGGGCCTGCGCGTTTGCCTTGAGGAATTCGTGGTGCGCATTCCACTCGCCGGCGATAAGCGCATTGCGGATGAACATATCGCGCGCAGCGACGGGGTCCACTCGGTGATAGGGCACGGTGCGATCCGCGACGATGGGCACGCCGTAGAGCGTGGACTTCTGGTGCGCGATGGCGGCCGCGCGCTTGCGGGACCACGTGGGATCGGAATAGTTGTGCTTGAGCAGGTCGGCGCCGAGTTTTTCCACCCACGCCGGATCGATGGCGGCAACGTCGCGGGCCCAGAGCCGGGAGGTTTCGACGAGCTCTGCCGCCATGACGAACTCGGGCGGCTTTTTGGCCAAGGCGGAGCCTGGAAAGACAAGGAAGCGGGTATTGCGCGCGCCGTGGAACTCCTTGGAATTTCCATCGCGGGCGCCGATATTGGACAGCAGGCCGGATAGCAGCGCGATGTGAATATCGTCGGAGCGGCGTTCGGTGCCTTCTTGGTAATCCCACCCCAGCTGCTTGGAGACGTCTTTGAGCTGGCGGACCAGGTCGAACCACTCGCGGATGCGCATGTAGTGGAGGAACTCCTGCTTCATGCGCTTGCGGAACCTATTGCCCGATTGCTCATTGCGGGTCTGTTTGATGTAATCCCACAACTTCAGCATGGACAAAAAGTCAGAGGTCTTGTCTTTAAAGCGCGCGTGCGCCTGATCGGCTTGCGCTTGGTACTCCAGCGGGCGTTCGCGCACGTCTTGGATGGTCATGGCGGCAACGATGACGATGACATCGTGGAGGCAGCCGTTGGTATGGGCCTCGATAAGCATGCGCGCCATGCGCGGATCGAGTGGGATGCGAGCCAAGTTGCGGCCGGTTTCGGTCAGCGCCGGTTTCTCGTGCTTGTCCTGGAGCGCACCGAGCTCGTGGAGGAGGTTGAGGCCATCGCGAATGGCCTTGAACTCGGGTGGCTGGAGGAAGGGGAATTGCTCGATATCGCCGAGCTTGAGCGAGACCATCTGCAAAATGACGCTGGCCAGGTTGGTGCGCAGGATTTCCGGATCAGTAAATTCCGGGCGGCTTTGAAAATCTTGCTCGCTATAGAGACGGATGGCGATGCCATCGGCGACGCGGCCGCACCTACCGGAGCGCTGGTTGGCAGAGGCCTGCGAAATGGGCTCGATGGGCAGGCGTTGCACCTTGGTGCGCGTGGAATAGCGCGAGATTCGCGCGGTGCCTGTATCCACGACGTAGCGGATTCCGGGTACGGTCAGCGAGGTTTCGGCGATATTGGTGGCCAAAACGATGCGCCTTCCGCGGTGATTGCTAAATACGCGGTGCTGTTCCTGGTTGGATAGGCGCCCGAAGAGGGGAGCGACCTCGACGTTTTTCCATTTTTTGGCCTCGATTGTTTCCATGGCATCGCGGATATCGCGCTCGCCTGGGAAAAAGCAGAGGATATCGCCGTCGCCTTCTGCCATGAGCTCCTCGATGGCCTCGGTTAAGCCATCGAGCGGGTCCTGATCCACCAGCTTTCCACCGGCCTCGAATTCGAGGGGGCGGTAGCGAATTTCTACCGGGTAGGTGCGTCCGGATACCTCGATGATGGGCGCGGGAGTGCCATCGGGTTGGGCGAAGTGCTCGGCGAAACTTTCCGGATCAATCGTCGCGGAGGTGATAATCACCTTGAGATCGGGCCGCTTGGGAAGAATCCGCTTGAGATACCCCAAGAGGAAGTCAATATTCAGTGAGCGTTCGTGCGCTTCATCGATGATGATGGTGTCGTATTTATTAAGGAAGCGATCGCGCTGCATTTCTGCTAGCAGAATGCCGTCCGTCATAAGTTTCACCGCGGTGGTATCAGAGACTTTGTCATCAAAGCGGATGGCGTAGCCTACAGATTCCCCGATGTCTTGGTCGAGCTCGGAGGCGATGCGCTCGGCGACGGTCCGTGCGGCAATGCGGCGCGGTTGGGTGTGGCCGATAAGTCCCCGGCGACCCCGGCCGATGTCGAGGCAGATCTTGGGGATCTGCGTGGTCTTACCAGAACCAGTTTCGCCGGCAATAATGACGACCTGGTTTTCTTCAATAGCGGCGGCAATATCGTCCTTGCGGCCACTGACGGGCAAGGAATCGGGGTAGGTGAGTGGGGGAACGGCGGCATCGACAAGCGCGAGGCGATCTGCGGCAGCCTGGATATCCTGGCCGATTTCGCGCAGGGCCTTGGGGGCGCGTGCCTTCGATAGGCGGCGCCGGAAGCTGCGGGCCTCGGCGATGGTGACGTTGTCTAATGCTGCAAAAAGTTCATCGCGGCTAGGGGCCTGCGACGTCGTGGTTTCATGCTGTGTCATGGCTAATTTATGAGCTTACCCCGGTTACGTGGAGTGGAAAAAGTTGCTAGTATGAAAATACTTGTCAAACGATACTTTTCTCGTTGCGCCCAACCCGGATACAGAAGGAAGGCACCGCTGATGAATGACAATAAATCCGGTGGAAACGACGATTTTCCACGCTATGAACCGACTAACCACCCAGAGGACCAGCCAAGCTACGGCAACCTGCCCTCCTATGGCGGTAGCCACGAGAGCTCTGGCAATCAAGGATATGCGGGCTACCAAGCACAGGACAACACCGTAAACAACGGCGGGTTTACCGGAAAACCCTCGGCCATCGATTCTATTTCGTGGGCCTTTCGTACGGTATTTAAGAATTGGAAATTGTGGATCCTCGGTAGCTTGCTCGTTGGCGTGATTGCCATCGCTTTCTCCATCTTGGGCGCGGCCGTTGCTCCCTCAGAGGGTGCGGAGGCCTTCGGTGGAGGAGCCATTGTGCAGATCGTGTCCTATGTGTTCGTGGCCGTCATTAGCCTGATGGCGCTGCGACTGGCGCTATTCCAAATCGATGATCCGCGCACTGGGTGGAACTATGTGGGCAAGAATGTGCGGTGGTGGCAGCCGCTAGCGATCATGATCATCATCGGCATTATTACCTGGTTAGTAATGTTCATCTTCGTTGGTGGTTCATTCTTCCTTAGCCCTGATATGGGGACCGGTGCCACAGAGGAAGAGGCGTTGGAATCCATGGCAGGCCTTTTCGGAGTTGTGGCTTTATTGACTCTCATCGGCCTGTTTATTCAGCCGCTTTATATGTTGATGCAGTGGTTTGCGGCCGATGGCGACGGAGTTGGCCAAGCCATCAAGAACGGTTTTAAGGCCGGTAAAGGAAACTACGGCCAGCTTTTGCTGCTAACGGTGCTTAACATGCTGATTATAATTGGCGGCTTCATCGTATTCCTTGTTGGGTTGATTGTTGCTGTACCGGTTACCTTACTGTCTACGGCTTATTTGTTCCGCCAGTGTGCAGGGCGCGCAGCCGGCCAACCTGCGTAATGGCTTTGTCATTGTTTAAGGCCACCGAGGCGGTGCTTCGGTGGCCTTAAACTTATGTGGCGGGAGTAATTGAGCCGAGGGGCCGTGGGGAATCGAAGACGCTTAAGTTTTAGCCCTCCAGCGAGCGGGCGAGGGCATTTTCATAAGCGGCGGTAATCAGGGTGCCGAATTCGCGGAACTCTTCACTGCGTGCGGCAGAGGAGCGGAAGACGAGGCCGATTTCGCGTTCTGCGGTGACATCGGGGGCAAAGTAGGCGATGCCGAGGTTCTTGCCGTGGCATTCGGTGGCCAATGCGGACTTGGGGATAAGGGTGCAGCCGAGCCCGCCCATCACCAGCTGCATAATGGTGGTCAGTGATGAGGCGCGCGTGACGGAATTGGTTGCCTCTGCCGGGTTGACGTGGGCGTGCCGGCAGAGATCGACGACTTGGTCGCGGAGACAGTGGCCATCGTCAAGCAGTAGCAAATCCAAGTCCCGCAGCTCCGCCACCTGGACGTCCGTACGCCCGGCGATGGGATGATCGGGCGGGCTGACGATGGCGAAGTCCTCGGTGTACAGCGGGCTGTCGACCATGCCCGTGGCCTCTGAAGGCAGGGCAAGGACGGCTAAATCGAGGTTGCCGTTGCGCAGGCGCGCGATGAGGTGCTGGGTTTGCTCCTCCACAAAGCGCGGCTCAAGCTCTGGGTAGGTCTCCGTAATCTTCGCCAGCAAGTCCGGGAGGATATACGGGGCGATGGTCGGGATGACGCCAATGGTCAACGGGCCGGACAGGGTGCCGTGGGCGCCGCGGGCGTGCGCGAGGAAGGTATCGGCGGCCTCAAGCGTGGATTTGGCATAGGGCAGAAGGGTTTCGCCGGCCGATGTCACGATGACCTTGCGGGTGGAGCGCTCGATGAGCTGCACGCCGAGTCCCTGCTCGAGCGCCACGAGACCCTGGGAGAGGGAAGGCTGAGAGATCTCCAGCTTGGCGGCAGCGGTGCCGAAGTGCTTGTTTTCCGCCACGGTGACAAACGTACGCAGCTGGGCAAGTGTTGGTCGATACTCTTTATTATGCATGCCTATCACTCTAACATTTATCTATAGGATTAGCTATTGACGTGACCGGAATTAATGGTATTGTCTTTGGTGTTGGGCCGGAGAGGGTCCGGCCCGTGGTCCTCGGCACAGGACTGTCGGAAACTTGAAAAAGATTACCCTTTTAAGAAGGAGTTGAAGAACATGCCTATCATGACCGTTGGCGAAAAGTTCCCAGAATTCGACCTCACCGCCCTGACCGGCGGCGACCTGCACAACGTTAACGCTAGCCAGCCAGAGGACTACTTCGAGCAGGTTTCCTTGGACAAGTACGAGGGCAAGTGGAAGGTCGTCTTCTTCTACCCCAAGGACTTCACATTCGTGTGCCCGACCGAGATCGCTGCCTTTGGCAAGCTGGACGAAGAGTTCCAGGACCGCGACACCCAGGTGCTGGGCGGCTCCACCGATAACGAGTTCGCTCACTTCAACTGGCGCGCAACCCACCCGGACCTGAAGGACGTTCCGTTCCCGATGTTTTCCGACGTGCGTCACGACCTGATCCGCGCACTGGGCGTAGAAAACGCTGACGGCGTTGCTGACCGCGCAACCTTCATCATCGACCCAGATGGCGTCATCCAGTTCGTCTCCGTTACCCCGGACGCTGTGGGCCGTAACGTTGACGAAGTTCTGCGCGTCCTCGACGCCCTGCAGTCCGAAGAGGTCTGCGCCTGCAACTGGGAGAAGAACGACCCAACGAAGAACATCGACAAGATGGACGTCGTTCAGTCCCAGCTTTAAGCATTAGTTATGAGTGATTGCTTTCCCTGCCGTTCAGGCGGGGAGGCATGCACCTTACTTGCAAGTTAAGTTACTGAGAAAAGATTTAGAAGGAGAAAGACCGTGTCTATCGAGAACTTGAAGTCAGCACTGCCTGAGTACGCCAAGGATCAGAAGCTCAACCTTGGTGCGTTGACACGCACGACCGAGCTCAATGAAGAGCAGCTGTGGGGCACCCTGTTGGCTTCGGCGGCAGCTACCCGCAATGACACCGTGATTTCTGAAATCGCGGAAGAGGCGCAAGAGCACCTCTCTGAGGAAGCTACCAACGCCGCTTACGGCGCTGCCACCGTGATGGCAATGAACAACGTTGCCTACCGCGCCAAGAGCTGGTTGGGCGATGACTACGCACAGGTCAAGTTCGGCCTGCGGATGAACTTCATCTCCAAGCCTGGCGTGGAAGACGCTAACTTCGAGCTGTGGAATATCGCCGTGTCCGCCATCAACGGCTGCGAGCACTGCTTGGGCGCCCACACCCAGAAGCTCAACGATACTGGCGCGACCAAGGAGCAGGTCTGGGAGGCCATCAAGGTTGCTTCTGTCATTCAGGCAGTCGCACAGGCCGTCCAGATTGAGGCTGCACGCTAAAAGCGCTGCTTAATTAGCCTTTGGAATAAGCCACCCCCGCGCGCTGCTTCCCTCGGTGTCCCCCATAGGACGCCGGGTACAGCGCAGGGGGTGGCTTTTATCGTTTTAGCTAACCCGCGTGTGATTAATACTCGACGCGCAACTCTGACAGGCGGACTTCGCCGGCTTCATCGGAGGCGTCCAGATCAACCGTGGCGACAAATTGATAGGCGCGATCTCCTGCTGGGTCCTTGATAATTTGCCGCACGGGCCAGCTGCGGGAGCTGGATTCTTCCAACCGGAAGTACTCGGGTCCGCGCGCCTCAGGGCCGGTATCAATGTCGTCGTATTCGTCAAAGTAGTCATCCAAGACGGCGCCAAAATCGGGGACCTCGTCCAGATAATCCAATACCTCGGCGAGGCGGTCTTCTTCCTCCAACGCGAAGAGCTGCGCTAGGCGGAACATGTAATTGCGCACCATAATGCCAAAGGCGCGTCGGTTAGCGGTAAGCGCAGCAGGATCTTCGACGCCGAAGGCCAGCTCGCGGTTGAGCGTATCTTGATCGATGGGGGAGTCTTCGCCAGCCATCTGCGCCCATTCATCGACAAGCGAGGAATCCACCTGGTGGATGAGCTCGCCTAACCAGACGATGATGTCTTCAACTTGGGGCATCGTATATTCATCGGGAATGGACTGTTTAAGGGTCCGCCATGCGTCTGTGAGGTAGCGGAGGATAACGCCCTCTGACCGGGCTAGGCCGTAGGTGGCCACTAAGTCCGAGAAGGTCATGGCATTTTCTACCATGTCACGCACGACGGATTTGGGCCGCAGCTCGAACTCTTTCACCCACGCATTGGTCTCAGCAAAGGTATCGTAGGCCTGCTCGAGTAGCTCTTCTAAAGGCTTGGGCCAGGTGATGTCTTCCACAATATTCATGCGGTCGGTATAGTCCACCCCATCCGCCTTAAGCGCGGCAATTTCTTCCCCACGTCGCTTCTTCTGCTGGGCCTGCAGCACCTGCCGGGGATCATCGAGGATCGCCTCAAAGATAGAGATTACGTCAAGGTGATAGCTGTCTGCCTCTGGGTCCAACAGGGAGAGCGCGGCCAAGGCAAAGGGCCCGAGGGGCTGGTTTAGGGCAAAGTCTCGCGGCAATTCCCGCACGAGGTGGTAGGGGCGGCCGTAGATATCGAGCCCCTTCGTGGATTTTTGGACCACACCGGAATCTAGCAATCCGCGGAAGAGGTCGAGGGCGGTGAGGATGTCCTTGTTCTGCTTGCTGCGGGGATCGTGATTATCGCGCAAGAGGTGGTGCATATGCGCATAACCATCGCCGTGGCGGGCTAAGACATTGAGCAGCATCGAATTCGAGACCCGGAATTGCGAGGTCAACTGCTCCGGTTCTGCTTCCGTGAGCCGCGCAAAGGTCTTCTCGGACCAGGAGACTTCGCCCTCGCGTGCGGATTTCTTCTTGAGCTTTTTGAGCCGCTTCGGGTCATCGCCAATGCGCCTGCGGGCCTTGGCATTTTCAATCTCGTGCTCTGGGGCCTCGACGACGACGGTGCCTTCCGTGTCATAGCCCGCGCGCCCAGCGCGCCCCGCAATCTGGTGGAATTCGCGGGATTTCAAGATGCGCTGGCGTTGCCCATCAAACTTGGCCAGGCCGGTCATCAATACGGTGCGGATGGGCACGTTGATGCCCACGCCCAAGGTATCGGTGCCGCAAATAACCTTGAGGAGGCCGCGCTGCGCGAGGCGCTCCACGAGCCGTCGGTACTTGGGCAGCATTCCCGCATGGTGAATGCCAATGCCCTTGCGAAGCAACTTTGAGAGGTCCTTACCAAAGGCAGTGGTAAAGCGGAAGCCGCCGATTTCTTCAGCGATGTCCTCTTTTTCCTCTTTGTTAATGATGCCAGACAGCGAGGTCAGGGCTTGGGCCCGCTCGGCGGCCTCGCGCTGGGAAAAGTGCACGACATAAATGGGTGCCTTATTATCGGCGAGCAGCTCTTCGATGGTTTCGTGCACCGCGCTGAAAACATAGGAAAAATCCAGCGGCACCGGGCGGGTGGAGCCGGCCACTAAATTAGTCTCGCGGCCCGTGCGGCGGGTGAGATCTTCCTGCAGCCAGTCGGTATCACCGAGCGTGGCGGACATTAAGAGGAATTGCGCCTTGGGTAGCTCCAAGAGCGGCACCTGCCAGGCCCAGCCGCGATCTGGATCGGAGTAGTAGTGAAATTCGTCCATAACCACTTGGTCGATATTGGCCTCGGCGCCATCGCGAAGCGCGATATTGGCAACGATCTCAGCGGTGGCGGCGATGATGGGGGCGTTGCCGTTTACGGTGGCATCGCCAGTCATCATGCCCACGTTTTCTGCGCCGAAGATTTCACACAGCGCAAAGAACTTCTCGCTAACCAGCGCCTTAATGGGCGCGGTATAAAAACTCCGCTGCCCGCGGGCGAGGGCGATGAAATGCGCGGCGTTGGCCACCATGGACTTTCCGGACCCCGTTGGGGTCGCGAGGATGACGTTATCTCCGGCCAAGATGCCGAGCGAGGCCTCTTCCTGCGCGCGATATAAATCGATTCCCTTGCTGGTGGTCCACGAGTTAAAAGTATCCCAAATGGCCTCATCAATGAGGGACTCGGGGACTTCCGTTAAATCTGGCAGCTGTTGAGATAAGTTCACCCCCACCACCTTAGCGGCGATGGGGGCGGGTTCGTTAGATATCGTCGCCTAAGTCTCTGTCATCGTCATCGTCAGAGTCTTCGCGGTCATCGATATCCGTGTGGATAATCTCCTCGCTATCGGCTTCATCAAGCGAGGCGAGGAAGGCCTCGAACTCCTCGCTGATTTCCTCAGCGCTGGGCACGGCTTCCTCGCCCGGCATGATGGCCTGCGGGTGCTCCTGGCGGTAGCGGTCCATGAAGGCATCGTATTGCTGCTCCAATTGCTGGACCACGCCCTCAATCTCTTCCGAGCCATTGACCTGCTCATCCAGCTGGCCCTCGACGCGGGAAATATCCGCCTCAATGCTGCCCAGCGGAATATTCAGTTGAGCAGCCTTAGCCACGGAGTCAAGGAGCTCCAGGGTGGCCTGTGGGTACGGAGACGCAGCCAGGTAGTGCGGCACGTGAGCGGTATAGCCCGCTACCGTGCGGCCCTTATCCGCCAAGGCCTTTTCGATATACAGCGCCGCGGCGCCAGGAACCATCATGGTCGAATCCATCTTGACCATGCTATCCGTCAGGCGGGAGGCGGTACCGTGCGCGGTGACCACGGTGGGGCGAGTGTGCGGCACGGGCATCGGCGCGGCGTAGAGCATGATGGTGTCTTCAATATCGAATTTCTCCACCAGCTTGACCACCGCCGTGGTAAATGCTTCCCAGCGCATATCCGGCTCTGGGCCAGACAGAAGAAGGAAGGACTTGCCGGAATTATCCCGGAGCACCTTCAAACCCAAATCCATGGGTTCTACCTCGAGGGCCCGGTCATTATCGATGGTGACGGCGGGGCGGCGGGAGCGATAATCGATGAGCTCATCAGAGTTAAAGGAGGCTAGCTGGCGGTTTTCCAGCGCGGCCTTGAGGTGATCGGCGCTCGACTCAACGGCCTGGCCCGCATCGGCATAGCCGTGCATGGCAACAATCATGGTGGGGCCTTTTCCTTCACCGGAATTGTCCTTGACCACCGGAGCGGGGTACTCCAATTCGTACATGCTGCGATCTTCTTCGTGCATGATGTGTTACCTCCTTGGTCTTTTAATCTAGATCAACGACCGCCAGGACCGCACTATTCCCACACGCACTCAGGTCAGTGTTCGCGGAGTAGTTAAATAACCCATTATGCCCTAACGAGGCAACCGGCGCTAGGGCCGGTGCGGTGGGCCTGTGCATAACTGCTTGCCGATGCCCCCTTCCACCCACCTTATCCACAGATTTCGGCCCTCTGCCCGCGATGGGCTTTCGGTACTTGCCGCAGGCCCCGAAGCTAGGAGCCATGAAGATCACAACGCCACAACAGCCCATCCGTACACCCGGCGATATCCTTGCCAATATTCCAGGAATCCTCGGATTCTTCCCAGCAGAATCAATCGTCCTCATCTCCATCGAACCAACCCCAGCAGGCCGCACCATGGGGCCAGTTGCACGCATAGACCTGTCCGATGTCCCCGACGCCCTCCCAGAGATCATGAGCGCCTTTCATTGCGGTAATCCGGAAGTCGTTCTCGGCTTTATCATCTCCCAACGCGAGGAAGTAGAGCTCTGGGAGATGATCGAGGCGCTCTACCACTTCGAAGATGACAAGGGCACCGGAATCGATGCCTGCTGGCTTGTGGAAGAAATCGCTACGTCCACTGCCTACGACCTCGTATTCGGCTTTAGCACCGGCAATGGCAAGGGCCCTATGCACGCTTGGAGCGAAGGAACCATTCCCGCTATTTCCACCAGCTCTTCCATGCGCGCCTGCGTAGAAAACGGTACCTTGCCGGAGCTTTCCCGCGATGAGCTGGTCCAGCAATTTGCCCCGCACAACCCGTACTTTGGGCAAGAAGAAATCGTGTCCATGCAGCGCTGCGCCGAGGAATTGTCCCGGCAAATGCGTGCCGGCCACGGGTATGGCACGACGGATCCAACCCGGGTGGTCCAGCACCTCATTGCAGATGTGCAGTATGTATTAAGCGAGGTAGAGACGCTGGAAGAGACCCTAGACAACGAAGAATTACTCTGCGTGGGGGCGATGTGGATGTCGACGACGTGGATGCGCGACTTGGTCATCCGAGACCTCGTCGAATCCCCGCACGCGGCCGGTACCTTGCTCCTAGCCACGGCGCGCACCTTTGGCGGCACCATCCGCTATAACGCCTTGGCGCTGTTTGCAGCGACCCAGGTGGCGCAGAAATTCGGGCTTTACGCCGGTCCGGCGCTGACCGTCGCCATCGATGAGGCACCGGGCCACAATTTAAGCCAGCTCATCGCTCAGGCCTATCGCAGCGGAATGGGGGAACGCCTCATTACCAGCCTAAGCCGTGGTTGCGACGCGGCGCGGGAAGCAGCGGGGATTGATGCCGATGGCTTTGTGTAGCCCCGCGCTTTAGCGCCGCGCCGAATGCGCCCGGTCGCCCAGCTGGCGCGTGAAATTCCACGCGTCGGTCACGATGGTTTCCAAGTCAGTGCGCTGGGGATTCCAGTCCAGCTCCCGCTTGATCTTGTCTGAGGATGCAATCAGCGTGGCTGGGTCTCCGGCACGACGCGGGGCGATCTCCGCCGGAATCTCGTGGCCGGTGACCTTCCGGCACATCTCGATGACCTGCTTGACGGAGTATCCCTCGCCGGAACCCAAGTTATAGATCCGGTGGGTGCCGGGGGCATTGCTGTGGAGGGCAAGCACGTGGGCATCGGCAAGATCGCGGATATGGATGTAGTCGCGCACCGGCGTTCCATCCGGGGTATCCCAATCCGTGCCAAACATGAAAATCTTATCTCGGTGCCCCAGAGCAACCTGCAGGACAATGGGGATGAGGTGGGTTTCAATCTCGCGGTTTTCGCCGATGGAGCCGTAGGCACCGGCGACGTTGAAATAGCGCAGGGACGTTGCCGCGAGCCCAAAGGCCTGTGCAAAAGAGGTAATCATGTAGTCGATAGCTAATTTGCTAGCGCCATAGGGGTTCGTGGGCTGGGTCGGCATGTCCTCAGTAATAGGGACCTGCTCCGGCTCGCCATAGGTGGCTGCGGTGGAAGAAAAGACGAGGCTTTTCACATCGTTATTGCGCATGGCGTTGAGCAAGCGCAGCGTGGTCACGACGTTGTGCTGCCAGTATTCGTCCGGCTTTTCCACGGATTCACCGACCAGCGAGCGGGCGGCGAAGTGGAGGACTCCCTCAAAGCCGCCTTCGCCGAGTACCTCTGCGGCCTTGTCGGCCACATCGCCTTCTACCACGCGGGCTGCGGGCGGCACGGCATCCCTATTACCCGTGGAAAAGTTATCGATGATGGTGACATCGTGGCCCTGCTCTACGAGGACTGCGGAACACACGCTGCCGACATAGCCGGCACCGCCAGTAACCAAAAGCTTCATGGCCTAGACCTCCACGCGCACGGCGTGTGCGAGATCATCTGCCAAGGTGATGACCTTACCCGAGGGAGTGGTAAGCGAAATCGTGCCGCCATTATTGACCACGGTGACCTCGGTACCGATGCGGATGCCAGCCTCTGCGAGTTCCCGGAAGGTGGCCTCATCCACCTGCAGGATCTCGTTAATCTGGATAATCTTTGCGGACTTCTCTTCGCCATCGGGGAGATCGATAGCCCGCGTCCCAATCGATGGCTCGGGGACCTGGAAGCCCAGTTCCGCCAGCGCCGGAATGGGGTTGCCAAAAGGCGAGCGGCTAGGGTCATCGAGGACCGATACCATGCGCTTTTCCACCTCTTCGCTCATCACGTGCTCCCAGCGGCAGGCCTCATCGTGGACCTTGCTGATATCGAGCCCGAGGACATCAGTAAGCAAACGCTCCGCGAGTCGGTGCTTGCGCATAACCGCCGTGGCCAATTCGCGTCCCTTTTCGGTTAGATCCAAGCTCCTGTCCGAACGAACGTGGAGGAGGCCATCGCGCTCCATGCGAGCAACGGTTTGGGATACGGTAGGTCCGGACTGCTCTAGGCGTTCCGCAATCCGGGCGCGCAGGGGAGTGATGCCTTCTTCTTCCAATTCATAAATGGTCCGAAGGTACATCTCAGTAGTATCAACGAGGTCCCTCACGTGGGCATACCTTTCTTTGAAAACAGTAATGCGTGCCGTGCGCAAAGCAGACAGCGCTTTTTACATTCTGTATCCAGACTAGCTTAAGTTGCCCTAAGTTTGCTGGAGAGATTTTAAGGAGACGAGTTCGTACTCGCCGCTTGCATAGAGAACGCGACCTCGAAAGCACACTGGAAAAATTCTCGGCGGCACAGTCGAGGTCGCGATTAAATATGGTTCAGGAGGCGAAAAGTTCTACAGCGCGTACTCGCGCAGGCGGTCGGCGCGGTTGCCATCGCGCAACTTTGCCATGACCTCACGCTCGATTTGGCGTACGCGTTCGCGGGAGAGCCCGAACCGGCGACCAATCTGGTCGAGGGTGCGTGGCACGCCGTCATCCAAGCCGTAGCGCAGGCGAATGACGTCCTGCTCGCGCTTTTCTAGCGTATCGATGACACCGCGAATATCGGAGTGGCGCATGGAGGCCACGACGGCGGTCTCAGCATCGGTAGCCTCAGCATCCTCGATGAAGTCACCCAATGGGGCTTCCTCGTCGGTGCCGACGGGCATATCGAGCGAGACGGGATCGCGGGACTGGCGCAGCAGCATCTCGATCTTGTTCTCATCAATGCCGGATTCCTCAGACAGTTCCTCATTGGTCGCCTCGCGGCCCAAGGACTGATACATCTCACGCTTGATGCGGGAAAGCTTATTGACCTGTTCCACCAGGTGGACCGGCAGGCGGATGGTGCGCGATTGGTCGGCCATGCCGCGGGTAATGGCCTGTCGGATCCACCACGTCGCGTAGGTGGAGAACTTAAAGCCCTTGGCGTAATCGAACTTTTCCATGGCGCGGATAAGGCCCAAGTTGCCCTCCTGGATGAGGTCCAATAGTGGCATTCCGCGGCCGGTGTAGCGCTTGGCCAGGGAGACTACGAGTCGAAGGTTTGCCTCCAGCAGGTGGGAGCGGGCCTTCTTGCCTTCGCGGGCCAAGATCTTCAGGTCGCGCTTTTCTGCGCGCGTCAGCTTCTCTGCATTATTGAGCTTGTATTCTGCATACAGGCCTACCTCGATGGTTTGCGCGAGTTCAACCTCGTCCTCGGCGCTGAGCAGGTCGGTCTTACCGATTCCGTTGAGGTAGACGCGTACCAAGTCCGCGGAGGGATTGTCATTGGTTTGATTGCGGCGAGACCCGCGGTCTACTTCCTGTTCCTCATCAGTAGTGGCAGTCGAAGTGCCATTGGCGGTGTTGGCAGATGGATTCGTCATCTTTTCAGCCTCCTGAAATTGTCGCCTGTTTCAAAAAGTACAACGGTGTGAGGACGCATTTAGTTCCCGCCCATCCTGAAATGTTTAAAACAGCGACGTGCCGGCCGCTTTGGTCCACCTTTTTGGGGGCGTCGGCAAGCACAGGCGCCACGTGGATGCAGTAAAACCGCTACATCCACGTGGCGGGGTAGTCTTAGCCGCGGACCTGTACGAGGTAGCGATAGACCGTGGGCTCAGATACGCCGAGCCGGGTGGCCGCCGCGGCGATGCCGCCTTTGAGGAGGAAGAAGCCAGCATCCTCGAGGGAAGCGATGACCTCTAGCCGTTCGTGGCGCTGCATCGACTCGACCGGGGTGGAGTGCGTGGAAATCGCGGAATCCAGCATGGAGTCCAAGAGGTGCTCGACGTTGGAGCGCAGCGATTCGCTATAGGGCGCCTCCGGCTTTTTCTGCGCGGGCGCTTCCGGTGCGGGAGTGGGCTGCGGCGTGGTGATGCCAGGGTAGCCGCCGAAGGCCTTCGCCTTATCGATGGCCGGCTCGGTACCGCCTATCAACGAGTTAGCCGCATCGCGGATCTGGATAAGCTCGGATAATTCCACATTGATGCAAAGCATGCCGCGCATATGGCCGGTGGCATCGCGCAGGAAATAGCTCGAGGAGCGGCAGACTTTTCCCTCGCTATTGACCGCGCGGTACCCGGTCATCATAGGAACGGCCGCGGCGTCGCCCTGTTTCATGAACCAGAGCGCAAAGTCTGTGACCGGGCCGCCTAGTTCGCGGCCGGAGATGTGTCCATTGGCAATGGCGATGATGGATTTATCGGGTACATCGAGATCATGAAGCACGATTTCGGTGTTGGGGCCCATGGCCTGACCGAGGAAATCGACGAGTGGTATGTACTGCTCGAGGAAGTTTTCTTCGGGGGCATGGCTGCTAGAAAGATTCATCAGCTGAAGCATGTCCTTATAATTCCTGTCAGATTATTGATAAGGTACCACAAAGTAACGACAAAGGAGGCGAGTACCCGGCCGTGCCTAAGTACTCGCCTCCTTTAAAGGCGCTCTTTCCGGAGCCTAGGTTGCCGGCATTAACCACATACCGGAATGGGCGGGTGCACCGCTAGGGCTAGGCCGCCCTGTGAGGTCTCCCGGTATTTGGCGTTGATGTCCTTACCGGTGTTGTACATGGTCCAGATGACCTCATCGAGGCTGACACACGGCTTGCTTTCGCGGTCCAGGGCCATGCGTGCGCTGGTAATGGCGTCTACCGCAGCTACGGCGTTGCGCTCGATGCAGGGGACTTGCACCTGGCCTAGGACTGGGTCACACGTCAGGCCCAATTTGTGTTCCATACCGATTTCGGCGGCCACGCACACCTGTTCCGGTGTCGCCCCCATCAGTTGGGCCAGCCCGGCTGCTGCCATGGAGCAGGCGACGCCAATTTCTCCTTGGCAGCCAACTTCCGCACCGGAAATGGAGGCGTTCATCTTGTAGAGCGCGGCGATGTGGTTGCAGGCGAAGATATAGTCCGCGAACATGCTCGGGGTGACTGGCTCGACGAATTCATCGAAATAGGCCAGGACCGCAGGCACGACGCCGCATGCGCCATTAGTCGGCGCGGTGACGACGCGGCCACAGGCGGCATTTTCCTCCGAAATGGCCAGGGCAAACATGTTTACCCAGCTCAAAATGTTGAGGCCATCGTGCGGGTCGGATTGTTCCAGCCTGCGCTTCAGGGCGGCGGCGCGGCGCGGTACGAGCAGGGCACCGGGGAGCGGGCCATCGGTGGTGGAGCCGCGCTTGATGCCGGTGTACATGACATCGCGGACCTTGCGCAGGTGCTCGTCGATGTCCTCATCGCTGTGCAGCGCCCTTTCATTGGCCCGACCGAGCTCAGGCAGCGTCATATTATTGGTTTCGCACAGCGCCAGTAGTTCTTCCGCGCTGGAATAAGCGAATGGGACCTCGACGGAATCCTGGGTGCGCATGGCGAAGTCTTCTTGCTTGACGATGAACCCGCCGCCCACCGAGTAGTAGGTCTTGTGCAGGATGTCTTCCTCGCCGGCAAAGGCGATAAGGCACATGCCGTTTTCGTGCATGGGCAGGTATTCATCGTGGAAGTAGAATCCGCCGTCTTTGGGGAAGCCCACCGTGTGCGTGCCACCGAGCAGGAGCGTTTCGCTCTGGTTGACCTCTTTCATGAAGGCGGAGATGCCGTCGATATCGACGGTTTCTGGTTCTTCGCCGGCCAGGCCCAACAGGATGGCCTTATCGGTGGAGTGGCCCACACCGGTCAAGGAGAGGGAGCCGTAGACGTTGGCCTGGACGCGGGTGACCTTATCCATGAGGCCTTTTTCTTTGAGTTCGTCGACGAAGGCCTTGCCGGCTTTCATTGGCCCAAGCGTGTGTGAGCTTGAGGGGCCGATGCCGATCTTGAACATATCGAAGATACTGATGAACATGGTTTTTCTCCTGGAAAATCCTGAGAAGTGGGTGCTGCTTAGAAAGCCTGCACGATGGAGTAGATGATGGTGGCCAGGGCAACGAGGCCCATGATGAAGACGAAGTAGTTGGAGGCTTTGCCCTTGAAGCGGGCGAGTGCTGGAACCTTGTGGATGGCAATCATCGGGATAAGGAACAGCATGATGGCGATGGTCGGGCCGCAGAGGGTCTCGATCATGCCGAGGATGGAAGGATCCGCCCAGGCAACGAGCCACGCGGTTACCAGCATGAAGACAAGCGTGATGGTGTCGAGCTTGTGGCTGGATTCTGCATCATCTTTATTGGCATTTTTGCTGCCTTTGACCAGGAGGCCTTCAAAGCCTTCTGCAGCGCCGAGGTAGTGGCCCAAGAAGGACTTGGCTACGGCAATCATGGCGATGATGGGGGCAATCCACTGGATGAGGGGGTTGTCAAAGTGGTTGGCCAGGTAAGACAGGATGGTGATGTTTTGTTCCTTAGCCTCGGCCATATCTGCAGGAGAAAGGCTGAGCGCGCAGGAGAAGACGAAGAACATCACGACGACGACCATGAGGATTTCCGCGCGGAGCAAGATCTTGCGGGACTTGTATTCCGCGTACTTGCCGTAGGTTTGGCGGCGGTCGACGGCGAAGGAAGAAATCATGGGCGAATGGTTAAAGGAGAAGACCATGACCGGGACCAAGAGCATCAAGGTAATGCCCATGCTGTGGCCGGAGGCTTCGCGCGCGACGCTGAGGTCGAAGCTGTCAAAGAGTGCGGTATTCCACTTGGGGATGAGGTATAGCGAGAGTAGTACCAGGATGCCGATGAATGGGTAGACCAAGTAGGACATGACGTGGACGACCACGTTTTTACCCATGCGCACGACGAGGATGAGGCCGCCGACGAGAACCAGCGAGGTAAGCCAGCGATCTGGAGGGGTGATACCTAGCTGGTGATCCAGGAAGGAGTTCACCGTGTTGGTGATGGTTACCGAGTACACCAAGAGGATGGGGTAGACGGAGAGGAAGTAGAGGATATTCATCAACACGCCGGCTTTAACGCCGAAGTGTTCTTCCACGACGTCGGTGAGATCGCCGTCTGGCTTTGAGCTGGAGAGGACCAGGCGGGTCATGCCGCGGTGGGCCCAATAGGTCATCGGCAAGGCGACGACCGTCATGATGAGAAGCGGGATGATGCCGCCGATGCCCGCGTTGATGGGAAGGAAGAGTACGCCGGCGCCAATTGCGGTGCCGAATAGGGAGAGCATCCATACGGTGTCTTCCTTGTTCCACGCTGGGGCGCCTTCTTGGCCCGCAAATGGCGTTTCTATGCCGTCAGCGGGTGGCTTTTCTTCTGCGGGTAGTTGTTCCGGAATTTGCGCGTCGTGTTCCGGGTGTTCGACTTGTCCGTGGCGCAAGAGCTTGTGGGACATTTTCTTTCCTCCTCTGCATGGGGTTGACCGAAGCTTGAGGGCTCCTGTCACCCTGGAGTGAGAAAAGATTTTCTCTCACCAGCGTGCGCGGGAAAGGGACTGAAATTATTTTTTCAGCTTGTATCCAGCCCATTCGCTTCGTTGCACGTTAAGTATAAGCCCGCGATGATGCCACGTGATAATAATTTATTGTATTCCGGGTAGGTTAATTATCACTCTGAAAAAGCTTGCGCGGCACCCAGAGATATGCATTGTTGAACAAAGTTGCCCATTGTGCGATCTAGCTCATAGATAATTCTGGGTGTGAGTGGGCGCTCGCGCAGGTAGACGCCGGATGAAGAGAAAATGCAGGAGAGGAAATTAGGTCTCGACCAAAACCGTAAATGGGCCTTCGTTGACGGAAGACACGCGCATCATAGCCCCGAATTGGCCTGATTCGACCGCGATATTGCGCTCGCGGAGGCGCTCGATGATGTACTCGATGACCGGCTCGGCCTCTTCTCCCGGGGCAGCATCGGCCCACGATGGGCGCCGCCCCTTGGCAGTGCGGCCATACAGCGTGAACTGGCTGACCACCAAGACTGGGGCTCCGGCATCTGCAACCGATACTTCACCTTCAAGGATGCGCAGCTCCGCGATCTTGCGGGCCATCTTTTCCGCACGCGGTTTCCAATCGGCTAAATCCTCCCGGGAGACACCGACGAGGGCTAAAAGCCCGCCGGTCTCAGGGCAGTCGATGGCGCCGACGGTCTCGCCCGCAACGGTGACAGCTGCTTCGGATACGCGGGTTAGTACTGCGCGCATGCCTGTACCTTCCTTTCCTGGGCGTTCGGAGCTATTCGGTGTGGGCAGTCGGGGAAGCATCATCCTCGAGCAGCAGATCGGCGGGGATGAGCAGGCCGTGGCGAACCATATCGATGATGGCGGGAAGCGCGGCCGCGGTCAGTTCTGCCTCATCGAAGCCGTGCGCTACCGCATACAGGCCAACGGTCTCTCCAAGGTTGAGCCCATGGGGAGATAAGCCAGCTACGATTGCTGCCAAGTGTTCATCGACTTCGTGGCTCCACCGGGGCCCATCGGTACGCGTCAAGCGGATAACCGCCCGGCTAAATCCTTGTTTATTATCGGTATCGGCCACGCTGACTTCTTCCTTGGCCACCTGTGGACGAACTTGGAAGTGCTTGCCTTCTAGCTCACCAGGAACCAAGTCGCGCAGCCAGGCCACGCGGGCGAAGTATTCTTCCACCTCGGGTCCCAACGGGTCGCTAAAGTGCTGCGGCATTTCCTCGGCCAAGATATCGGAGGGCGCGTCTTCGGCAATTTTTTGAATGGCGACGAACCCAAACCCGATACCTGTGACATCGTGGTGGTGGAAATGATCCAGCCAGGCCTTTGAGCGCGCCTTGCCCTCATCGCTGCGCACATCAAGCGATTCGTCCTTGAGCCAGGTGGATACGTAGAGGGAAGGATCGGCGACATCCCGCTGAATGATCCAGGCAGCCACGCCCTTATCCGGCAGCCACGAGGCCACGCGCTGCTGCCAAGTCTGCCCACCGGTATGCACCCAGGCGGCGAGCAAATGCGCGGTTCCGCCCGGGGTGAGGTGATCCACTGCCTGGGATACCACCAATTCGCTAGCCCCATCCAAGTTCAGGCCAGAATCGCGGTAGACATGGCCCACCTCAGGAATGCCAACGACGAATGGGGGATTGGCAACGATGCGGTCAAAGGTGCGCCCCGCAACGGGCTCGAACCACGAGCCCTCAACTAGCTCTACCTCTGTGCTAGTCCCTGAGGCAGCGACAGTGGCACCGGCCAAATCAAGCGCGCGCCGGTGGACATCCGTCGCCGTAATGCTGCGCGCGCACTCGAGCTGACCCAACAATTGCACTCCCGAACCGGTGCCCAGATCGAGCACCGTTGATACCGGGCTTACCGGCGTCGATTGCAAGAGTGAGAGGCTTGCCGCCCCGACGCCCAAGACGTGATCCGCGCCGGGGACGTGGTCCACCAGCGAGGCATCGACATCGGAAAAGACGAGGCGGTTGGAGCCGACGATGATATGTGGCCGGATATCGAGGGCAATGTAGATGCTGCCGCGATCATCGGAAAGTGCCACGCCGGCATCCAGGAGCTTGGCGGCAAGGCGGGCCCCGAGGGCATCGGCAAGCAGCGTGGCCGGCAGATGCTCATGCAGCAGGAAGAAGCGGATGAGCGTATCCAGCTGGGAATTACCGGCGGTGCCGCGCGCCACCGCGGCAGGCTCACCGCGGTAGAGGGCCTCCGTAAGCTCCGGACCCAAATGCCCAGCTAAACCATCGGTAGTAAAACTGGCCTGCGAAAAAGCCTCCGCTAGCTCCGGGGCAAGATCGCGCAGCGCGGCGGCATCGAAATGAGGGCCAAAGGACGTCATGCTGGGAGAAGATCCTTTCCAGTCGTGCTATTCATGCGGGTTATGCGCCTAATCGGAGGCAGTATCGTCATGGTCAATAACGGAATGCTGAGATTCGATTGCTTTGGAGCCACCGCGGGAAATCTGTTGGTTCTGATACTGCGAATATAGCTGACGATTCATCGCGGGTTTATAGACATTTTTATCCCGCTTGTCCTTCTTCTCACCGCGGCTATTGCCAATGACCACGGCAATCCACGGCAAAGGAAAGGTCACGCCCACGATGATCGCCGCGAGCAACCACCAATGCATGTACAAAAAGACCCCGGCAATGAGCAGGGACGGCACGCGCAGGAATTGGAAAAATCCGTACCACAGCTCCCGGCGCCTGCGATCTTGTGCGGGCGAGAGCTTGGCATCCGTGATGAGAAAACGTTCCTTTTTGCCAAACACTTAAATTACGCACCTCCCTGGAGCGCGGCGCGTAACCCTACAACAGGGGACGGGAAAGCCGGCGTTGGAGTGCGTAGAGTGTGCATGTTCTCCAAGGGTAGACGCATGACTCGCAAAGTTCGATGCTGATGCGGCAAAATGGGGTGCGTGACTACGACTACGAAGACAATTGAACGGCCAGATATTCGTGAAGACACTTCGACGACGGATAATGACACGCCGAAGTTCTTCCACTACGTCAAAAAGGATCAGATTCTCGATTCCGCGGTCAACGGAAAATACGTCGTTGCTCTGTGCGGTGAGACCTTCCCGGTAACCAAACAGGCAAAGCCGGGCTCGCCGGTATGCCCCGATTGCGAACGCGTTTTTAAGGGTCTTCGCCGCAAGTGAGGACGTTTAAGAAGACGAACCTCCGCGCGTGGCAGCAATCAGCCCTCGATAAATTCCTCGCCACCAAGCCACAAGATTTTATGGCCGTGGCGACCCCAGGTGCGGGTAAAACCACCTTTGCTCTGCGCATCGCGACGGAGCTTATGGAAGACCGCACGGTAGAACGCGTCATCGTCGTGGTGCCTACCGAGCACCTGAAGACGCAGTGGTCTGCCGCCGCCGCGCGGGTGGGCTTGGCCTTGGATCCTGCCTTCACGAACTCCTCTGCGGTCAACCCCAGCATGGACGGCATCGTGGTGACCTATGCCCAAGTGGGCATGCACCCCTTCAAGCACCGCGCCGTTGCCTCCGCGCGGCGCACCTTGGTGATCTTGGACGAGATCCACCACGCCGGCGATGCCAAAAGCTGGGGCGATGGCGTCAAGGAAGCCTACGACGACGTCAACCACCGCCTCGCGCTGACCGGTACGCCGTTTCGCTCCGATGAATCGCCCATCCCCTTTGTGCGCTATGAGGACGATGGGGAAGGCCATAAGGTCTCACGCGCCGACCACACCTACGATTACGGCGATGCGCTTGCCGATGGCGTCGTGCGCCCCGTCGTCTTCCTGTCCTACTCCGGCGAGGCGCGCTGGCGGGACTCCGCCGGGGAAGAGCACTCCGCGCGACTGGGTGACATCATGAACGTGGAACAAACCGCGCGCGCCTGGCGCACCGCGCTCGACCCCAAGGGCGAATGGATCCCCGCCGTGCTGCAGGCGGCGCATACCCGCTTGATGCAGATGCGGCGCAATATGCCGGATGCCGGCGGGCTCGTGCTCGCTTCCGATACGACCACCGCCCGCGCCTACGCGAAAATCCTCAAGCAACTCTCCAATACCCCAGTCTCGGTTATTTTGTCCGATGACCCAGGTTCCTCGGACCGCATTCAAGAATTTGCGGACTCCACCGATGAATGGATGGTTGCCGTACGCATGGTGTCTGAGGGCGTCGACGTGCCCCGCCTCGCGGTCGGAGTCTACGCCACGTCCGCGTCGACCCCCTTGTTCTTCGCCCAGGCAATCGGCCGCTTTGTGCGCTCCCGCATGCCTGGCGAAACCGCCTCGGTCTTCCTTCCCTCCGTCCCCGTGCTGCTCGGCCTTGCCGAGCACATGGAAAAATCCCGCGACCACGTCTTAGGCAAAGAGAAGACGGAGAAAGAAGGCTGGGACGACGAGCTACTCGAGCAAGCAAACCAGAAAAAGACTGAACCGGACATGCTGGAAAAGTCCTACGAGTCCTTAGGCGCCGAAGCCGAATTTTCTGGCCTGCTCTATAACGGCTCGCAGTTTAATACCGGCGATATGACCTCTGATGAGGAAGCCGATTTCCTCGGCATCCCCGGGCTCCTCGATGCCGACCAGGTCAAAGACCTACTGCGCAAGAAGCAATCCGAGGAAATGGACCGCCGTGAGGCCGAGGAAAAGGCGCGCCGGGCCGCTGAGGCAGAAGAGGCCCACCGCCGCAAGATCTACGGCATGGGTCATGCGCCTGCCGCGAAGCAGCAAGAGTCCGATGCCGCAGCGGATACCGGCGTGGTGGATGAGCTCGGCGCGCTGCGCAAGGAGCTCAACACGGTGGTCTCCATTGCCGCGCAGAGCTCCGGCCGGCCGCACGGTGCCATCCACACCGAGGTCCGCAAGGCCTGCGGCGGACCGCCCACCGCGTTGTGTAGCGCGGACCAATTGCGCGAGCGCATCAACTACTTGCGCAAGTGGTAGCAAGCCTCCTTATCGCCGGTTGGCTGTCGGCCGGCTTGCTGGCGCTGCGCTTCTTTCGCGACGCCAGCCCCGCAGGAGGGAAAGGCACATAAAAGGCCGCACCACCGTGGTGCGGCCTTAATGCTGTGCGAGGCGGGCGAGTTATCTAGTCGAGGTAATCGCGCAATACCTGCGAACGAGAGGGGTGACGCAGCTTTGACATCGTCTTGGACTCGATCTGACGGATGCGCTCGCGGGTAACGCCGTAGACCTGGCCGATCTCGTCTAAAGTGCGCGGCATGCCATCGGTAAGCCCGAAGCGCAGGCGCACGACGCCAGCTTCGCGCTCGGACAACGTGGTCAGCACGTCCTGGAGCTGGTCCTGCAGCAAGGTGAAGGACACGGCATCGACGGCGATGACGGCCTCAGAGTCCTCGATGAAGTCACCCAACTGAGAATCGCCCTCATCACCGATGGTCTGGTCCAGCGAGATGGGCTCACGCGCATACTGCTGAATCTCCATCACCTTTTCTTCGGTGATGTCCATTTCCTTCGCGAGCTCCTGTGGGGTGGGCTCGCGGCCCAAGTCCTGGAGCAGCTCGCGCTGGATGCGTCCCAGCTTGTTGATGACCTCCACCATGTGTACCGGGATGCGGATGGTGCGGGCCTGGTCTGCCATGGCGCGGGTAATGGCCTGGCGGATCCACCACGTGGCATAGGTAGAGAACTTGTAGCCCTTGGTGTAGTCGAACTTTTCCACCGCACGGATAAGGCCCAAGTTGCCTTCCTGAATAAGGTCCAAGAAAGCCATGCCGCGGCCGGTGTAGCGCTTGGCCAAGGAGACCACAAGGCGAAGGTTGGCCTCCAACAGGTGGTTCTTAGCCTTTCGTCCGTCCCTAGCGATGCTGCGCAGATCGCGCTTTTCCATGGGGGAGAGCTTGGCAGCCTTATCGCCCTCCGCGCGAGCCTTTTCCATCTCGTCCATGCGGTGCTGCGCGTACAGGCCGGCCTCAATGCGCTTGGCCAAAGAGACCTCCTGCTCAGCATTCAGCAGGGCAACCTTACCGATCTGCTTGAGGTACGCGCGCACGGAGTCGGCGGAGGCGGTCAGCTGTGCATCCTTGCGCGCCTGGCGCAGGGCGACGGATTCTTCCTCATCCCAGACAGAGGACGTATCTTCTACTTCGTCCTCGTCTTCTTCTTCGCCCAACTCTTCCTGAATATCGTCTTCATCGAGGTCAGTGGGGGCATCGAATTCGTCCTCTTCGATGTCCTCATGAGTTGGGTCGAAGTCGACGTCATCCGCAGGGGCATCTTGCTCAACGGAATCGAGCTGATCCTCTGCGTCCTCTGCCTCCTCCGACGGCGCTTTCTCCGCGGAGTTTGCAGGGGAGTCTTGCGGTTCCGCCGCAGAGGCTCGCACGGTCTTCTTGACAGCTTTCTTGGCTGATTTCTTCGCCGACTTCTTGGCGGTTTTCTTCGCCGTTTTCTTGGCAGTCTTTTTCGCCGTCTTTTTAGCTGTCTTCTTGGCGGTTTTCTTCGCCGTTTTCTTTGCCGTCTTTTTGGCGGTCTTCTTTGCAGGAGTAGATGCCTCGACAGACTTATCGTCCTCGCCGAGTGCCTGGTCTGAAGAATCAGTGGCTGCCACGTACGCCCTTTCGACTTACTACTTGATGGGAATAGCTCACCGCACCCGCACAGGGTGGCAATAGCATTAAGAAATGGTAGCGGGTGTAGGCCTTATGCAGGTCAGACACGCCCGAGAGCCATGCAATTTTGGATCGACCGCCCAGTATAGGCGATTTTTGCACAATGCCGGTAGATAGGGTTAATGCAACGGCGATTTTATGGCTCTAGGCCTTCCAATACCGCCATCGCTGCACCTACAATACCCGCACGATTTTGCAACTGTGCAGGCATAACGGGGGTATCAATGGTTAAGTGGTGTCCCCATTTGTGGAATTTGCGAGATATGCCACCCCCGATCAGGAATGCTTGCGGGTTAAATAATTTCTCGTATTCTTGCAGCACTCGATTGAGCCGAGGCGTCCACTCCTTGTACTTCAGCCCTTCGCGTTCCTTGGCGGCGGAGGACGCGATCGCCTCGGCTTCGTTAGTTTCCACCGTGAGGTGGCCAAGCTCGGTATTGGGGAAGAGCTGCCCGTTGAGGAAGAAGGCCGATCCGATGCCGGTTCCCAGCGTCAAAAAGATGACTGGCCCGGTTTTGGCCAACTCGTTTCCATACGCGACTTCCGCAAGTCCTGCGGCATCGGCATCATTTAAGACCACAAAATCAACGTCTAAATAACGCGAAAACAACTCGGTGGTATCCACGCCTATCCACTCAGGTGAGATATTGGCAGCGGAGTGCACCGTGTGGTTCGACACTACCGAGGGCAAGGTGATGCCGACGGGCTTGTCCCACTCTTTTTCGCGCACAATTTGGGCTACTACCGTGGCTACCTCATCTGGTGTGGACGGCTGTGGGGTAGGGATCTTTAGCCGCGAACCCACGAATTCACCGTTTTTGAGGTCGACTTCTGCGCCCTTAATGCCGGAGCCGCCGATATCGATGCCAAATGAGTGGCCAGTATGAGTAGTCATGCTCGCAAGTGTAGAAGAAGGCACAATGGTTGGCATGGATCATGACATAGATTTTCTGCAGTTGCGAGATTTTGCGGAATCTACCGCGATGCACGCGGCGGAACTTATCCGGACGCGCCGCGCCGACTTGGTCGCTGGAGACGGTATTGCGGCACATACTCAGACGAAATCGAGCGCCGTCGACCCGGTAACGGAGGTCGACACCGCCACTGAGGAGTTTATTACGCGCACGATTAGGGAAAGCCGCCCTGGCGATGGCTTATTAGGTGAGGAAGGCGCGAGCTTCGACGGGACGACCGGCGTGCGGTGGATCGTGGACCCCATCGACGGAACCGTCAATTTCCTTTACGGCATTCCGGACTACGCGGTCTCCATCGGTGCGGAATACGATGGCCGCCTGGTAGCAGGCGCTGTGGTCAACGTGGCGCGGGGGCAGGTGTATTCCGCAGCGGCAGGCGAGGGTGCCACGGTTACCACTGCGGATGGCACGCGGTCCTCGCTGCGATGCGGTGAACAAGATGATCCCGCGCTTTCCTTGGTTGCGACGGGATTTGGTTACGGCGCACAGCGGCGCAAACACCAGGCGGAACTGCTGACCAAGTTGCTGCCGCAGGTCCGCGATATCCGCCGCATCGGCGCAGCCGCCCTTGATTTGTGCCGCGTGGCCGAGGGGAGCGTAGATGCCTATTTCGAGCACGGCATTAACGCTTGGGATTTTGCCGCCGGTGCTCTCATCGCCCGCGAGGCAGGAGCTAAAGTCCACCATCCAGGGCTGGACAAGGGGTCCGCCGATGGTGAATTAACCTGGGCTGCGGGGGTGAATTTGGCACCCGCATTTGAGGAACTTTTGGCAGCACATGGCGCTAAGGAAGCGATGCGGGGGTGAAGGATCTAAGAATTTCTTAGCAGCAGGATGACATATCGGTGTTTGTCCTTTACTATGCGCGATCGATAAACAACTATTCCTAAAGCAACTCGACTTATAGGGGCGTGCAGTATGGCCACCGATTATGACGCACCGCGCCGCGGTGCAGAAGACGAACTTGAAACTGACTCTTTAGAGGGACTGAAAGCAGCTGAACCCGAAAGCAATGGCATGGATGACGATGGCGAAATCGTCGAAGCATTCCAGCCGCCATCAGTTGACCTCACCGGCGAGGAACTCAACGTACAGGTCGTTCCCCGCCAAGAAGACGAATTTACCTGCGGATCCTGCTTTTTGGTCCAGTCCAATAAGCGTTACTCGCACGAAGAAGATGGCATGCCCATCTGTAAGGATTGTGCCTAAACAGCCAGTATTGGCCTAGCTAGCCGTTACTGCGCACAACCCAAATAAAGATTCACCCCGCCGCAGTTTGCACAGGCAAACGTGGCGGGGTGTGAAGTTTTCCTTGTTTAGCAGACACCTAATGTGCGCGGGAGCTAACTCCCCGGGGCCTCTACTTTCGGGGGCAGGCCCCCTCAGTTATCCAGCTATATCTAAGGCTGTTCGTCTTTGCCCTTTTCATCCGGTTCGCTTCCTTGCTTTTGCCGTTTCTCCAATAGGTATCGACGAACCAAGAAGATGGGCAGTACTAGAACGAGGTAAAAAGCCATGTACCCCACTACGTGAAGGACGATGCCGTCAGAGCTCAGTTCGCTCCAAGAGACTCCTTCCACGTTGGATGAGGACACTCCCCGCCAACCGGTTACTTGGCTGACATAAAATTCAGCGATGACCATTAGCGGCAGTAGCACAAAGGAAAACCACCAAGGAGGTATCCAGGGTTTCCCATCTTTTTGAGTTCTGCCTAAAGCTCCTCCGAAACCCATTGTGATCTCTTCCTAGTCCAACTTTTCACTGACGGTACAAGAACCCGCGTAAGGTGCGACCGAAAGTCTGCTTTAATGCTGTCATACGGGCTTGCTCGGGGGGGGATGCAGTAGCACGGAAAACACCAACGGCACTCTCACAGGTGATGCCTTCTAAAAAGCAGCGACCCCTAGAATCTACGAATTTTACGCGTGCTGCTCTGGCAGGAAGGCGCGGAGCAGTTGGTCTGGATCTTTCGAGGCAATGAGCCAATATGGGGTGTCATCTTCCGGATCATTGAGGACCATCATGGCGTGCTCGTCAATCCAGGCATGAGAGACCAAGAATGCGGCCGGATCGAATTGCGGGCCCAGTGCGTTATGGCGCGCAGACTTTGGAACGGTAATCGAACGAGAGACAACCTCATTGGGTAGCTGTGCGTCTTTGACGAGCAGCCACCGCGTGCCATCTTCATCTTGTTCTACTTGCACAACGGTCCCAGACCACGTGATGAGCACCCAGATAGCGATGGCTCCGAGCAGGACCGCGGGAATGATGGTCCACCACACAGAGCGGTTGAGTCCGGCCGTAGCTGAGGTTAAAGCCACAACGATTGCTGCAAAAATCCAGAAGTACCACGGCACCCATTGGCGTTCGCGATACAACACTTTCGGGTCAGCGGGTTGAGGAGCAGAAATATCAGACACGTCTAGGCAGTCTAGTCCACTCCAGGCGCAGAATGAACCGGCTGGGGCAGGTAGGATTGGCTAAGTGACTGATTCGAATTCGCTACCGCAGGAACTAACGCCAGTAGGAGACGTCAAAATTAAGCGCCTCGATAAAGGGCTGCCGATGCCATTTCGGGCCCATCGGGGTGACGCCGGCGCCGATCTTTATGCTGCCGAGGCGCTTACCCTCCAACCTGGCGAACGCGCCCTCGTTGGCACCGGTATAGCCATGGCCTTGCCGCTGGGCACCGTGGGATTAATTCATCCGAGGTCTGGCCTAGCAGCTAAACACGGGCTGTCCATTGTCAATACGCCGGGTACCGTGGATGCTGACTACCGCGGGGAGATCAAGGTGTGCCTGATCAACCACGATTCCCACACCCCGATCGAGATCGAGCGCGGCATGCGCATCGCTCAACTCGTGGTACAGCGTGTAGAACTAATGGATTTTAGCGAAGTAGAAGACTTGGATGAGACCGACCGCGGTACCGGCGGCTACGGATCAACCGGGGTATAGAAAGGTTTAAACACATGGGTATTTGGCCATTTGGCAAAAAGAAAAACGATGACAACCGGAAGGAAGAGCCGGAGGCCTCACGGCAATCGCAGCCGCAAGAGCCTGCCGCTGATTCCGCAGGATCGGCTTCGGCTGAATCGAATTCCTTTGCATCCGTAAAAGATACGGCTGCCGATGCCGCCGCAGCTTCGGGACAGGTGCCAACGGAGTTTGCCCACGACGCCGTAAATGGCGAAACCGGCCCCTTCGATGGCGATTCCGTCAATATCGAAGACTTTGACTTTTCTGATTCTTCCATCGGCATCCTTGACCTTGGCTCGATGCGCATTCCGCTGCCCAAGGATTCCCAGGTCCAGGTAGAAATGGGCGAACAAGGCCCGAAGATGCTGCACATTGTCACCAAGGCGGGCCGTATTACTCCCGTTGCCTTCGCAGCTCCACGCAAACCTGGCCAGTGGGCTGAATCCGTGGAAGAAATCAAGGAAGGCATGAGCCGCGATGGGCTATCCGTCACCACGGAGCAAGGCCCTTGGGGGCTGGAAATCGTTGGCAAAAATGACAACGGCCAACTGCGCGTCATTGGCGCCGAAGGCCCGCGGTGGATGCTGCGCTTAACTCTTGCAGCACCTACCGGCCTTGAAGAAGATTTAGCGCAGATCGCGCGCGACGTAGCATCGCGAACCTTTGTCTACCGCGGTGAAGATCCCATTTTGGCGGGCAATGCACTGCCGGTCATCATGCCCAAGCAGCTGGTGGAGCAGGTCAAACAAGCCATGGAAAAGCGTCAGCAGGACCAATCAGGCGCAAATTCCCAGGGGCAGGCGGCCCAAGGTCACCCAGAAAACGGGGTAGGCGGCCCCGATCCCGCAGCTGAGGCGGAAGCCGAACAGCAACTGCGCGATTTGGGCGCGCAGCCACCCAAGGGGGACAATGAATCTCCCGCACATGACAAAGACAAGGGGTCTAACCCCGATACCGATAAGTAAGTAAAGCAGAACGCTACGTGAGTAACTCTTTGCCGGAGCCGCAGGCTCCACAGCTAGGCGACGACCAGGACCGCGATACTGAGCCAACTCTGTTGGAACAAATGGGAGGCCTTCCCGGACTGGTTGCGGCCACCTTGCCCATCGTCGTCCTTATTCCAGTTAATAGCCTTTACGGCCTAACCCCGGCGCTCATCTCCGCGCTGGGTGTGGCGGTAGTGATCGCCATATGGCGCATCGTTCGCAAACAGACCATTCAGCCGGCCATCTCTGGCCTTATCGGGGTGGCCATTTGCGCCGCCATCGCCTGGTTTACCGGCGATGCCAAAGGCTACTTCCTATACGGCATTTGGATGTCACTGGCCCTGTTTATCGCCGCGTCGCTATCAATTCTCTTCCGGTGGCCGGCCGTTGGCGTTATCTGGAAGGGCTTGAACGGCGATGATATGGCCTGGCAGAAGGTAAAGCTTGCGCGCAGGGCCTATTCCATTGCCACCGCCGGGTGGGCCGTTATCTTCTTAGCGCGGTTTATCATCCAGCGGGCGATTTATGATGCCGGGGAGACGACCGCCTTGGGCATTACCAGGATCGTCATGGGCTGGCCCTTGACGCTATTGGTGACCGCATTGACCGTGTGGATGGTGCGCCGCGCAGATGCCGCGGTAGAAGCGGCAGAAAATGCCGGGCTTGCCACAAGTTCAGATCGCAGTACACAAGAGTTCGAGGCAGAAAATGAATGAGTCCGCTCTATCTCGCGGAGACACCCTGGAGGTCACCATTGACCGCATGGCCCATGGTGGACTTGGCATCGGCCACGCCTCAGACGGGCGCGTCGTCTTCGTTCCCCGGGCTTTTCCGGGGGACACGGTTCGCGCAACCGCCGGTAAGGTGAAAAAGTCCTTTATCAAGGGCGAACTCGATAGCATCGTCACCGCAGGGGCTCTGCGCGTACCCAGTAGTTGCCCCGCCGCGGAGCTTGGTGCTGGGTGCTGCGATTTTGCAGAGTTGGATCCCGCAGCGGAACTAGACATCAAGATGGACGTTCTCCGCGAACAGCTGCGCCGTAGCGGCATAGAAGGGCTCGAGTCCCTCACTATTGAACAACACGACCTGCCGCCGGTACGGGGCTGGCGGTCGAGGGTCAGGTTGGGCGTCGACAAGCAAGGCCGCGCCGGATTGCGGAAGTACCGCTCGAATGAGCTGGTGACTTCTGTCGGTTGTACCCAACTAGCAGATGGCCTGATTGATGGTTTGGTAGGCGACGGCGCGCGGCGTTTTACCCCGGGGGCCGAAATCGTCGCGGTTCTCGATGGCGCGGGTAACCGGCATGTGGTGGAAACGCGCAAGGCACCGCGGGGCAGGCGCGTGGAGACCATTCGCGAGGTCATCGAGGGCTCTGGCACCGTGGTCGAATACGTCAATGGCCGCGAGTTTTCCTTCCCTGCCACGGCCTTTTGGCAAGCGCATGTGGCGGCGCCGGAACTTTATAGCGCTGTGGCGGGGCAGTGGCTGGCCGGCCGGAATTACCAGCAGAAGATTGCCTGGGATTTGTACGGCGGCGTCGGACTATTCGCGCCCGCGCTATCAGAAGCCACCGGTGGAAAAGTCATTTCCGTGGACTATTCGCCCGCGGCAACGGCGTCTACGCAGCCGGGGCTGCGCGATATCGATATTGCAGTCAAATCCGCGAAGGTAGAACAGGTTGCTGCGCAATTGCCCCAACCTGGTGCCGTGGTGCTCGATCCGCCGCGAACCGGGGCGGGCGAGCAGGTTATCCGCGCCGTGGCGGAGGCAAAGCCGCAGGCCGTGGTTCATGTGGGCTGCGATCCCGCAACCTTTGCCCGCGATCTATCCCTGTGGCACAGCGCTGGGTACAAGCCTGAGAAAATGGCGCTAATCAATGCCTTTCCTGGCACCCATCACTTTGAGGTTATCGCTCTTATTACCCCAGATAAGGAAGCAGATAAGCCGGCGCAGAGTTCCGTTTAACGCGAAAATACCTCGCCTGAAGTAATGAGCCGATATAAAAGAAAATACGGACCACGGGTACGGTGGATAGGAAGAACTAAGCACAGAAGGAGTTGAAGGCCGCTCCATGACTATCTTGGATACCATAAACTCGCCGCAAGACCTGAAGGCACTGCCTGCAGAAAAGTTGGAGGAACTTGCGGCGGATATTCGCCAGCGCCTCATCGATAAGGTATCGGTGACTGGTGGGCACTTGGGGCCCAATTTGGGCGTGGTGGAATTGACCATTGCGCTGCACCGGGTCTTTGATTCCCCGCGCGAGCCCATCATCTTCGATACCTCCCACCAGTCTTATGTGCACAAAATGTTGACTGGCCGCACGGCCCAATTCGATACCCTGCGCCAAAAGGGCGGCCTGTCCGGTTATACGGACCGCGGTGAGTCCGAGCATGACTGGACGGAATCCTCGCATGCTTCCGCCTCGCTTTCGACCGTGGATGGGCTGTCCAAGGCCTTCAAGATTCGCGGGGAAGGCCACCGCAATGTCATCGGCATCGTCGGCGATGGCGCGCTTACCGGCGGCATGTGCTGGGAAGCGCTCAATAATATTTCTGAAGATAAAAAGCGCAATGCGGTCATCGTGGTCAACGACAACGGCCGCAGCTATTCACCCACCATTGGCGGCATTTCTGAAAACCTGGGGCGCATTCGTTCCCAGCATGGTTACGACGAGCTCATGGAGCAGGGCAAACGCCGCCTGAAATCCATGGGGTGGGTAGGCGAGCGCGCCTTTGATGCGCTCCATGCCATGAAAGAAGGCGTCAAGTCCACCGTCTTGCCCACGGAGATTTTCCCTGAGCTGGGGATTAAATATATTGGCCCCATTTACGGCCATGACATCGATGGCTTGGTGCATGCGCTTTCCTATGCCCGCGATTATGAGGGCCCCATTATCGTGCATGTGGTCACGGAAAAGGGCCACGGGTTTGCGCCTGCGGTCAATGAGCCGAAGGACCAGATGCACTCGACCGGTGCCATCGACCCAGTAACCGGCGTAGCGAAGGGCACCAAGCAGCCGGGGTGGACGGCCGCATTTTCTGAAGAATTGATCGCGGCGGCGGAAAAGCGCGATGACATCGTTGCAATCACCGCAGCCATGGCGGGTCCTACGGGGCTGGCTCCCTTCCAGGAGCGTTTCCCAGAGCGGTTCTTTGATGTGGGCATCGCCGAGCAGCACGCGATGGCCTCTGCCTCTGGTTTGGCTTTGGGCGGCATGCACCCCGTGGTGGCTGTGTATTCCACGTTCCTGAATAGGGCTGTGGATCAGGTGATCATGGATATTGCCTTGCTCAAGCTGCCGGTGACCATCGTGCTGGACCGAGCGGGCGTGACGGGATCTGATGGCGCCTCCCACAACGGAATTTGGGATATGTCCTTAATGAGCATTGTCCCTGGCATGCACATCGCTGCCCCGCGCGATGGTGCGCGCCTGCGCGAGCTCTTCCACGAATCTCTGGACATTGATTCTGGGCCTTCAGTCGTCCGGTTCCCCAAGGGAAACTTGCTGCCCGATATGGAAGCCGTGGATACGCTTGCCGATGGCGTCGATATCCTCTACTACGGCGAGGCCGACGCCGGTGAGGATACCCCCGAGGTCCTCATCGTTTCTATCGGTGCGATGTCCGCACGGAGCATTAAGGCCGCGCGAGAGCTGGAGAAGCAGGGACTCAACGTCACGGTCATTGACCCGCGATGGGTCGCGCCAGTGGCAAGCTCCGTCATCGCTATGGCGGCAGATCACGATCTGGTGGTGACGGTAGAAGACGGCCTCATTCGCGGCGGCATCGGCTCCATGATTGCTGAGGCTTTCGGTGCCGCAGAGGTGGATACCCCGGTGCGGCGCCTTGGTGTTCCTGGCTACTTCCCCAAGCACGGTTCCCGCGGCGAGGTTTTGGAAGAATTTGGCCTAAGCCCAGAGCTCATTGCCGCATCGATTACCGAGTGGGTAGAAAACCTCACCGCTTAATCTGGTTGGGAAAATAGGCTCGCGATCAATGCCGGGGCAACGAGGTTGACCTGCCATGACCGCGCGCCTTCGCGTTCTAGGAAGGCGGGCACGTCTTCGGGCTGGCTGATGGTTCCGCTCCCACCAATGGCCGCCCACACGGTGGCGCGGAGGGTGGCGGGGCGAAGTAGTAGCTCAGGTGGCAGCCCGAGCTCTTCGGCGATATCCCCAATGGCAGCGCGGATCTCCTGATATTCCTCCCACTGCTGTGGATACTCCCTGGACCACACCGATTTCGAGGGAACGGTTCTTTCCTCACGGAGCGCAACCGGGCGCCCCCGCGGTGGAATTTTCTGGGACTGCTGCACCGCCCGCAACCAGCGCTGCGCGGCACCCTTGCGCCGGCGCGGAAACCCCTTGATGCGGGTGAGCTGCGGCTGCGTGCTGGGCAAAACCCGGGCTATCTCTACCAGTACCTTATTCGGCAGCACGCGCCCGGGCGCGGTATCGGTTCGCCGGCTAATATCATCGCGCAAGGCCCACAAAGACTGCGCCGCGGCGCGCTGCTTCCCATTCTTTAGGCTCGATACTCCCTTGATATCGCGCCAGGAATGCGGCTGCGGGGCGGTATCATTCGCGTGCTTGGCGACGATCGCCGCACATTCCTCCACCATCCAGTCCAGCTTTTCTTGTTCGGCCAAGATATCGCGCAGCGTGGTAGCTAGTTCCAGCAGGAGCTCGACATCGAGTGCGGCATAAGCGCGCATTTCTTCACTGAGCCGCGGGATGGACCAGTCATCGTCGCCGTGGCCTTTTTCTAGCTGGACATCGAAAAGCTCCGCGATAATGGCGCCCAAATTGGTGCGGTGAAAGCCAGCAAACCGGGCGGCTAATTCCGTATCGAAAAGGGTGCCGGGGAAAAGCCCGAGCCACCCAAGAGAGGGGAGATCCGAGGGGGCGGCGTGAATGATCCAGTGCTGCCCATTGAGCACCGGAGCAAGCGCCTGGGTTAACTCCGCGCGGTGGCCTTCTGGGGCAAAAAGCATCGTCCCAGCGCCGCGCCGGCGGATCTGGATGAGAAAGGCGCGGTCATCGTACCGGTAACCTGAGGCGCGTTCGGTATCGATGGCAAAGGGCCCAGTACCCGCCTGCAACCGCGCGGCCGCCTCGGCAAATTCCGCCGGGGTGGATAAGACCTTCGGAATACCCTGTTTCGGACGCTTCCGAAATTCCACCATCTTAGCGGCCGAGCTCAGTAACGCCTTCAGGCGGCAGGCCCGCGACGTTGGCTAATACTTGTGCAAAGGCCTGCACGTGCGGCGCTAAATCTAGTCCCTCCGCGGTCCACGATGCGCGCATTTCAATCTGATAAGCGCGCGGGGGACCGCCGATCTCGCCGAAGCGAACCGAGGCGGTGGAGGTGACGGTGCCGCCGAGGTTGGTAATCTCCGCGCCTTCTTTTTCCAGGCCTTCATTGAGCCATTGCCAGGCGACGTCCGGAAGCAGCGGATCTCCTGCCACCGAATCATCCATATCTGCCTGGATATACGCCACCAAGCGCATGGCGCCCTCCCAAGCCTCTTCCGCGCCCGGGTCATGGAGGAGGATGAGGCGCCCGAAGGCATCGCCATCTGAATCTGTGGCGATGATATCCGGCTCCTCTTCCGTGCCCACCTCGAGGCCAATGGCGTGGCTAAAGGGGGCTAGCCGCTGCGGTGGGCGAATGGACCCGAGGCTAATCTCTGGGCGAAGAGTGGCCGCGTGCATGGACTCCACCGCCTGAGTAAAAGCCGGCGGCGTCGTTGGCTCTTGTGCCTCGTCGTTGCGGCGTAGGGAGGTAAAGGCTGCGCCGTCTCCGGAGTTGGCTCCGGCATTCTTACCGGCGCTGCGCGTGGTCGATTCGGAATTACTCACCTTGATAAAGCTATAGTTTCACTACCTTGAGCTGGCGGAGGCGCGCCGATAGTGGGAGGCGCACAGGGGGAGGGATGACAATCGGTGTAACTCCAACTTATGATGGATATGTCCGAATATTCGAATAAGCTTCTGCAAAGGAGAAGGCAATGGCGAAGCTCGATTTCAAGGAACTCAATGAGGTACAGCAATACTCCCAACACGCCGTTTTCAAGGTGATCCCAGGCGGCCTGGGCAGCGAGCGCGAGGAGATCATCTCCCAAGCCCAAGAATTCTTTGCGGAGCTAGAAAAGGACAATAAGGTCACCGTCCGCGGCGTCTACGATCTGACCGCGATGCGCGATTCTGCAGACTTCATGATCTGGTGGCACGCTGAGGAATTTTCCGATATCCAAAAAGCCTTCGGCGATTTCCGCCGGGAGACCACCTTGGGCCAGGTAAGCGAGGTGACCTGGATTGGAAACGCCTTGCACCGGCCGGCCGAGTTCAATAAATCCCACTTGCCTTCCTTCATCATGGGGGAAGAGCCCAAGGAGTGGATTGCCGTCTATCCATTCGTGCGTTCTTATGACTGGTACACGATGGACGAACAAAAGCGCCGCCGCATTTTGATGGAACACGGCATGCAGGCACGCGACTACCCCGACGTGCGCGCCAATACTGTGCCGGCATTCGCGCTTGGGGATTATGAGTGGGTGCTAGCCTTTGAGGCCGACGAGCTGCACCGCATCGTGGACCTGATGTATAAGATGCGCTATACCGAAGCCCGCCACCACGTCCGCGAGGAAATTCCTTTCCACACCGGACGCCGCGTGAAGGACATCGCAGAACTCATTAAGGTTTTGCCTTAAGATGTGAAACAAAAACAGCGCTGGGGGCAGCCTTTATAGGTGCTCCCAGCGCTGTCGTTTCATCTCACTGCGCGGAGTAGCGAGATCTTAGTTTTCCTCGACGGGCTTTTCTTCCAGGTTCAAGGAAATTGAGTTGATGCAGTAACGCAGGTCGGTCGGGGTATCGTAGCCTTCGCCTTCAAAAACGTGGCCCAAGTGGGACTCGCAGTTGGCGCAGAGAACCTCGATGCGGCGCATGCCCAGGGAGTTATCTTCTCGCTCGATGATCTTGTCACCGGCTAGCGGGGAGAAGAAGGAAGGCCAACCACAGTGGGAATCGAACTTCTCGGTGGAACGGAATAGCTCCTCGCCGCAGGCCTTGCAGGAGTAGACACCTTCTGTGGTGGTATCGGTGTATTTGCCCACGTGCGGAGGCTCCGTACCAGCTTCGCGCAATACGTAATATTCTTCGGGGCTAAGGCGCTTTTGCCAGTCGGCATCAGCAATGAGCTTAAAATCAGTCATGACTTTAAGTTTAATCCTTTATTTGCGTTGCACGCCACCATCCGGCAACGCAGGCGAAGATGATGACGATGAGCAGGCTCCATCCCACGGTGCCGGAGAAGAAGTTCATCCACCGCCCAGCATCCGGGTGCGCGTGCGATGTCCACGACACAGGCGCCAAGAACAGGAACGCGGCCACCCATGCGCCCACTGAGTGAAAGACGGAGCGCGGCAGGACCACGGTGAATATCAGCGGGAATAGCCACATTGAATAATATTGCTGTCCTAGCGAGGACAAGAAGAAGATCCCCACCATAATCGCGCCACTCGTCGTCAGCGCCCAAAACACCGGTTCGGATTGTCGCCACCGCAATAGCCCAAGCACCGCGCAGCCGATCAAGGCAGCGAAGATTACCCACACCACCCAGTAGAGGACTGGTCCAAATTCCACATAGGCGCGTAATCCCGCCCAGGAGGAATTGGCATAATCGCGGGTCGTGGACAGATAGGGCACAAGCTTGTCCAGGTAACCGCTTGCACCGGGCACCAGGGGCCACGCGAGGAGGTTAAGCACCACTGGAATCCCCAGCCCCGCGAGGAGGTTGCGCCACTGCAGCTTGACTAGGGGCAAGAAGAGGAGGGGCGCGAATTGGGGCTTAATCAAAATGGCTAGCCCAATGGCTATGCCGGAAAGCCACGCGAGCTGCGGGGTGCGCTCAGCCTCTAAGAAAGCCCACAGGAAAAGCACCATGCAGAATAAGAGCACACCGTTGATATTGGTAAACGCCAAAGTATTGGTGACAGATTCGGTGGAGAAGGCTAAAGCGATAGAGACCGGAAACACCGGCGAGGTGAGCTTTCTTCCCACCACGTGGGTCAGCAGTGCTAATGCGGCAATGATGGCAAGGGCATTGACCACGATGAAAAGCCCGCGCGCTGGGCCAAAATCGAGCCACGCTAAAGGCGATAGGAATAGCGTTGCACCCGGGGTGTAGAGATACAACGGATCCACATGGTTATAGGCCTGCTCATACACCGGAATACCGTCGACCATGCGCCTTAGCGCGCTATAGACCGTGGTGAAATCATCAGTCAGCGTCCCATTGCGCGCGACGATGAAAACGCGCTGAATGACGAGGAGAACGGTAATAGGCCATGCGGCGGCGTTTATTCGAGCAGACACGACCTTTTAGTCTACGGGTTCAGACGCGCGCGAGTATCGCAGAAACACCGTGCTATCAGTATCTGCGGCAATATTTTCTAGGTGCATTCGGCGGTGGGAGTGCGTGCCATGAAAGGTAGCCACGGGCTTTTCCACGCCGGTGGACAGGTGGGGATCCAAGGTGAGATACATCTGGTCGATGGCATCGATATGCACCAGCTGGCCGAGCATTCCTGGCCCACCCTCGCAGAGGATGCGCTGAAATCCACGCTTCCGCAATATGCGGAGGTAGTCCTGCATGGTGCCTTCACCTGCATCGATTACCTCTGCGCCTGCCGCCTCAAGAGGACCTTTCCTCGCGGACACCTCCGGGTTCTGCAGCGCCGCGTGGGGGACAAGGAAGAGCGGGGCGGTGGTGAAGTGGGTTAAGAATTTCGAGTCCGGCTCAAACTTCAAGCTTTGCGTGGGTACGGCAATGGGAGCGGGAGGCGAATCGGGAGAGTGTTGCTCTACTCCCGAATAATCTTCTGACCTGACCGTTTGCCCACCCACAAAAACAACGTCCGCCCAGCCACGCAGGGCCTGGAAAAGCTTTCCGTCGGTGTCATTGCCCATGGCCTCAGAAAGGTCGTTGATGGTGGCAGACCCGGTGAGGGTAGAAACCATATTGGCCCGGAGGGCGGGTAGGTAAGAGGGCTCGGGCCCTAAAAGCGAAGCGATGTCCATGCTCTGCCAGTGTAATGGTTCTGCCGGGGTGAATCGCCCTGTCAGCTACACCAGCCGAATGAGCACCACACCGGTTAAAAGGAGGGCAATGCCAAGCACCTGGCGGGATTTAATGGGGGCGCCGCTTACGCGGTCAATGATGAGCGAGCCCAGCATCGAGCCAAGCAGGCCGGCAACCACGGTGAGACCGGTACCAATCTGCGGAACGAGGGCGGCGTTGCCGAAGATGAAAAGCGCGCCCAATACACCGCCTATCCACATCCACCACGGGTTGGGTTTTCCTTCCGGGCGCTCGATGCGGGGGCGCCAGCGCAACACGATATTGACGATGACCAGGGCGGTAACGCCGACGGCGAAAGATACCAGCGCAGCGCTGACTGGGGAGCCCGTGACTTGGCCCAGATGTCCGTTGATAGCGGATTGGCTAGCGGTAAAACAGCCAAAGATAAACCCGGCGAGCCGCCAGAGCCACAGGGCGGTCGCGGAATCCTCACTACTTGTTGCAGCGCTCGGGGTAGCTACCACCGCAATCACGCCGATAAGCACGATAATGGCACCGATGGCACGCACTGCTGTGAGAGAAGATTGAGGGGACTCGAAGAGCCCGAAGTGGTCAACAATGAGACCCATGATGACTTGCCCCGCGATGGGTAAGACTACGGTCTGCACCGCGCCTAGGTGCGGAAAGAGGAGAATATTTCCGGTCAGTGCGACAACACCCAGCAAACCGCCGAACCAAATCCAAAGTGGTTCATCAAAAGCCTGCGCAATGCCGTAATCCCCGCCGGTAACGGCAGTAGCCACGATGAGCAGGGTTACCGTTCCTACGGCGAAGGAAATCATCGAGGAGGAAAAGGGGGTGCCGGTGGAAGCGCGAAGGCGAGTATTGACTAGCGTTTGAATCGGTAAGACCAGTCCAGCAAGAATTCCCAAAAGTATCCACAACACGGGTGGACACTTTACTCAGATAAGCCAAAAAGCCTACTTGAATGGGAAAAGCCCATCTAAGCAAAGGAAATTAAGCTTAGGTGGGCGGTGGTGGTCCTAACTGGGATTGAACCAGTGACCTTTCCGGTGTGAACGGAACGCTCTCCCACTGAGCTATAGGACCTTGCGGGGGATAAATTTACACCCGGTGCGTTCCATTTTCCTAATTGGCTGGATGAAGGGCGCGGAAGGTGGGGTTAAAGCGGATATGTCTGGGAAGGTGAGCGCGCGGGATAAATGACACCCCTGCAATTCACACCGTCGATAAGTGAGTGATTTACGCCGCGCAATAGGTGTGCTGGGCTGGGGATTTGGAAACTGGCAGGGAGCACGATAATGTTTGTTCACGCACCGCAAAGCATTAAGCACTGCGGCGCGATGCGGATGTAGCGCAGTTGGTAGCGCATCACCTTGCCAAGGTGAGGGTCGCGAGTTCGAGTCTCGTCATCCGCTCCACGCTTTTCTAGAGGGTGTTACACCACAAAGGGAAAGTGGAACTAAATGAATAGCGCGCGATTAGCTCAGTGGGAGAGCGCTTCCCTGACACGGAAGAGGTCACTGGTTCAATCCCAGTATCGCGCACAAGGACTTTGTCCTAGAAACCGGGCCTGGTTTCGCATGCGGATGTAGCGCAGTTGGTAGCGCATCACCTTGCCAAGGTGAGGGTCGCGAGTTCGAGTCTCGTCATCCGCTCCAGCACTGTATTGTGTGAGGCGGTATCGCCACGGTGGAATGGCCGAGTGGTGAGGCAACGGTCTGCAAAACCGTGCACACGGGTTCGATTCCCGTTTCCACCTCAACGTTTTAATGCCTTCGGGCATTAGGCGCGATTAGCTCAGTGGGAGAGCGCTTCCCTGACACGGAAGAGGTCACTGGTTCAATCCCAGTATCGCGCACGAGGGTCATCTTGTGGCCCTTGGTGAATCTTTTGATTTACCTGCGGATGTAGCGCAGTTGGTAGCGCATCACCTTGCCAAGGTGAGGGTCGCGAGTTCGAGTCTCGTCATCCGCTCCACTCAAGCCGCCTTGTTAGCAAGGCGGCTTTTTGCATGCGGCAATCTCAAAGCTTCTGTAGTGATGGAGATCGCAGACTTTTTCGCTTCGGTGCGGAACTATGGGGATATGGTTCCCGACTATTGATAGAGACACCCTGATGACCACGATTGTCACCAAGGCATTCGGTGGGATTAGGATGTCTTTGCATGCACACGCAAAATTCAGAACTGAAGGAGCTGAAAATGAGCCATCGCGTACCTTGGTTGCGCCGCACGGCAGTGGCAGTGGGAGCTACCGCGCTTATCGCCGGCGGATCCGCACCCGTAGCACTGGCGCACGATTCCGTCGTGGGCGGAACCGTAAAGGAGGGCGACCAGCTCGAGGAGTTTCCTGAGGAAATTACCCTGGAGTTCTCCGGCATCCCTAAAGACCAGTTCAACACCTTTGCGGTAACCAATAAGGACACTGGGGAACAGATCTTTAGCCAGGAGCCGGAGCTCGATGAACGCGATCTGACGATCACAACTCCAGATGATGTCGATCCCGGCCCAGGTAACTACCAGGTGGGCTACAACATCACCTCCTCGGATGGACACGCAACGCGCGGCGGGGTCTCATTTACGGTCACAGGTGGGGGTAGCGATGATGCTTCCTCCACCGACGCTGCAGATGCAGATGGAGCTGCAGATTCTTCGAGCGATATGCCTACCTCGGTGAAAATCATCCTGGGCGTGGGCGGTGTGCTGGCCATAGCGGCCGTTCTGGCTTTGTTGATCGCTAAAACTCGTCGAAACGACTCGAAAGGTCACAAATAATGACTAAGAAATTTTCCCGCCTGATTGCCGGCGTATCCCTCAGCGCCCTGGTTCTTGCTGGTTGCTCCCCGGATAACGAGAGCGATTCCAGCAACTCGGAGTCGACTTCGGCCGCTTCTTCGACTGCAGAAACCAGTAAATCTACCGCTGCAGCGGATAAGGACCTGACCTTCGAGGACGCTGTTGTCCGCGCCAACGAAGACAAGGACATGACCGCCATCTTCGGTACGTTGGTCAACCACTCGGATAAAGACATCGAGATCACCGGTTTCTCCACGAGCCTGGACGCAGAGATGAACCAGATTCACGAGACCGTCGATGGCCAGATGCGCGAAAAGTCCAGCCCCTTGGTTGTCAAGGCTGGCGAGAGCCACGAGCTTGCTCCTGGCGGTGACCACTTCATGCTGATGGGTATGAAAGAAGGCATCATGCCTGGTGATTCCCTCGAGATGACGGTCACCCTGTCTGACGGCGAGGAGCTTGACCTGGGCACCATCCAGGCCCGCACCATGGGTGCTGGCGATGAGGACTACGGCGACATGGAGGGCATGGACCACGGTCACGCGGGCCACGATCACTCCGACCACTCTGGCCATGATCACTCCGGCCACGACCACTCCGGTCACGACCACTCCAGCAAGGACGACGAGAAAGAAAACCACAAGCACTAATCATGACGGGATTCAGCAGAAGGGGATTTCTCACCGGCGCTGCAGTGTCTACCAGCGCCATTGCGCTGGTGGGATGCAACTCGGATAAATCAACACCACACGCTGAAGCGGAGGAGCAGCCCCCGCTTGCCGATGCCACCGTGGCTTTCGACGGCCCACACCAGGCCGGCATTGATACGCCGGAGCAAGCGCACCTGAACTTGGTGGGCTTTGATCTTAAAGGGGGCATCGGCAAGCAGGGCTTTGCCCGGCTCATGAAGCTGTGGACCGAGGACGCGCGAGCGCTGTGCACGGGCCAGCCGCCGTTGGGGACCTTGGAACCGGAAATGGTGCGCCAGCCTGCGAACCTCACCATTACGTGTGGGCTGGGCGAGCGCATTTTCTCCCTGCTGGGCGTGGATAAGCCGGAGTGGCTTGGCGATGTCCGCGCCTATTCCCGCGACCAATTAGATGACAAGTGGGGCCAGACTGACATCGTCCTGCAGATTTGCAGCGATGACCCGCTGATGAATACTTATGCGCTGCGGCACATGGTGCGCTCTGGCGAGCACTATGCTGAAGTTAGCTGGCTGCAGCAGGGCTTTATCAACGCCTACGGCAGCCACGACAAGGGCGCGACCGCGCGCAATATGTTTGGCCAAAAAGATGGCACCGTGAACCCGCGCGGCGATGAACAATTCGCTGACCAAGTCTGGATCGAGGATGGCCCGAAGTGGCAGCAGGGTGGTGCGGCCATGGTGGTGCGCCGCATCCGCATGAACCTCGATACCTGGGAAAAGCTGGACCGCTCCTCCCGTGAAAATGCGGTGGGCCGCAAGCTGGAAAACGGGGCACCGCTTACGGGTGATAAGGAATTCGATGAGGCGGACTTTAAGGCCACGGATGAGTATGGCCTGCCGGTCATCGATAAGAACTCCCACATGGCGCGCGCGACTGCGCCGAAGGACCACCCGGAGCAAAAGATCTTGCGCCGGCCCTATAACTATGAATTGCCGCCGGATGGCAAGGATGGCCAACTATCCAATATTGGCCAAATCTTCATCTGTTACCAGCAGGATCCCACCAAGCAATTCGAGCCCATTCAGGCGCGCCTTGATGAGGCGGACCTGCTGAATGAGTGGCTTACCCACATCGGTTCGGCGATGTATTTCTGCCCGCCGGGAACTAAAGGCAGCGATGGCAAAGAAACGTGGTGGGCGGAATCGCTTTGCACGCATGCTGGCCTGTAGAATGACGATCCGTAAATTTAACTAGTGGATGCGGCCAGGTATGCCGTATCTGCGCGAGCGCAAAAAGGAGCGCGAATATGGCGGAACTTATTCCCGCAGCACCGGTAAATTACGAATCCTTCACCGTGCCGGCCGGGCAAGCGGTTGGTGCGGCCCTCCGCGAGCTGAACCTTCCCAATAAGGGCCCAGAGGCGGTCGTGGTAGTCCGCGGCGTGGACGGTACCCTGTATGACCTTTCGCACACCCCGGATGAGGAATCGACATTTGTCCCGGTAGCCGCCTGTGAGGAAGATGGACGCGCCGTCATTCGCCACTCCTGCGCCCACGTCATGGCCCAGGCCGTACAGGCCGAGTTCCCCGGCACCAAGCTGGGTATTGGCCCGTCCATTGAAAACGGCTTCTATTTCGATTTCCAGACCGCTGAGCCCTTCACCCCGGAGGATCTCAAGAACCTGGAAAAGCGGATGAAGAAGATCATCAAGGGAGGCCAGCGCTTCGAGCGCCACACCTACGCGTCCACGGCTGAGGCAGAGCAGGCCTTGCAGGATGAGCCCTTCAAGTTGGAGCTTATCCAGGACAAGGGCAACGTGGACCCGGATTCCGATGAGGCCGCTGAGGTGGGTGCCGGCGATCTGACGCACTATGACAACGTGAACCCGCGCACCAACGAGGTGGAATGGTTTGACCTGTGCCGCGGCCCGCACGTTCCCACCACGAAATACATTCCGGCCTTTGCCCTGACTCGGTCGTCCGCCGCCTACTGGCGCGGCGACCAGGCCAATGCTGGCCTGCAGCGCATCTACGGCACCGCCTTTGAGTCCAAGGACGCACTGGCTGCCTACCAGACCATGGTGGAAGAGGCAGAAAAGCGCGATCACCGCCGCTTGGGCCAAGAACTGGATCTCTTCTCCTTCCCGGATGAGATCGGTTCTGGTTTCCCCGTATTCCACCCCAATGGCGCGACCGTGCGCATGGAGATGGAAAACCACTCCCGCAACCGCCACGTGCAGGCGGGATACTCCTTTGTCAATACCCCGCACATCACCAAGGGCGACCTCTTCCGTAAATCCGGCCACCTTGATTTCTACTCAGATGGCATGTTCCCGCCGATGCAGCTCGATGGCGAGTATGACGCCGAGGGAAATACCGTCAAGGAGCCGCAGGACTACTACGCCAAGCCGATGAACTGCCCGATGCACAACCTGATCTTTGCATCCCGCGGCCGTTCCTACCGTGAGTTGCCGCTGCGCCTTTTCGAATTCGGTACGGTCTACCGCTACGAAAAGTCCGGCGTGGTGCATGGCTTGACGCGTGCGCGCGGTTTTACCCAGGACGATGCCCACATTTACTGCACCGAAGAGCAGCTGGAAGAAGAACTCACCCAGGTTCTAGACTTCATCATCTCGCTGCTTGAGGATTACGGTCTCTCCGATTTCTACTTGGAGCTTTCCACCAAGGATCCCAATAAGTTCGTCGGCTCCGATGAGATTTGGGAGCGCTCGACCGCCATCTTGCAGTCCGTGGCAGAAAAATCCGGGCTCGAGCTCGTTCCTGACCCTGAGGGCGCGGCGTTCTATGGCCCGAAGATCTCCGTGCAAGCCCGCGATGCCATTGGCCGCACTTGGCAGATGTCCACGGTTCAGCTGGACTTCAACCTGCCGGAGCGCTTCGAGCTGGAATACACCGCATCCGATGGCACGAAGAAGCGCCCGATCATGATTCACCGGGCCCTCTTCGGTTCTATCGAGCGCTTCTTCGGCGTGCTTCTTGAGCACTACGCGGGCGCATTCCCAGCCTGGTTGGCACCCCACCAGGTCATGGGCATCCCAGTCGCGGATGACTTCGTGCCGCATCTGGAGGGCGTCGCCGCAAAGCTGCGCCGCAAGGGCATTCGCGCGGATGTAGATACCTCCGATGACCGTATGCAGAAGAAGATCCGCAATCACACGACGGGCAAAGTGCCCTTCATGCTGGTCGCCGGCGCCCGCGACGTGGAAGCCGGTGCGGTCTCCTTCCGTTTCCTGGATGGCACGCAGGTCAACGGCGTGCCGGTCGATGAAGCCGTTGAGCTCATCTCCACGTGGGTAGCAGAGCGCACCAACGAGCAGCCGACAGAAGAGCTCATTCGTGCCCGGCGCTAATTCGCAGAAGGGGCAAAGCGAGGAGACATTCGTCGATATCGGTGCCGGTGAGCCGGACCGGTTGGAGCGACTGTGGGCGCCGTACCGGATGGCCTATATCGCGCAGCGGTCCGAGGATCCCTTCGTGGAAGCCCCGAAGGGCAGCGATGAGGACGGGCTCATTATCGCCCGCGGTAAGACGGTCTATGCGCTGCTCAACCTGTTTCCCTATAATGCCGGCCACCTCATGGTGGTGCCGTACCGCAAGGAATCCGAGCTGGAAAACCTCACCGAGGAAGAATCCCACGAGCTTATGGCCTTTGCCCAAAAGGCGGTGCGGGTACTCAAGCGTGTGTCACGCCCAGAGGCCATTAACGTGGGCTTTAATCTGGGGCGCGCGTCCGGCGGCTCGGTGGGAGACCACCTGCATTTGCATGTGGTGCCAAGGTGGCCCGGGGATAGTAACTTTATGACTGTCCTCGATGGGACTAAGGTATTACCGCAACTACTGCAAGACACCCGCCGTGTCTTGGCAGAGGGTTGGCGTGACATGGAAGAGGAGGACTCGCGTGCTTAGCGTGCATGGGCGAAAGCCCGCCGCCGTGGTGGTGGAACCTATAGCCAAGACCTTTTTAAAGTTGGGATTGACTCCCAACGTGGTCACGGTCGTAGGCACTATTGTGACCATCGCCATTTCGGTGATCCTCATTCCTACCGGCCACCTGTTTATCGCCGCCGTATTATCCGGCCTCTTTGCCGCCTTTGACATGCTCGATGGCACCATGGCGCGCCTGACCGGTAAATCGAGCGCTTTCGGTGCCACGCTGGATGCCAGTTGCGACCGCATTACCGATGGCGCGTTATTCTGCGCCATCGCCTGGTGGCTGGTGTATACCGCAGACGCGTCCAAATGGACCGTGGCGGCCTGCCTCATTACGTTGGTCTGCTCCCAGGTCATTTCCTATATCAAGGCTAGGGGAGAGGCCTCCGGTTTCACCATGGTGGGCGGCCTGATTGAACGCCCCGAGCGCCTCATCCTGGCGCTGGGCGGAATCGGCCTTGAGGGCCTGGGCGTAGAGTACGCCGCGGCGGTATCGCTGTGGATCTTGGCGGTAGGCTCAATCTTTACCGTGTACCAGCGCATTGCCATTGCAGCGCGCCAAGATGCCGGAGTATAACTTAAGCGACCTTGGGCGCAGCGGGGGACTATCGTTCCGGCTAGTTCATGGATTGCGCACACACTTTTCTGGAGGATCCGGCCACCATGTGGGATAAAGAAGACGTAGCAGCCGCTGGGTATTTGGCGGGCTGGAAGGTAGTCCGCCGCTTGCCCGAGCCGGTAGCGCGCACCATCTTCCGGTGGGTCGCGGATTTCGCGAGCGATAACGGGCGCGGCATGGATGGCCTGCGGCGAAATCTTACCCGCGTGGTAGGGGCAGAAAACGTCACGCGCGAATTGGTGCGCGATTCCATGCGCTCGTATATGCGCTATTGGATGGAGGCGTTTCGCCTTCCCGCGATTCATGCGGATCCCCAGCTGCACGAGCGCCTCATGAGCAGCCTGGAGGGCCTCGAGCACTTTGATGCCTCCGCGCAGTCGGGCCGCGGCGTCATCTTGGCGCTGCCACACTCCGGCAACTGGGATATGGCCGGGGTCTTCCTGGTGGGCCATTACGGGCAATTTACCACCGTGGCAGAGCGGTTAAGGCCGGAGGTGCTTTTTGATGCCTTCGTAGATTACCGCGAGGAATTAGGCTTTGAAGTCCTGCCGCTTACCGGTGGGCCGGCTACGCCCTTTGCGCGGCTGAAGGAGGCCCTTGAGGAGGGTGGAGTGGTCTGCCTATTGGCAGAGCGCGATATCACCCGCAGCGGCGTCACGGTAGATTTTATGGGCGAGGAAGCCAATATGGCGGCAGGTCCTGCGCAGCTGGCCATCGAAACCGGTGCGGCACTCCACGTGGTGCACTCCTGGTTTGAAGGCGATGGCTGGGGATTATCGGTGTCGCCAGAAGTAGAGGTCACCGATGTGCAGGAGACCACCCAGCGCATGGCGGATGGGTTTGCGGCCAATATCCGGCGCCACCCCGCAGACTGGCACATGCTGCAGCCGCAATGGAATGAGGATGTGGAGCGGCGCCGGCAAGCGCGAAAGGAACGTTCCCGTTAATGCGCATCGGTATCATTTGCCCGTATTCTTTTGACGAACCCGGTGGCGTGCAGGCCCATATCCTTGACCTGGCCACCGTTTTTATAGAACAAGGCCACTTTGTCCAGGTCCTTGGGCCTGCCGCGGAGTCCACGCCGCTGCCGGATTTCGTGGTCAAGGGCGGCCCGGCTTTCCCGATTGCGTATAACGGCTCGGTGGCGCGCTTGTCTGTGGGGCCAAAGGTAACCCGCAAGGTCAAGCGCTTCATTCACGCCGGCGATTTTGACGTTTTGCATATCCACGAGCCCAATTCCCCGAGCTTTTCCATGACCGCCTTGGCTGTGGCGCACGGCCCCATGGTGGCGACGTACCACGCCTCGGCGGCCAATTCCCTCATCCTCACCTTGGCAAAGCCGCTGCTTATGCCCTTTTTGGAAAAGATTCGCGGCGGCATTGCGGTATCGGACATGGCGCGGCGTTGGCAGGTGGAGCAATTGGGCGGCGATCCCGTCCTGATCCCCAACGGCGTCGATACCTCCGTCTATGCGCTTGCGCGCAAGAAAAGCCAGCCCGCGCTTGCCGATGCCCCACTCGAGGTCGTCTTCCTCGGCCGCCTCGACGAGCCGCGCAAGGGCCTGGACATTCTGTTAGCCGCGTTGCGTCAGGTCAACAAGAATATCCGCGTTACCATTATGGGCGGCGGCCGCGCCCGCGAGGTTGAGGGCGTGGACTTCGTGGGACGCGTTAGCGATGCAGAAAAGGCACAGATTTTAGGCCGGGCCGATGTTTACGTGGCGCCGAATACGGGCGGGGAGAGCTTTGGCATCGTGTTGGTAGAGGCCATGGCCGCCGGTGCGGCCGTCGTGGCTTCCGATTTGGAGGCCTTTCGGGCGGTGTGTAACGCGGAATCGGATGAGCCTGCGGGCGCACTATTCCGCACCGGCGATGCCACCGATTTGGCGCGCGTGCTGAACCAGGTCTTGGACGATGGCGAGTACCGGCGGCAGTTGGTGCGCAATGGCGTGCAACGCGCCCAGATGTATGACTGGGACCATGTTGCCGCGGCGGTCATGCAGGTTTATGAAACGGTGCAAGATGGCACGAAGGTAAGGGTGAAGCGATGATGGGGATTGAGATAACCATTGCGCTCGTCATCCTCATACTTTTAGGATCGTGGGCCATTTTTACCGCGCAGCGGCTAAACTTCCTGCACATTCGCACCGATGCCGCACTGGCGCAGCTGCAGGCGGCACTAGACCGGCGCGCGGCGGTAACGGCGGCGGTCTCCCCGGATCTTGCCGCCTTGGCGCAAAAGGCCGAATCCACGGAGCTTTCGCATGGGCATTTTCAAGCCCGCACCATGGTAGAACGCGAGCTTTCGGCCGCCATTGTGCGCGATTTTCCGGTAGGCCAGCGCCCGGCCGCCTTGGCGGATGCAGAAGGCCGCATCCAATTGGCGCATCGCTTTTATAACGAGGCAGTCAGCGATACGCGCGCGCTGCGCCTGCGCCCAGCGGTGCGCTTTTTCCACCTCGGCGGAACCGCTAAATTACCCGAGTACTTCGACTACATGCTGGCAGATTGAAAATCTAGCCGCGCGGCACCTGCGTGGTGACATCGGTGCTCGCGTCATTTTCGGCAGCGGTGTCCGAGCCTGGCACGTTGATTCGCCCAGTATTACCCGTATTAGGAGTGGGCTCCTTCTCTGCGCCGGCGTCCGGTGCTTGCTCCGGACCGCTTGCTGCCAGGATGGCCTTTTCTATGCGGCGCGACAGGCTTATCTCAAGGATGAACCAAATGAGCGCGATGAGGACCATGACGAGGATGAGCACGTTGCGGGCCACGAGTACGTAGACCGGAGTAAGGTCTGCGCCCACGTACTTCCACAGGTAGTCATAGTGGAACGGGTAGGCGTAGGTGCCGAGTGCCGCGGCGGCAACCGCGCAGACAGCGAGGAGGCCCTGGCAGATCTTGATGGGGACGAACCCGGCGGGGAGCTGTTGGCGTACGACCACCGCGAATAGCGGGCCGAGCCAGATGATGTACTGGGGCGAAAATACCTTATTGGTGGCAATGAGCAGCAGCACCATAAGGGTGAAGAAGGCGACGGTGGTGCGCGAGGTCCACCCTCCGGCGAAGAAACGGTATAGAGCCCAGCCCAAGGCGAATACCAGCATCCCGGCTGTAGCGACGGTGCTCCACATGATGGCGGTATCCACGCCCGGGCCGGAAATCTCGAAGCTCTTGGACGGTGCATAACCTAAATGCCATTTACCTGGGTTGAGGTGCGCCTGCAAGAGCAAGTATGTCGCCGGAATGGATTCGAGTTGGAGCCCGCGCACCCCCTGATAATCCAGCGGGGAAAGGAGCCGGTCCATGCCGGAGGTGACAACCGTTAGCGCTGATAGGGCTGCGACGGAGCCGAAAAAGGACACCAGGCGGAGCCAGGAATTAGCGCTATTAAACCGCCCCACCAGCCCGGCGGCGAGGACGCCTGGCCAGAGCTTCATGGTGGTGGCGAAGCCCAAAAGGGCGGCACCGGTCTTGGGATGAAAAATAAGGAGCGCGGCGGCACCGGCGACGGCGACCGCGGGGAAGATATCGAGGCGCCATACAAAGACGTGACCTGCGGACGTGCCGAAGAAGACCCAGAACCAGCCTGCGAGGAAAACGCGCTTATTGCGCTGGTGGTGGCGCAGCAGGAGGGCGAGGAAGGTGGCATCGACAAGCAGCGTCATGATGGTAAAGCCGATGTAAAACACGCCGCGGTCCCCGCCGGTAAACCAACTTAAGATGATGGTGGGCCACGTTCCCGCATGGGGGTATTCGGTCATCAGCGTGGGATCGTCGCCATAAAGCCCAGCGAAATAATAGGCAACATCGCCGCGTGCACTGTGGTCGAGCTTCAAGAAATAGACCAATACCAAGCGGGCGAGAACCCAGCCTACCCATACTGCAGGAACTGACGCGATTCTTTTCACCCAAAAGATTCTAGGAAAAAATTTGGGCAGTGGGTAGTTCGAATCAGGTTGCTAGCCACTGGGGTTCGACCGGCTAGGGAGTAGGGTGGCAAGGCAGATAAGAAGTTACGTGATATAGCGCATAGTAGGCGCGCAAGGAAGGATGACTGTGGGCACCATTTCTGAGGTTTTGGCGTTAGAAGGCACCCAAGAATCGGATGTCTTTTCTGGCCCGGCGATCCCCTCGCAGATCGAGCGCACCTTTGGCGGGCAGGTGGCAGCGCAGGCGCTGGCCGCAGCGCAAAGGACTGTAGATAATAAGCAGGTGCATTCCCTCCACGGCTATTTCGTTGGACCCGGTGATACGAAAAAGCCGCTGGAGCTGCGGGTGGAAAGGCTGCGCGATGGCCGTTCCTTTGCCAGCCGGCAGGTTCGGGTCATCCAAGATGGCCGCCTCGTCTTTATCATGCTGGCTAGTTTCCATCGCGATGGTGATACAGGGCCCGAACATCAGGATGTAGCACCGCAGGTATTAAGCCCCGATGAAGCCGCGCGCCGCGGTGGCGGGGCGCCCTATTCCACCCGAATCATCTTGAAGGAGTGGACCGATTGGGATATCCGTTTGGTCCCCGATGAAGGCCGCGATGATGCCGCCGCGGAGGTAACCGGTGCCGGATATCGCCATATTTGGTTCCGCAATACCGGAGAGCTTGGAAGCGACCCCGACTTTCACCGCGCCGCCCTAACGTATATGTCCGATATGACCCTTATCCGGTCGGCGCTTATTCCGCACCAGGGGGAGAAGATCCAATTGGCCAGTCTTGACCATGCGGTGTGGTTTCTCCGCTCCTTCCGCGTGGATGAGTGGTTGCTTTATGAGCAGGTATCGCCCACAGCGGCGCAAGGCACGGCCATCGCGCGCGGCAAATTATTCACTGAACAAGGCGAACTCGTTGCGTTGGTCAACCAGGAGGGCTTGACGCGGTTCCTCGATGAGAACTTGGGCAGCGGTTCTGCCCACGGCAATTGGCATAACGTCTAGAAACGCCTGCGTATCCTGGGGGCGCTTTTCCCAGTTCGTGCAGGGCACGTATAATTGTCAACAGATTTAGAACCCAATTAGAAAGGGACTTAATGTCAGGCCACTCAAAATGGGCAACTACCAAGCACAAGAAGGCTGCCAATGACGCCAAGCGCGGCAAGGAATTTGCCAAGCTCATTAAGAACATTGAAGTGGCGGCGCGAACCGGCGGTGGTGATCCTGCGGCCAACCCAACGCTCGATGACATGATTAAGAAGGCCAAGAAGGCCTCCGTCCCCAATGACAACATCGAACGCGCCCGCAAGCGCGGTTCTGGTGAAGAAGCCGGTGGTGCAGACTGGGAGACCATCATGTACGAGGGCTATGGCCCCAACGGTGTCGCAATGCTGATTGAATGCTTGACCGATAACCGTAACCGCGCTGCTACCGATGTCCGCACCGCGATGAGCAAGAATGGCGGCAACTTGGGCGAATCCGGCTCGGTTGCGTATATGTTCTCCCGCACCGGTTATGTCTTGGTGGAAAAGGGCGAGCTGAGCGAGGACGACGTCTTGATGGCGGTCCTCGATGCCGGCGCCGAAGAGGTTAAAGACCAGGGCGAGAAATTCGAGATCGTCTGCGCTCCCACGGATGTGCAGGCCGTCAAGGAGGCTCTCAAGGAAGCTGATATCGAGGTCGATGACTCCGATAACGATTTCCGCGCCTCCGTCGAGGTACCTCTTGACGCCAATGACGCGAAGAAGATCTTCCGCCTCATCGATGTTTTGGAAGACTCCGACGATGTCCAGAACGTATATACCAATATGGACCTATCCGATGAGGTTTTAGCGGAGCTCAACGCAGAGTAGGGATACTGCTCTTATTAGGCACTAGCTCGGTGGCGGCTCTTCGCGGATGCGGAGATGTCGGCGCCGGGCTTTTTATTGTGCTCTATTAGGGTCCTAAGTTCTCGCCGTGTTGTAGAACATGTGTGTGTAAGACATAATAGGGAAGCAAGATTGGTAACGACGAGGCCGCGGAACGGGAGTGGGCGGGTGTGAATATCGAAGGCATGCGCGTGATGGGCATCGATCCCGGGCTCACCCGCTGTGGCCTGTCCGTAGTTCAAGCAGGGCGCGGGCGCGCGATCCTTCCCGTCTCCGTGGGAGTGGTGCGGACTCCCAGCGATAAGGATCTGACCGAACGGCTTTTGCGGCTATCCGTGGCGGCCAAGGAATGGATGGACGATTATTCGCCGGATGTGGTGGCCATAGAGCGCGTCTTCGAACGCGGCCAGGTCTCAACCGTCATGCAGACCGCGCACGTCGTAGGGGTTCTGGTACTCGCGGCCGCCGAGCGGGATATTCCGGTGTACATGTACACCCCGTCAGAGGTAAAAAAGGCCATTTCTGGCAATGGGCGCGCGGATAAGAAGCAAATGACGACCATGATCACCCGTATCCTGGGGCTTACGGAGCCGCCCAAGCCGGCGGATGCGGCGGATGCATTGGCGTTGGCCGTCTGCCACTGCTGGCGGGCGCCAGCGATCGTGAGAATGGATAGTACCGGTTTAGGGCTCGGTGCAAAGACCAGCGGCGTCCGCGGGCGGGGGAAGGGTGTTCAGCCTTAGCTCGCCACACCCCACAGGTTAAGTTTGTTCATTATTTAGTTCATGTTGAAAGCGCACACAGGTAGGAAGGCACGGTAGAAAATGATTGCGGCATTGCGGGGAGAAGTCCTCCACATTGGTTTAGACCACGGCGTTATTGAATGCGGCGGGGTGGGCTATAAGTTCTTAGCCACCGCAAAGACGTTGGGAACCTTGCGCCGCGGAGAAACCGCTTTTGTGCTCACGACCTTGGTAGTCAAGGAAGACGCATTGACCTTATACGGTTTTACCAGCGATGATGACCGCGAAATGTTTCAAGTGCTGCAATCCGTGTCTGGCTTGGGGCCCAAACTCGCCTTGGCCGCGTTATCCGTCATGGGGGCAGAAGAGCTGGCCGCAGCGATTGGCGGGGAGGATGTGAAGGCGCTGCAGTCTATTCCGGGCGTCGGCAAGCGCATGGCCCAACGCCTTACCCTGGAGCTCAAGGATAAGGTAAAGCGCTTTGCTGGAACTCCCGTGCCCGATGCTGCGCCGGAGGCAACAGGTGCCGGTGGCCCAGTTGTCGATAGTGTCACTGAAGCCCTCTTGGGCCTAGGATTTACTGAGAAGGCGGCTCGCCCCGTGGTGGAGGCGGCATACGCCGAAGCCCCTGCGGCGGATACCTCAACCTTGCTGCGTGCGGCCCTGGCCCAGTTGGGTAAGCAGGGCTAAAAGAATACGACGTCAAGAAGACACAAAGGCTACAGCATGTCCGATATTGAGCGCACCGAGTTCAACCTCCCAGAGGGGATGAGTAAGGCGCACGAATCCCAGCACAATAGTGATGTGGAAGCCACCGCTCACGCCGAAGAACACGATATCGAGCGCTCCCTGCGCCCGAAATCTCTGACGGAATTTATTGGGCAGCCTAAGGTGAGGGAGCAGCTCTCCCTCGTGCTTACCGGCGCGAAAAACCGCGGGGTCACCCCGGACCACGTCCTGTTATCGGGGCCGCCCGGCCTGGGTAAGACCACGATGGCGATGATCATTTCGCAGGAACTCGGCACCTCGTTGCGCATGACCTCTGGGCCGGCGCTGGAGAGGGCGGGCGACCTGGCGGCGATGCTCTCGAACCTCATGGAAGGCGACGTGCTTTTTATCGATGAGATCCACCGCATTGCTCGGCCCGCCGAAGAGATGCTTTATATGGCCATGGAGGATTTCCGCATTGATGTGATTGTGGGCAAGGGGCCGGGTGCTACCTCGATTCCCTTGGAGATTCCGCCGTTTACGCTGGTCGGGGCGACAACGCGAGCAGGAATGCTCACCGGTCCGCTGCGGGATCGCTTCGGTTTTACCGCCCAGATGGAGTACTACAGCACCGAGGATCTCACCCGCGTGATCAAGCGTGCGGCGCATATCTTGGACGTTGCCATCGATGACGATGCCGCCGTGGAAATCGGCTCCCGCTCGCGCGGCACCCCGCGCATTGCCAACCGCCTGCTGCGCCGCGTGCGCGATTATGCAGAGGTCAACGGCACCGGACGCATCGATCTGTCCGCAGCACAAGGGGCGCTGGAGGTATTCGACGTCGATGAAATGGGCCTAGACCGACTAGACCGCGCCGTCCTCAATGCCCTGATTAACGGCCACGGCGGCGGGCCGGTGGGTGTGAATACCTTGGCCATCGCCGTGGGCGAGGAACCCTCCACCGTGGAGGAGGTATGTGAGCCGTACTTGGTTCGCGCCGGCATGATTTCGCGCACTGGGCGGGGCAGGGTCGCCACCGCCGCCGCCTGGCAACACCTCGGCCTGACGCCTCCCGATGGCGCGATTGGGCTGTTTTAGGCAAGCGTGGGCACCGCGCTAGCGCGGCCGCAGAGGTGGAACCGACTCATGGTTTTTGTGAACGAAACGGTCTGGCATACTGGAAAGTTATGGAAATCATCTTTCTCATCATCATTGTCATTTTGTTCATCATTCCTTCCTTTATGGCGATGCGTAAGCAACGCCAGCGCCAGAACGATATGCAATCGCTGCAAAACTCCCTGCAGAATGGGGATCGCATCGTCACTGCCGGCGGTGTCCACGGCGTGGTGCGCGGAACCACGGATACCAGCGTGGACCTCGAGGTTTCCCCGGGCGTTACCCTCACCTTTGACAAGATGGCGGTGGTGCGCACCGAAAGCGAGGCCCAGAAGCTTGACCGCGGTGGCGCAGACAACGCTGAAAACAATAATGATGATGGATTCAACGGCGGGGAAGGCGAGCAGCCCTCTAGCCGTTAAGTCCTTGTTACCGCCCGCGCCCTCTGTGGAGGAAGACGCGGGCGCACCCCCTGTGCACACGTGGGGGAGTTCTCTGGGGATGCCATGGGCTTATGAGAAACGTAGAACCTGACACATTTTCGCTAAATCGCGGACCCCGTTAAGGAAAATGTTGTTCCATGACGTACGATTGTGCGTTGTTAACGTGCCCGCGCCGAATCGGGCGGGCCGTATTTATTGTTTAATCACCCTGGTTTGCAGTGCACAGGAGAATATCGTTGTCCGCATCATCTCGAGGCGCTATGAAAAATAGCAACCGCCAATGGCCCAAGCGTGCCCTCGCGCTCTTTGGGCTCATCGTGGTTGTTATCTATGCGCTGGTCTTTTTTACCGGAAACCGCCAAGCCACCCCGAAGCTAGGCATTGACCTGCAGGGCGGCACTCGCGTTACCTTGGCACCACAAGGTGAAGACCCCACCCAGGATCAGCTACGGCAGGCGCGCAATATTTTGGAACAGCGCGTTAACGGCATGGGTGTTTCAGGTTCCGAGGTTGTCATTAACGGCAATACCCTCGTCATCACCGTGCCGGGCGAGGATGCGTCCCAAGCCCAGGCGGTGGGACAGACCTCCCAGCTGTACTTCCGCCCAGTGGCACAACCCTCCGCGCCGGATCTGGAAAAGCTCGACAAAGAGCTGGAAGATATGGCTAACCGGTGGGTCAAATACGGTGTCCTAGATAAGGATGAGGCCAATAAGAAGCTGGAAGACGTCACCAATGCCGTTGCCCAGCAAGAGGCGCAGGCGGAAGGCAAGGAACCGAAGGACGTCAAGGCGCCGAAGGTCTCCGCCAAGCCCTTGGACGAGCCTTCCAACTCCATTGAGCAGACCGAGCGCCGCGACGAAGTCACTGAGATGTTGTTGGAGGACCGCCAATCGGACGATCCAACGACGCAAGCAGCGGCTTCTTCGCTCTTGACCTGCCAAGGCTCCGCCGACCCACTGGCTGGTGCGGACGATCCGTCCAAGCCTTTCGTGACCTGTGATTACGACAGCGGCACCCCTTATGTCTTGGAGCCAGCGCCGTTGCTCAACGGCGTTGAGGATGAAGACGGTACCCGTTTGACGGGTAATGAGATTGATACCAATTCCCCGATTAATGGCGGCCTGAACCCGCAGTCCGGCCAGATGGAGATTAGCTTCTCCTTCAAGACCGGCAATGGCCCGAACGGTTCCCAGACCTGGGCTGACCTCACGCGGGAGCATCTGAACGACCAGATTGCCATCACCCTTGACTCGGCCGTCATTTCGGCGCCGGTTATCCAGGGCGCTACCCCGTACGGCTCTGCCACCTCCATTAACGGTGACTTTAGCCAGGAAGAAGCCAATAACCTGGCCAATAACCTGCGTTATGGTGCACTGCCGCTGTCCTTTGCCGGCGAAAACGGCGAGCCCGGCGGCACGGTAGAGTCCATTCCGCCGACACTGGGTAAGGCAGCGCTCGAGGCCGGCCTGTGGGCAGGCTTGGCAGGTTTGATTTTGGTCATCCTGTACTCGCTGTACTACTTCCGCGCGCTCAGCGGTGTGTCCGTCATCTTCTTGCTTGGCTCCGGCCTGCTGACCTATGGCGCCATTGTCCTGCTGGGGCGTTGGATCGGGTACTCGCTCGACCTGTCCGGTATCGCCGGTCTAGTCATCGGTGTCGGTGCGACCGCGGACTCGTTCGTGGTCTACTACGAACGCATCAAGGATGAGCTCCTAGAGGGTAGAACCTTCAGGTCAGCAACGCAGAAGGCGTGGGAGCGTTCGCGTAGCACCATCGTGACCGGTAACGCGGTGACGTTGATTGGTTCTGTCATTGTCTACTTCCTGGCCATCGGTGAGGTAAAGGGCTTCGCGTTCACCTTGGGCTTGACCACGATCTTCGACCTCGTCGTGTCCTTCCTGGTCATGGCGCCGTTGATGCAGATCATCGGCCGCCGCCCAGCGGCAGCCAAGCCATCGATGAATGGCTTGGGCGGAATTTACGCGCTGATTGAAGAGCGACGCGAACGCGGCTACTACGCGGAGTCCCGCGGCGTTGCTACCGCATCGCAGGCGCGCGCCACTGACAATTCGGCATCCGCTAGCGCCGATTCGTCTGAGAGCTCAGCGCCCTCAGCAGCTGCGGAAGATGAGGAGAAATAATCATGGCCGTATCTACTAAACACAAGATTTCGCGTTTGGATCGTCTCTATGAAGACGAGCGTGGCTATGACTTCATTGGCCACACCAAACGGTGGTACGCGATTACCGCCGCGCTCCTCGTCGGCGCCATCGCCGCCATCTTGATTCGCGGGTTCACCCTCTCCCTCGACTTTGAGGGAGGTACCACCTTGTCCATGCCCGCTGGGGACTTGAAAGAGGACGAGGTAGCTACCGTCTTTGAGGACTCCACCGGCGTTGAACCCGAGCAGGTGCGCATCGTCGGCGCCGGCGATTCTGAGACGCTCGAAATCACCTCTGAGCGCTTGAGCCAAGAAGAGGTAGACAGCGCCCGCTCCGCAATCTACGAGGAATTCCAGCCGAAGGACGAAAACGGGGAGGCCACCCCGGACGCCATTGGTTCCTCCACCGTGTCCGAGTCCTGGGGTTCTTCCATTACCCAGCGCATGATTCTGGCCATGGTCGTATTCCTTGTTGCAGCGACCATCTATGTGGCGGTGCGCTTGCAAAAGATCATGGCGTTTGCTGCCATCTCGGCGCTTATTATCGATGGCATCGTCATCGCCGGCATCTACGCCCTCTTTGGGTTTGAAGTTTCTCCCGCCGTCATCATCGGTTTGCTCACCGTCTTGACCTTCTCCATCTATGACTCCGTCATCGTCTTTGACAAGGTCAATGAGAATACTGCGGGTTTGGAAGGCCAACGTTCAAAGACCTATGGGGAGCTTGCCAATCTGGCGATTAACCAGACGGTCATGCGCTCTATTTCTACGTCCATCATTTCCGCGCTGCCGATTATCGCGTTGTTCGTCATCGCCGTGTGGCTGATGGGCATCGGCACGCTGCGCGATCTGGCGCTGATCCAGCTCATCGGCGTTATCGAGGGCATTTTCTCTTCGATCTTCTTGGCCACCCCGTTGGTGGTGACGTTTGCTAACTGGACCAAGCGCGTCAAGCAGCACACCCAGCGCGTCATGGATTACCGCGCGGGTAAGTCTGAGGATGGTGAACCGGTGCAAGAGGGTTCTGCGAAGCGCAAGGTTGTAACGCCTTCTGATGCGGGCGCCAAGACGCACAAGGAAGTGGCAGAAGAGCAATCCGATCACGGCAGTAGCGCCTCCGGTCATACCGGTGCTACCTGGCGCCCAGGCCGCTAATCGCCCTGAAGCACGGCATAATCAGGCAGAGTAAAGCTCGGTCTTTGAAGGAGAAAAGGGGGTTGTGCGTACCGTGGAACGCAGACTAGGCACCACACGGTGGTGGGGTAGCCGTCCCAAAATTACGGCTATTGCGGCGGGGTTTTCCGCCCTCGCGCTGGTAGCGGCCTCGTGCAGCAGCGAGGAATCCGATAGCGGTGACCAGGCAGCGCCCAGCGATCCGGAGTCCTATAACTACACCGGTTATATGGTCAACTCCCAGCTGGCAACGACGAATGCCGGTACCGCCTTCGGCAGCACCACCTCCGCGGCGCAGCTTTCGACGCGCCTTTATCCCGGCCTTTTCGTGCCAGGTCCCTCCGGACAGCTCATTCCCAACGCGGATTTGGTCGAGACCGAAAAGCTTCCGCCCGCAGCAGATAGCGACCAGGAAAGCGTGCGTTTGACGCTTGCCGATGACGCCACATTCTCCGACGGCGCCCCCGTCACCTGCGATGATTACCTGCTTGCCTATACGGCCGGTACGCACCCGGTGGAATTTGCCTCGCATATGCCGTTGATGAATGACATCGCGGACATCGAGTGCGCACCGCACAGCAAGGCCTTTACTCTGACCTTCTATAAAGACCAGGGCCACCGCTGGCGCCAGATGTTTGGCCCTGGCACGGTCATGCCTGCGCACGCGCTTGCACAGAAGACGGACATGAGCATGGAGGATCTCAACGCGGCCCTGCACGCAGAAGACATGGCGGTGCTGCAGCCAGTGGCTGAGTTGTGGCGCTATGGGTTTTCCATTGCCAAGGATGATTTTGATCCCGAGCTGCAAGTGTCTTACGGCCCCTTCACGGCAGAAAAGGTCGGCGATTCTGGCGAGGTTTTCTTAAAGGCCAATGAGCAGTATCGCGGCGATAAGCCTGCCTTGGACCGGCTCGTCGTGTGGCCGAGTAGCACCGACGCGCAGGAGCTTGCGGATAAGGGCGTACTCAAGGTGGCAGACTCCGCCACCGCGGCGCCCGGCTGGCTTTCCGGGAACGCGGGTGAGGACGCAGAATCCGCGGAAGGCAAAGAACCAGACCACGACTCCGCTGGGGAGGACTCCGCGGGCGCAGGCAATGACGAGTTTGAGACGACCACCAAGGTGGGCCTGCAAACCGATACGCTGACCCTGTCACAGGCCGGGATTTTCGCAGAGCCCTCTGCCAGGAAGGCATTTGCTGCCTGCGTGGACCAAGCCTCGATGGCGCACAAGAGCTCCGAAATATCTGGCGTCGACGTCCCGCCGGCGTATGTCCGCACCGTGTCCGTACAGGATCCGGTGGCCCAAACGCTCGGCTCGGTGGCGAAGGACCACGAAGGAACGGACATGGCTGCGGCCGGCCAGTTGAACGGCACCACCATCAAGGTGGGCTACGTTGGCCCGGATAAGCGCTACCAGGCGATGATCGAGGCGCTGCGCGCCTCGTGCGAACCGGCGGGCATTACCATTGAGGATGCTGCGGACGAACAGTTATCGCAGTTCTATCTCAATCCCAATCCGGAAACGGGTGAGCCCACCATTGATGCCTTCTTGGGCCCGGTCGACCCGCTGACCGAGTACTCCGCGGCAGATTCCAGCATTAAAAACTCCGTGCAGCTCAAGGAGCAGGAAGAGCAGCTGTGGGACAGCGTTCCCTCCATTCCTATTGCCGCGCAGCCGCGCGTGTTCATCGTTCACCGCGACGTGGAGGGTGTCCTGCCGTACACTGGCATCTCGGGCATCGGCTGGAACATGGACCGTTGGCACGTGCCGGCACAAGAACCTGTGGAAAAGGCCTAGGCCTTTTTCCTCTCAAAATATTTCTCGCTATTTATTTCTCAAGGAAGATGATGAGTTCCCAGTACGAATCAGCAGCACAAGCTTTGCACGACAAGGTGCGCCTCGTTCAGGATTTTCCAGAGGAAGGAATCCTCTTTGAAGATCTCACCCCGGTATTGGCCGATCCTGAGGCATTTCAGGCCGTCGTTGATGGCCTAGCGGCCGCCTGCGAGGAGCTGGGCGCGGATCTTATCGGCGGCCTGGATGCCCGCGGATTCCTGCTGGGCTCCGCCGTGGCATACAAGTTGGGCTTGGGCATTTTGGCCATTCGTAAAAAGGGCAAGCTTCCGCCGCCGGTATATACCGAAGAATACGAGCTGGAGTACGGCTCGGCCGCGTTGGAGATTCCCGCCAGCGGCGTTGATGTGAAGGGCAAGCGCGTGGTGCTTGTCGATGACGTCCTGGCTACCGGTGGCACCCTCCACGGCGCCAAGCTGCTGCTTGAGTCCGCCGGCGCCGAGGTTGCGGGCAACGTCGTGGTGTTAGAGGTAAAGGGCCTGAACGGCCGAGAGCGCTTATCGGGCCCGCCGCTCATTGTGCTGGATGACGCTGACTAAGATGGTGTGTCTAAGCTAGATCACACGATCTAGAAAGGCGCCGCAGCCAGCACTATAGGCTGCGGCATTGTGAAGGGCGGTAGAGATGGCCACTGATAAGTCAGCAAAACGCCAGGCTAATAACGGGATGCGGAGCATGTCTGCCCGCCTTGCCCGGTCACTGACCGGCGGGCGGGTCAAAATTAACCCCGTGCTCGATCCCCTCATGTCCATTCACCGGAAATTCCACCCCAAAGCGGATGCGGAATTACTCAACGCTGCCTATAACACCGCAGAAAAGCTGCATGAGGGAGTATTCCGTAAGTCGGGCGAGCCGTATATTACCCACCCGCTAGCCGTGGCTACGATCGCCGCGGAAATCGGCATGGATACCACCACCATCGTTGCAGCACTCTTGCACGATACGGTGGAGGATACCGATTACACGCTGGAGGATCTGACCCGCGACTTCGGGCCCGAAGTGGCCCGGCTTGTTGATGGCGTGACCAAGCTGGACAAGGTGGCCCTGGGGGCTGCGGCGGAAGCCGAGACCATCCGGAAGATGATCGTCGCCATGGCCAACGATCCGCGCGTGCTGGTCATCAAGGTCAGCGACCGTCTGCACAATATGCGCACCATGCGCTTTTTGCCGCCGGAAAAGCAAGCAAAGAAGGCGCGCCAAACACTAGAGGTCATCGCCCCCTTGGCCCACCGGTTGGGCATGGCCAGCGTGAAATGGGAGTTAGAGGATCTGTCTTTTGCCATCCTCTATCCCAAAAAGTACGACGAAATCGTGCGCATGGTGGCAGAGCGCGCGCCCTCGCGCGATCGCGCCTTGAAGGAAATCATCAACCAAGTAGGTGCCGCCTTAAAGGAAAACGGCATCGAGGCTGAGGTGATGGGCCGGCCGAAGCACTACTGGTCCATCTATCAAAAGATGGTCGTGCGCGGCCGCGAGTTCGCGGAGATCTTTGACCTTGTGGGCATCCGCGTACTGGTGGATGACATCAATAGCTGTTACGCCGCCATTGGCGTCGTGCACTCCATTTACCAGGCCTTGCCTGGGCGTTTTAAGGATTATATTTCCTCCCCGCGCTTCGGCGTCTACCAGTCTCTGCACACCACGGTGCTAGCAGACGGCGGAGCAACACTGGAGGTACAGGTCCGCACGCACGAGATGCACTACAACGCCGAATTCGGCGTCGCCGCGCACTGGCGCTATAAGGAAACGAAGGGCAAGAATTCTGGGCACCAAGAAGAGGTGGACCAGATGGCTTGGATGCGTCAGCTGCTGGATTGGCAGAAGGAAGCGGCAGACCCCAATGAGTTCCTCGATTCATTGCGCTATGACCTGACGGCGCGCCAGATCTTCGCCTTTACCCCAAAGGGCGATGTGGTGGATTTGCCGGCGGGTTCCACCCCGGTGGATTTTGCCTACGCCGTGCATACGGAGGTTGGCCACCGCTGCATTGGCGCCAAGGTTAACGGCAAATTGGTGGCGCTAGAATCGCCGCTGAAATCCGGCGACAAGGTAGAAATCTTTACTTCCAAGGATCCCAACGCCGGCCCATCGCGCGATTGGCAGGAATTCTTGGTCTCGCCGCGGGCCAAGGCGAAGGTGCGCCAGTGGTTTGCCAAGGAAAGGCGCGAGGAGCACCTCGAAGCCGGGCGCGATGCCTTGGCCTCTGAGGTGCAGCGCGGCGGCTTGCCGATGCACCGCCTGTTTACCGCCAGCTCCATGAAGCAGGTCGCAGAACAGCTGCACTATTCCGATGTCGATGCCCTGTACACGGCCATCGGCGCAGGCCACGTCTCCGCACAGCACGTGGCCAACCAATTGGTGGCCATGTTCGGCGACCGCGATGATGCCGTAGATGCCCTTGCTTCCCGCACCCCACTCTCGGAGCTCGAGCAGTCCCGCGCGCAGCATACTAAGGACTCCGCCTCCGGCACCGGCATCTTGGTGGAGGGAAGCCCCGATGTCATGGCTAAGCTTGCGAAGTGCTGCCAGCCGGTGCCTGGGGACGCCATTTTTGGCTTTGTCACCCGTGGCGGGGGAGTATCCGTACACCGCGCGGACTGCGCCAACGCGGAAAAGCTCAAATCTGAGCCGGAGCGCATGCTGAAGGTGGAGTGGTCCTCTGGCACCTCTTCTACCGGCGCCTTTTCCGCCACGCTGCAGCTTGAGGCGTTGGACCGCCAGGGCCTGCTGTCTGAGCTAACGCGGGTATTAAGCGATCAGAACATCAATGTGTTGACTATGAATTCGAACCGCGGCGAGGACCAAATTGCCACGATGCGTTTTACCTTCTCCGTATCGGATACCAAACAGCTGGGGTCCTTGATGACGACGTTGCGTAATACCGAGGGCGTCTTTGACGTCTACCGCGTGACTGCCTAACCGCCTTCCCGCGCGGCTACCTCCCTGTGCGGTTGCTTGATAGAGCAACGCGCGGGCTACGCGCACGTGACGATTGCGTGAACTCTTGGCGGAGGAAAGGTAAAAGCCCAGTTCACGGGCTTTATGCTTCCTGCGAATTCGTTAAGAAAGCGGTATATATTGTCTGAATGCTTTCTACGACACAGGAGTAATTATGCAGTTCCGTCGCATTGGCCAGTTGGTGGCCGCTACCACCGTTACCGCCGTCGCGCTTTCTGGCACACACGCCCTAGCGCAGGAGGATACGACCACCATCTCGGTCACCAATATCACTGACCTGCACGGCCACTTGGAAGATGGCCTGAGCGACCCTGCTAAGGCGGGCGATGAGATTGGCGTGGCCCGCCTGCAATCGCTTATCAAGCAGGTCAACGAAGGCCAAAAGTTCAACCTCACCTCTTCAGGCGATAACGTGGGCGGTTCTGCATTCGTCTCGGCCATCTCGGATGACAAGTACACTCTGGAGGCGCTCAATGCCATGGGGATGAAGGTCACCGCAGTGGGCAACCACGAATTCGACAAGGGCACCGAGGACCTAACGGACCGTATTGAGCCAGCTTCTGACTATCCCATCCTCGGCGCCAATGTATTAAAAGACGGCAAGCCGCTCTTGGATGCCTCTCATGTGGAAGAAATCGACGGCGTGAAGGTCGGCTACGTCGGCACCGTCACCCAAAACACCAAATTCAAGGTATCTGCGGCAAAGATTCCGGGCGTCACCTTCACCGATCCCGTTGAAGCAACGAATAAGGAAGCCACCCGCTTGAAGGAAAGCGGGGAGGCAGATGTCGTGGTTTCCCTCTTCCACGAGGATGCGGAGGAATACGCAGAAGGCTTCAACAAAGACGTTGATATCCTCTTCGGTGGCGATACCCACCAGACCACCCAGGGAACGGTTGAGCGCGAGGGCGCGCTGCCATTGCAGTGGGCGCAAGGCTACGAGTATGGCAAGCTGCTTAACGATGCCGATATTACCTACGACAAGGCCGCCCGCAAGGTAAAAAGCATTGAGCTCAAGCAGTACGATGCGACTGCTGCCGCGCAGGTAGAGCCGGATGCTGAGATTGCGGGCATCGTTAAGAAGGCACAGGATGAGGCCGAGGTAGAAGGCTCGAAGACCGCTGGCACAGTCGAAACCGACTTGTTCCGCGGCTCCGATGAGGGGCAAAAGCCAGGTTCCAACCGTGGTGTCGACTCCACCCTGAATAACTTCATCGCGGAAGGGCAGCGTTATGCCATGAGCAAGCAGGTGGGCGAGGACATCGACCTCGGCGTCATGAATGCCGGCGGCGTGCGCGCCGATTTGCAGGGCGGCGACGTCACCTACAAGGACATCTTTGAAGTCCAGCCATTTGGTAACTCCGTTATTACCGCGAAGGTCTCTGGAAAGGACTTCATCACAGCACTGGAAAACCAGTGGCAAGAGGGTAGTAGCCGGACGCGTCGAGCCATGGGGCTGTCCAATAACGTCCAGGTGGTCTATGACCACACGGCATCCCACGGCGAGCGCGTCAAGTCCGTGACTATCAATGGCGAGCCCCTCGACCCGGATAAAGACTATTCCATCGCGCTATCGTCCTTCCTCGCATCCAGCGATAGCGAAAAGGGCGGCGATGGCTACTTTGAGGCAGGCTCCATCAAGGACAAGAACGATGTGGGATACATGGACGCCCAGGCCATGATTGACTACATCGCCTCCGGTGAGTCCGAGGTCCGCAAGGGACAGGGCCAAATTGGCGCCCACATCGAGGGCGATATTGTCCCAGGTAAAGAAATCACCGTCGATCTGTCCAGCTTGAACTACACCAGTGAGGGCGAGCCAATGGCTAAGACCGTCACGGTCAAGTTGGGAGATGAAGAAAAGACCGCCGATATCGATAATTCCAAGCAAGAAGGCGATGACCAATTTGGCGAACGCGGCCGTGCGCAGGTGACGCTGACCGTTCCAAAGGACCTGACTGGCTCCCAGAACCTGGAAATAACCACCGACGCTGGCACGCAGGCGATCCTGCCATTGGAAGTGGGCGAAGCCGACGATGACGAGGACGATTCCCCCAAGGCTCCGCAAGGCTCGTCCACCGGTGGTGCAATCCTTGCCATCGTGGCGGCACTAGCGGCAGGAATCGCTTTCATAGGTTTGAACCCCCAGGTGCTTCCGGCACCGCTGCGGGCCATTTTTGATGACCTGCGAAAGACTTTTCACATCTAATTAGGAATCCACATCCCGCGGATTCACGCTAAGCGCTTTTCCTCGCGATACGGGAGAGGAAAAGCGCTTATTTTTCTGTGCTGTGTCTTATACCCTAGTAACCTCAAAAGCCGTGGATATCTTTGAACGGTTTTTACGCGAGGCTACTTTTCAACTAGGAATCGAACTGCATCGAGTTCCTGTAGTTATGCTGTCTACATTAGGCATCTATCTCGCTTTTATGGTCCTAGTGAAGCTTTTTGGCTCCCGCGTATTGACCTCCATGACGGCCTCTGACGCGATCATCATCATTATGTTCGGCGCCGTCGCAGGCCGCGTGATCATCGGCGTTCCGCCCACATTGGCGGCGGGTGTTATTGGGCTGACAACGCTCATGGCCCTAGAAGCCGCATTCGGTACCATCCGCAAGGTGGTGAAGTGGACGCGGTTTTTGGACCGCCGGCCCGTTCTCATCGTCTTTCAGGGCGAGATGATTGACGATAATCTCACCGTTTCCCACATCACTCGCTCAGACGTGTATTCCGCGGTGCGTAAGGCTGGCCTAGGGCGCATGGAAGACGTCCAGGTCATGGTCTTAGAGCCCACCGGCCACATCTCCGTAATTAAGAATGGCCAAGAAATCGACCCAGAGATATTCAATGACCTCGTCGGCTCTGGATACATCAGGCGGGCAAAGGAATCTTAAAGGGTTCTGAGCAAGGGGGTCAGAACCGGGGTGAAGGCCCATCAATATGCGAAACCGCTGTACCCAAATTCAGGGCACAGCGGTTAAAAGCGCTTAAGAAGCGTGAAAGCTTAGAAAGGAAGCTTGAAGTTCTTCAGGAAGCCCTCGATGTCGAGGTACTTGTCAGCGAAAGCGAAGAGAGTACCCAAGGCGCCGATAGCAGCGGTGAAGACGCCGATCCATGCCTTAATGTCGTCAGGATCTGCCTCCTTCAAGGAGAAGTCCTTCTTGTCCTTCTTGTCCTGGTTGCCAGCGTTAGAATCGTTGTTCTGACCAAGCTTGCCAATGGTGCCTGCGGAGGAACCCTGCGGGTTCTGGGACACGACCGGTGCTTCCTCAGCAGCGGTGGCCACGGCGGTGCCAGCCAAGGTGACGGACAGGGCGGTTGCGCCGGCGACGAGAGCCTTGCGGGAGATAAGCTTCATATCTTGCTTCCTAACGAGCTTGTGGTGTTCAAAGACTCCTTAGATATTAGACAGCCGTATTACGGTCTGCAACAGATCGTGCAAACTTTTATTAAAAAAGATTGTCAAAACGTATCGGGCTGTGTGGTAGTTGACGCTTAATGTTGATGGTGTGAATGGCTAGGGGAGATATTAGATCCTTAAGCGCAGGTAGAGGGTTATATTGAGCGGAGAAATGGGCCTGAAAAATCCCCAACGTTGAGCACTGAAATGATCCGTGCACGACGCTGGGGAGTTCCCACTAACCCCTAAATGGGGTTAGTAAGTGAAGGAGGCGGGAGGCAGTAGGGGGTGTTCCTATATAGTTTGTCAACCTTGCGGGTGGTGCGGCCGGGGGCGGATACGCGACTCCGGATTGTTTAGGTGTGTTGTTTTGCGCGCGGCTGGTAGCCGACTGGGATTTTCCCAGTCGGCTTGTTTCGTTGTTAGGGGTTGGACTGCTGCGGCTTCCTTTGCTGGGGCGGGATCGCGGTAATACTCGTGGTTGCGCATCATGGCGTAGAGGACGTTGATTCGTCTGCGGACGAGGGGAGCGGTAGGAAGAGAGTGTCTAATGGTTTGTGTGTGGGAACCTAACCCGCATGAGGAGATGAACCAGAATGACTACTATGGCGAGACGAGATCCGGCTGATAAGGCCAAGATTGATGCGATTGAAAAGAAGCTGCTTGCTAACCCAGAAATCGCGAAACTGATTGATGAGCTAGGCACGTCCACCACGGATGCCAACGACCTAGTTCGGGGCATGTTGCAAGCCTCAATTACCCGGGGTTTGAATGCTGAAATGGATGCCCACCTAGGCTATGAGCCCGGCGATAGAGCAGCTAAAGCTACTGCTGAAACAGACAATCACCGCAACGGCACCTACCCGAAAACCGTGGATTCTAACTACGGGCCAGTAAACATTGATGTTCCACGAGACAGAAACGGCACGTTTGTTCCTACTATGGTGCCCAAAGGCTCCAGGCGGCTAACAGATGTTGACGATATGATTGTCAGCTTATATGCCGGCGGAATGACCATTCGGGATATCCAGCACCATATGGCTACTGCGATGCGGGTTGATATCTCCCATGAGACGATTTCGGCGGTTACAGACGCAGTCTTGGATGAGGTCATGATCTGGCAAAACCGCCAGTTAGACGAGTTCTACCCCGTGATATTCCTGGATGCGTTGCGCATTAAAGTCCGCGACGGCGGCCGGGTAGTTAACAAGTCTGCGTACATGGCAATCGGGGTGGACCTCGACGGGATCAAGCACATCCTGGGATTGTGGATCGCCAAAGAAGAAGGCGCCTCCTTTTGGGCACACGTGTGCGCCAACTTATCTAACCGTGGGGTCAAAGACGTCTTTATCGTCTGCTGTGACGGGCTGAAAGGCCTACCAGAAGCAGTGGAGGCAACCTGGCCGAACTCTATGGTACAAACCTGTATCGTGCACCTGATTCGCGCCGCGAATCGGTGGGTGTCTTACGGGGATCGCCGGGCTGTATCAGCCGCGTTGAAGAAGGTTTATACGGCTACTGATGAATCCACGGCAGAAGCAGCGTTGAAGGAATTTTCCGATTCTGAACTGGGTGTGAAGTATCCTCAGTCGGTCAAGGTCTGGCAGGATGCATGGGATAGATTCGTGCCATTTTTGCAGTTCCCACCAGCAGCAAGAAAGGTCATCTATACGACGAATTCCATTGAGTCGTTTAACAACCAATTGCGTAAAGCCACCCGCAACAGGGTGCAGTTCACCAACGATGAATCCGCGCTCAAGACGCTGTGGTTGATGATCTGCAATATTGAAGACAAACGAGCCGCAAAGAGAGCAAAGCAGGGCAAACGAGTCTCCGCGACAGCCGGCAGACTCATGGAAGGAGCCCGAGTTTCCGGCTGGAAACAAGCCATCAACCAAATGGCCGTGGCCTTTCCCGACCGCTTCGACAAATACCTATAAACCTAGCCCCACACACAAACAACTTGACACGCTCGGTAGGAACGAGTGCTGATAGAAGCCCTAGCAGAATCGTTTAACGCCACGCTCAAGCGGGAAGTCTTGCGCGATAGGAAAGTTTTTGACAATCCGATCTCCTGCCGTCAGGAAGTCTTCCGGTGGTGCATGCGCTACAACACGCGCCGGCGGCACTCCTGGTGCAATCTTGTAGCGCCGGATGTCTTTGAAGCCGAGACTTCAGCTACACTAACTAAAGCAGCATAGCTAACCCCCGACGTGTCCACTTTCCGGGGGTCAGGCCCGGCTCAACAATTAGGGAATGGAATGAACATGCTGAAACCCCTGGAAAGCATCACAATTTTTTCGGTTCTCGTGGCCCTCGCGCTCTATGTATTTATTAGCATTATTGCTGCCTCGAATGACGGCTTTCCGTTTCTTGTTGGTGCATTATTTCTTCTGGCCACCGCTATCGCGGTTGTGCTTATCGGGATAAATATTTCGCTCTGGAGCCATAGGCGAGCGCGGTATTCTACATCCACGATAGGAAAAATCGGCGCGTGGATAATTACCAGCGGAATTGTTATTGCAGTTGCTGCCGTTATCACTCAGCTGTTTCGTGCCGGTGGTTTTTGGGAACCGCTGTTTAGTGAGCTTTTATGGGTAATAACTGCAGCCACCGGATTACTTTGGCTGGGATTTATTCTTCTTATGGTTTCCGGGAGAACTCGCTAAGCCAAAACGGTGCCCCGCGAGATAAAAACGCCGCCATGAAAAACGCCGTGTCCGGCACGTAAAGTGCGCGGGCACGGCGTTCATGTAAGCCGCAGCGATGGTGGTGCGGCGGAAGGTTTACTTCTTCGCTGCTGCGAAACGCTCTGCAACGTCGTCCCAGTTGAAGACGTTCCAGACGGCCTTGACGTAATCAGGCTTGACGTTCTTGTATTGCAGGTAGAAAGCGTGCTCCCACATATCCAGCATCAGCAGTGGGGTGAAGTTCACGGAGGTGTTGCCCTGCTGGTCGGTCAGCTGCTCAACGAGCAGGCGGCCAGCAATGTGGTCGTAACCCAGCACGGCCCAGCTGGAACCCTGCAGGCCGAGTGCTGCTGCGGAGAAGTGCGCCTTGAACTTCTCGAAGGAACCGAAGTCGAGGTCGATAGCCTCCGCGAGCTCACCGGTTGGCTCGCCGCCACCGTTAGGGCTCAGGTTCCTATTAGCAGTTTGGAGTATGTCACTGCCTTCGGCGGCATCACCCCCCGGATCATTGTCAGACAGGGACGAAAATAAGCCATACCGAAGCCAGCGACTAGTTCCACTGCTCCTCAAAAGAAAAGCAAAAGGAACGCAGACAAACATAACCTGCCCCTGCACAGGGGCAGAGTTACGAATTCTGGGTTCGTTTAAGTGGAACTGCTAACAACGTAATGGGGCATCGGCAAGCGCCGATGCCACAGACTAAGCCTTTACCGTAGCCTTTTTAATCTTTACCTCTTCAGCAGGCTTGCCGTCTTCTTGGCCTGGGTGACCGCTCTGATCGCCGGTGTCTACGCCGGCCTCAGCAATCTTGTCTAGGGTCTTCAGGCCTTCTTCGGAGATGGTGCCGAAGTAGGTGTAGTTAGGGGCAAGCTCCGAGTCATCGTAGTTAAGGAAGAACTGGGAACCGTTGGTATCCGGGCCGCTATTGGCCATAGCGACGGAACCGCGTGGGTAGACAACGGGGTTCTGTGCGTCCTTGGCATCGGTTTCATCGGCGGGGTATTCATCGGCAAACTTGAAGCCTGGGCCGCCGGAACCGGAACCGGTGGGGTCGCCGCACTGGAGCACGTTCAACACGCCAGAGGTCATGCGGTGGCAGACGGTGTCATCGTAGAAGCCGGATTCAGCCAGTTCCGAGATGGCGTGGGTGGTGCACGGCGCAGCGGCACGGTCCAGGTCCATCTCAATCGGGCCCTGGGTGGTATCGAAGGAGACGGTGACGGTGCCCTCGGTGGAAATATCCTTGCCGTCGGGCTTCTTCGCGCCGTGGCCATCCTGGCCATTGTCCTCGTAGTTGCACTGGACGGTGGCTGGCAGGGCTTCCGCGCGCTTGCCGCTCAAGGGTTCAGCCTTGGGGGCTTCCTGCGTGGTCTGTGCCTCAGAGGTATCTTCTGCCTGGATGTCGCCCTCAGAGCCATCGCGGGTGGACAGGAAGTAGATTCCTCCGGCGATGCCAAGGATGACGACGAGCGAGGCTGCGGCGACACCAAAAGGACGAGTCTTTTGCTTGCGGTCACGGGACTTTAGCTCACGATCGAGCTTGTGCAGCGCGTCTTCTCCGCGCTTTTTATTATCTGGCACCGTGGGACAACCTTTCTAGCGATTATCGGTGACGTGTCTCAACTTGGACGATTTTAGCGGCTTTGCGGACACGGGGCTGACTTGGCTCGGGGATTGGGTTGAGCAATAAACGGCGAGCTATAGCGGGGAAGCAAAAGTATCAGTACGCTCGGGGCCATGGCTGAAGTTAAATTTTCTGACGAACCTACCCAAACCGCTGGTGAGCTTCCTGCTGTAGGGGAGTCCATCCCAGAGTTCACCCTCGTTGGCACCGACCTTTCTGAGGTCACCAATAAGGATTTCGAGGGCAAGCGCCTCGTTATCTCGATTTTCCCTTCCATCGATACGGGCGTGTGCCAGCAGCAGCTGCGCACCTTTAATGAAAAGGCCGCGGGCCTGGACAACACCGTTGTCTTGTCCGTTTCCCGCGACCTGCCCTTCGCGCTGGATCGTTTCTGCGCCGCAGAGGGCATTGAAAACGTGGAGACCGCCTCCGATTTCCGCTCCGATTTTGGTGAGAAGTTCGGCGTGACCCTGCAAGGCTCCCCGCTCAAGGGCCTGTTGGCGCGCTCCGTTGTGGTCACCGACGCTGACCACAAGGTCATCTACAACGAATTGGTGCCAGAGGTAACCACCGAGCCGGACTACGAGAAGGCTCTTGCCGCCCTGCAATAAAGCTTGAAGCTAGCAGGTTAAATAAAACCAGCACCCAGCCTTTCCCCATAACCCGCCGTGGCTGTGGGCGCCAAGGCTGGGTGCTTTTTGCATGGTTATGTGGCTTGAATCCAGAGACCACTGCGTTCAAGGGCGCGATGGGGGCGAGCCTCGTTAGACTTAAATCATGGATATTCAAGGATTTACCGCGGGACCATTTCGCACGAATACCTATATCGTGGCGGAGGGAAAGCGCGCCTTCATCGTGGATCCGGGCATGGATTCCATGTCGAAGGTTCTATCGCACGACTATGACTATGAAGCCATTGTGCTCACACACGGCCACATCGACCACACCCGCGAGGCCGGTGAATTGGCACAGGAGCTCGATATCCCCGTTTATATTCATCCCGCAGATAAGTTCATGTTGGATTCTGGGGAGGGTGTTTCCGCCCAGGCGCAGGAGCTATTCCAGGCTTCGCGCATGGTGCCCATTTCCGATCTCCGCGAACTCCACGGTGGTGAAGAGCTGGAGCTAATCGGGCATACATTTACCCTTCAGCACGCGCCTGGGCATTCGCCGGGGTGCGTATTGATCATTTCGGATACTTTTGCCCTTACCGGTGATGTCCTTTTTGCCGGGGGAATGGGGCGGGTCGATCTGCCGGATTCTAATCCGCAGGCCATGCTGGATTCATTGGCGGGCCCGGTGTGGGATTTGGACGATGAGCTGGACATTCTTCCCGGCCACGGCCCAACCTCGACCATGCGTCAGGAGAGGGCGACCAACCCATTCCTGCGAAAATCCCATGGGGTAGTCTAGTGACCATGAGTGAAGAGAAGCGGTTCCAGGCACTGTCCGCACCGAAGGGTGTGCCAGATTATTACCCACCAGAGTCTGCGACTTTTTATAAGGTCCGCCAGACCATGGTGGAACAGGCGCATCTTTCCGGTTTTCAGCACATTGAATTGCCCATTTTTGAAGATACCGCGCTCTTTGCCCGCGGGGTGGGCGAATCTACCGACGTGGTCTCCAAGGAGATGTACACTTTCGCGGATCGCGGTGAGCGCTCCGTGACCCTGCGCCCGGAGGGAACTGCGGGCGTGATGCGCTCGGTCATTCAACACAATTTGGATCGCGGTCAGCTGCCGGTAAAGCTGAACTACAGCGGCCCGTTCTTCCGCTATGAGCGCCCGCAGGCAGGCCGCTACCGTCAGCTTCAGCAGGTTGGCGTGGAGGCCATCGGCGTCGACGATCCAGCACTGGATGCGGAGGTCATCGCCTTGGCGGATCGCTCCTACAGAGCTCTGGGGCTTTCCGGGTTCCGCCTGGAATTGACCAGCTTGGGCGACCGCAATTGCCGGCCCGCCTACCGCGAAAAGCTGCAGGAATTCTTGTTTAAGCTGGACTTGGATGAGGAGACCCGCCGCCGCGCGGAGATCAATCCTTTGCGCGTCTTGGATGATAAGCGCCCGGAGATGCAGGAGCAGCTTGCCGATGCCCCCTTGATGCTCGACTACCTCAACGCCGAGTGCCGCGAGCACTTTGAGACCGTGACGGGCATGCTGGATGATATGGGCGTTGCCTACGAAATTAACCCGCGCATGGTGCGCGGCTTGGACTACTACACCAAGACCTGCTTTGAATTCGTCCACGATGGCCTGGGTGCCCAATCCGGCATTGGCGGCGGTGGCCGCTACGACGGGTTGATGGCGCAGCTGGGCGGACAGGATCTTTCGGGCATCGGCTATGGCTTAGGCGTTGACCGCGCCATCCTCGCCCTCGAGGCGGAGGGCATCACCTTAGAAGGCAGTGATTCCCGCGTGGATGTCTACGGCATTGCCTTAGGTACTGCGGCCAAGCGCCGCATGACCGGCATCATCAACGACCTGCGCAAGGCGGGAATCGCTGCGGATATGTCCTTTGGTGATCGCGGCCTTAAGGGCGCAATGAAGGGCGCTGACCGCGCGGGTGCGCGCTTTGCTTTGGTCTTGGGAGATCAAGAACTAGAAAACGGCACCGTTGCCGTGAAGGACTTGGCCGCCCACGAGCAGCGCGATATTGAGCTATCACAGCTGGTTGCCGTTCTAGGACGGGATCTAGAAGGCTAGGCACAGGCTCAAAGAAAGGGAGGGGGCACCGAAGTAATATCGGTGCCCCCTTTGTGTGCTTTTAACTGTTTAGCACTCGACCTGGGAAACGCTAAAGCCCATCGTCTTGGCCAAGCCGCCGAGGGAGGTCTCCTTGTACTTGGAGTGCATATCGCGGCCCGTATCCGCCATGGTTTGCACGGCGTTATCGAGGGTGACGTGGTGGGTGCCTTCACCCATCATCGCCATGCGGGCGGCGTTAATGGATTTCACCGCGCCAATGGCATTGCGCTCAATACACGGGATTTGCACGAGGCCGCCGACCGGATCGCAGGTAAGGCCGAGGTTGTGCTCAAGGGCGATTTCGGCCGCATTTTCCACCTGTGCTGGGGTAGCGCCGAGGAGTGCCGCCATCCCGGCAGCGGACATGGACGAGGCAGAGCCGACTTCGCCCTGGCAGCCCACCTCGGCGCCGGAAATGGAGGCGTTCTGTTTGATGATCATGCCGATGGCGCCGGCGGTGAGCAGGTAACGGCGTGCGGATTCGCGGCAGAAGCCACCGTGGAAGTCGCGCGCATAGTGCAGCACTGCGGGAATGATGCCGCAGGCGCCGTTGGTGGGCGCGGTAATAACGCGGCCGCCCGCAGCGTTTTGCTCGTTGACCGCTAAGGCGAAGAGGTTGACCCATTCCATGGCGGAAAAGCCAGAGTGTGGGTCATTTTTCTGCTCGAGCAGCTGCGCATACATCTTGGGGGCGCGCCGCGGCACGCGGAGGCCACCGGGTAGCAGGCCCTTGGTGGAAATGCCATCGGTCACGCATTCGCGCATGATATCCCATACAAGATCCAAGTGGCGCAGGACATAATCCGCGCCGCCGTCCTCTTTGTGGAGCACTTCCTCATTGGCAAGGACGATTTCCCAAATGTCCTTGTCGTTGGCCTCGCACAGGTTGAGCAGTTCTTCGCCGGTGGTGAATTCATAGGGCACGGTATCTTCTACGGTTGCTGCGGCAACGCCGGCGGGTACTTCGTGGCTATCGGCCATCTCTGCGTCGAGCTCTTTGCGGGAGAGGATGAAGCCACCGCCGACAGAGAAGTACTGTTCGTCTTCAGCAAGGATGTTGCCATCAGCATCCCAGGCCTTGAAGATCATGCCGTTGGGGTGCTGGGGTAGTGGCTCGTTATCAAAGGTGATTTCGTAGTCGACGGTGCCAGACGGGCCAGAGATGGTGCCTTCGCTGGGGATTGTGCCGCCGGCTTGCGGCTCGGCATCGATGGGAACGGTCAGCGGCTCCCAGCCGGCGAGTCCAAGGATGACGGCGCGGTCGGAGGCGTGGCCGCGTCCGGTGGCGGACAGCGAACCGCGCAGTTCCGCCGAGACGCGGGCGGGATGGGTATCGAGGGATTCTAGAAATTGCTTCGCGGCGCGCATCGGCCCAACCGTGTGAGAGGAGGATGGACCAATGCCGATGGCGAAAATGTCAGTAACGCTAATAGTCATGGTGAAAGCCTTAAGAAACCTTTCTTCGTAGCAAGAGAGTTATCGGTCCAAGAGCATGAAAAAGAAATTTTCTCTGGCGCGGGGATTCGGGTCGAAGATTCTAAAATTCAAGCGTAGAGAAATATGTGACATGTATCAATTTTAGAATATGCGATAGGTATTGCGGCGCTAGCGCTTTCCGTCGTATTGGGACAAAATTTCCTCGAAAGGCAGAAACTCTTCGTCCACTCCGATTCCGGTAGGGCGGGAATGGGGACTGGGTTTGGGGGCATCGGCAAGCCCGGCGACCCGATCCGTGGGGCGAATCATCTGATCCGCAAGCTGCGTTGCGGCGCGCTCGATACGGCTGCGAATGCGCGCGCCCTCGGCGGTGCCCAGATCCTCGGTTGCCTGGAATATGCCGGTCGGAACGACGTGGGCGTGCAGGTAATTCAACAGGGGGCGCAGCGCATAGTCCAAGATGAGCGCGTGGCGCGGGGAACCGCCCGTAGCTGCCACGATGGTGGGCAGCTCCTCCAAGGCGTGGGCATCCAGAACATCAAAAAACATCTTGAACAGCCCGGAGTAGCTGCCTTGGAAGGCAGGGGTGACGGCAATAAAGCCATCGGCCGTAGACAGCAGCTCTTTTGCTTCATCCAGTTGGGGCGTTGGAGCCGCCCAATTGGTCATGGCTGTGGCCAATTCAGAAGCAAGGGTGCGCACCTCAATAATGTGGGTGTTTACGCCTTCACCGCGCGCGGAAATCTTCGCCTCGGTGGCTTCTGCAATGGTCTCAGCCAATTGCCGGGTAGATGATGGCTCCGAGAGCCCGGCCGTGAGGACAACTAAAGAGCGCATTGCTTAGTCCTCCTTTCCAGGGCTTACGCGAAAGTGCGGGGAATCTGGGTGCTGCTTGAGCGTGGCATGCGTTGGTGGGTCCGAGGGTACATGCTCTGGTCGTCGCTGCTCAAAGCGCCGACGAAGCTCCGGTACTACTTGTGTGCCAAGAATTTCTATCTGCTTGAGCACCACTTCTTGTGGCAGCCCGGCGTGATCGATGAGGAAGAGCTGGCGTTGGTAATCGCCCACGTAGTCCGCAAATTTCAGGGTGCGCTCAATAACCTGCTCTGCGGTACCCACGGTCAGCGGGGTGTAGTCAGTAAATTCCTCCAGGCTAGGCCCGTGCCCGTACACGGGGGCGTTATCGAAGTACGGGCGGAAGAACCTCTTGGCCTCCTCTTCAGTATCGCCGATGAATACCTGGCCGCCGAGCCCCACGATGGCTTGGTCTGCTTGGCCGTGGCCATAGGAAGCAAAGCGACGCCGGTACATGTTGACCATCTTGGCCGTGTGTTCTTGATTCCAGAAGATATTATTGTGAAAGAACCCGTCGCCGTAATAGGCCGCTTGTTCTGCAATCTGGGTAGAACGAATGGAGCCGTGCCATACAAACGGCGGGATGCCATCGAGGGGCGCCGGGGTAGAGGTAAACGCCTGCAACGGGGTGCGGAATTTGCCCTCCCAGTTGACGCTGTTTTCCCGCCACAGGCGGCGCAGCAAGTGGTAATTTTCCACGGCCAACGGGATGCCTTGGCGGATATCTTTGCCAAACCACGGGTAGACGGGGCCGGTATTGCCGCGCCCCATCATCAGATCCACACGGCCGCCGGAGAGGTGCTGTAAGAAGGCGTAATCTTCCGCGATCTTTACCGGGTCATTGGTGGTAATCAGCGTCGTGGAGGTAGAAAGCTGCAAGCGCTCGGTCTGCGCTGCGATATAGGCTAGGTGGGTCGTCGGGGAGGACGGAACGAAGGGCGGGTTGTGGTGCTCGCCTGTGGCGAAGACATCGAGGCCCACTTCTTCTGCCTTGAGCGCGATTTCCGTAATATTGCGGATTCGCTCCGCCTCTGATGGGCTTTCGCCCGTCGTTGGATCGGTGGTCACATCTCCGACCGTGAAAATGCCAAATTGCATGGTGTCCCTTTCTACTCTTGCTGCGTACCTGTAATCATTGTACGTGACATGTCAACAATACGGGCAGGGAGATTATCTCCAGCGGGGTAAAGAGGGGGCCGGGAGTTAGCTGTAGACCCCGCGCCCCAAGGTGTCGCACTCAGCCATCCGGCCGGAATTATAACCAGCAAGGAAAGCTCGCTGGCGTTGCTCGGAAGAACCGTGCGTCCACGCATCGGGTTGGACCTGCCCAGTGGAACGGCGCTGAATATTATCGTCACCCACAGCCTGCGCCGCGGTGACTGCGTCAGCCACCTGCTGTTGGGAAATCGGCTCCAGCAGAGCATCCTCGCCCTTATCCGCGTGGGAAGCCCAAATACCGGCGTAGCAATCTGCCTGGAGCTCGATCTTTACCGCATTGGAATCCGCGCCGGGGTCGTTATAGTCAGATAGCTGCAGCGTGCCCTCGAGCTGCTGAATGTGGTGACCAAACTCGTGGGCAACGATGTACATCTGCGCGAACGGGGCATTGTGCGCGCCGTAGTTGCTCAGCGAATTGAAAAACGTGGTGTCAAAATACGCCGATTGGTCGGCGGGGCAATAAAACGGCCCCGTGGCTGAAGACGCAGTGCCGCAGCCGGAATTGGTGGAGCTATTAAAAATCACCCGGCCAGGGTTGGTGTATTCGATGCCGGCTTGCTCGGGTAGCTCGGCGGTCCAGACATTATCCACGCTCATGGCGGTAAACATGACCCGGCAGTCATCGTATTTATTGCCGTCTTCTGCCGTTTGGCAGTGATCGAAGGCGGAATCATCGGCACCGGTGTGGGTGCCGGATTGGGACTGTTCATTGCCCAACAGGGCACCAATATCGGAGGGGTTTCCTCCTAATAAGAGGTAGAGCCCGACGAGCACGACGGAGCCGATGCCGCCGCCTAAAGCGAGGCCGCCGCCACCGCCGGAGGTTGCGCGCTGGCCATCGAAATCGGCACCAGATTTAAAGGTCATGTCTAGATAGTGCCACACCTTGTCGGCCGCGGCAGTGCGCAGCAGCCCATTTATTTCCGGCAGGGTTAGCGGTGCCGGGGCCGCGTGCCTGCGCGGTGGCTTAAGTGGGCTTAATAGGGGCGAAAGTGGCGGTGGGATGTAGAATTGGCCAAGTTCCTAGTCTTGTGCTTGGTTGGGCGCGCGCTGTTTACGCGTGGCTGGACCCGCAAGTAACACCATTTCAGAAGGGATTGAATTATAGTGCTGCGTACCCATTTGGCCGGTGAGCTCCGCAAAGAACTGGCAGAAGAGACAGTAACCCTAACCGGTTGGGTTTCTCGTCGCCGTGACCACGGCGGCGTGATCTTCATCGACCTGCGCGATCGTTCCGGCATTGCCCAGGTAGTCTTCCGCGAATCCGATGTGGCAGAGCGCGCCCATGACCTGCGTTCGGAATACTGCGTCAAGGTAACCGGCGTAGTGGAACCGCGCCCAGAAGGATCCGAAAACCCGAACCTGCCTTCCGGAGACATCGAGGTCAACGTCACCGACCTGGAGGTGCTCAACAAATCCGCAGCGCTGCCCTTCCAGGTAGATGATCCTTCCTCCTCTGGCGAGGTAGGCGAGGAGACCCGCCTGAAGTACCGCTACTTGGATCTGCGCCGCGAGCGCCAGGCAAAGGCACTGCGTCTGCGCTCTGCTGCCAACCGCGCGGCCCGTAACGTGCTGGATAAGCACGATTTCGCCGAAATCGAAACCCCTACCTTGACCCGTTCCACCCCAGAGGGCGCGCGCGACTTTTTGGTCCCTGCCCGCCTGAAGCCGGGTTCTTGGTACGCGCTGCCGCAGTCGCCGCAGCTATTCAAGCAGCTGCTGATGGTGGCCGGCATGGAGCGCTACTACCAGATCGCGCGCTGCTACCGCGATGAGGACTTCCGCGCCGACCGCCAGCCGGAATTTACCCAGTTGGACGTGGAGATGTCCTTCGTGGATCAAGACGATGTCATTGCGCTTGGTGAAGAGATTGTCAAGGAGCTGTGGAAGCTCATCGGCTACGACATTCAGACCCCAATCCCGCGCATGACCTATGCCGATGCCATGAAGTACTACGGCTCCGATAAGCCGGACCTGCGCTTTGACATCAAGATTGTCGAGTGCACGGAGTTCTTCAAGGACACCACCTTCCGGGTCTTCCAGAACGAATACGTCGGTGCCGTAGTCATGGACGGCGGTGCTTCGCAGCCGCGCCGCCAGTTCGATGCATGGCAGGACTGGGCCAAGCAGCGCGGCGCCAAGGGCCTTGCCTACATCACCGTCGCAGAAGACGGCACCCTGGGCGGGCCTGTGGCCAAGAACATCACCGACGCGGAGCGCGAGGGCATCGCCGAGCACGTTGGCGCAAAGCCCGGTGACGCCATCTTCTTTGCCGCCGGCGATACTAAGTCTTCCCGCGCGCTGCTGGGTGCGGCCCGCGGCGAAATTGCCAAGAAGCTCGACCTCATCAAGGAAGGCGACTGGGCCTTTACCTGGGTCGTTGACGCCCCGCTCTTCGAGCCTTCTGCCGATGCCACCGCGTCCGGCGACGTGGCCTTGGGCCACTCCAAGTGGACCGCGGTGCACCACGCCTTTACCTCGCCGAAGCCGGAGTGGATCGATTCCTTCGACGAGAACCCGGGCGAGGCCACGGCCTATGCCTACGACATCGTTTGCAACGGCAACGAGATCGGCGGCGGTTCCATCCGTATTCACCAAGAAGATGTGCAAAAGCGCGTCTTTGAGGTCATGGGCATCGGCGATGAGGAAGCACAAGAGAAGTTCGGCTTCTTGCTCGACGCCTTCTCCTACGGCGCACCGCCACACGGCGGCATCGCCTTTGGCTGGGACCGCATCGTGTCCCTCTTGGGCGGCTTTGACTCCATCCGCGACGTCATTGCCTTCCCGAAGTCCGGTGGCGGCGTGGATCCGCTTACCGATGCCCCCGCGCCCATCCCCGCCGCACAGCGCAAGGAGACCGGCGTGGACTTCAAGCCGGAGAAGAAAAGGAACGGCGAAGAGGCTAAGGCCGCGAAATCAGAGCAGGAGAACTAGCTCTTAGGCTCGCTATCACGACACCATTTTTAGGTTAAGCGGGGCGCGCGCCCTCGCCGCAGCGGACACTTGTGCGGCGAGGGTGTAGCCCCCGCTTTGTGTTGGCGGGCATACTGGATAGAACTATGGTTGATACACAGACAGTGCTTTCGGCCGATGAGGTCATTGGTGCCGCATCGGAAATGTTGTCGCGCCGCTTTGGTGGCACGCCGGAAATGTCAGACATTGAGGATTTAGGCGGATCCGGCAATGCCTTAGTCCTGCGCGCGAAGGTTGCCCCTAGCGCCTTTTTGCCGCATCGCTCTGTGGTCATCAAATACAATCCGGTTACCGGCTACGGCGTGGATGACGCAGCAATGCTGCGCGAGGTCGTGGCCTATCAATTCACCACCGCCTTAGCAGAAGACGTGCGCCCTGGACCCGTGCTGCTCGCCCACGATTTAGACCGGCGCATCATCGTCCTGACGGATTTGGGGGAGGCCGAGACCCTTGCGGATGTGCTCTTAGAATCCGGCGATGAGGATCGCATTCGGATCCTGCGCTCCTTGGGCACGGCATTGGGGCATATCCACGTAGGCACCGCGGATCATGAGCAGGATTTCGAGACCCTGCTCAACCGCACCTTGCGGCATAACCCGGAATACGCCGATCACCAATCTGTGCGCGATCAGTCCCTGTATCGCTCCATCGGCATCGGGCTGAGCCTGCTTGATGAGGCGGGGCTTGAAGCCCCCGAAAGCTTCCGCAGTTTAGCCGATCAAGCCGCTGAATCCCTCGCCTCCGGCAAGGATAGGGCCTTTACTCCCTTCGATTTATCGCCGGATAACATCATCGTCTCCAAGCGCCTGCACTTCTTGGACTATGAATGGGCCGGTTTTAGGAACGTGGGCTTTGACGTCGCGTGCGTTATCGCGGGCTTCCCGCAGTTCCTGTTTTCTAAGCCAATTACGGATAAGGAAGCAGATATATTCCTCGCCGCATGGTCGCGCGAGGTATCTGAGGTGTGGCCGCGCTTTGCCGACGAAGACGAACTGCACGGGCTTATCGTCGCTTCCCTCATCGGCTGGGCCTTGTCGAGCGTGACCACGATGCACGCTGGCGGAATTGAGGGACTGGTTGCCCTTGCTAGCGGTGACGCGGAGATTGTCCATGACCCAAAGCGTTCGATCCTGCGCCCGCCGGAAAGCGGCCCTTTTAATGAGGACGAGCTATTGGTGCGCCAAGATTTGTACGAAACCTTTGACGCGCTCGCACGCTACGCCGCCCAATGCGGGACCGCACCGTGCACGTCCATCGCGGAGTTTGGCACCATCGTTGCCCGCCGCGTCCACGACGAATAATCACTACACCTTTCTGGGGAGCTAAAACCACATGAGCCAGGATTCTCTCTTCGGCGCCTCTCCCAATGCCGGCGGCAGCATGGGCGGCGAAGGCTCGCCATCGTCTTTTCCCACAGCCAATCTCTTTGCTACGCACTCCGGTTCGCCCTTGGCCGCTCGCATGCGCCCACAGACTCTAGAAGAGGTCGTGGGCCAGGACCACCTCCTTGCCCCCGGCAAGCCGCTGCGCCGCTTGGTCGAGGGGTCCGGCGAGGCTTCGGTCATTTTGTATGGGCCGCCTGGTACTGGCAAGACGACGATTGCCTCGCTGATAGCCAGCCAGATGGGCCAAAACTTCGTCGGCCTCTCCGCCCTTGATTCAGGGGTGAAGCAGGTGCGTGAAGTCATTACCCACGCCCGGCAAGAACTTATCCACGGCCGCAGGACGGTGCTTTTTATTGATGAGGTTCATCGCTTCTCCAAAACCCAGCAAGACGCCTTGCTGGCGGCGGTGGAAAACCGGACGGTTCTGCTCGTTGCAGCGACGACCGAAAACCCGTCATTCTCGGTCGTTTCGCCGTTGCTTTCCCGCTCGCTCCTACTGCAACTGCACTCGCTGAGCGAGGCGGACCTCAAAGGCGTAGCGCGCCGCGCGTTAGACAGCGATCGGGGGCTAGGCGAGCGCGACTTAACCATTACTGATGAGGCATTAAACCAGCTCGTCGTGCTTTCTGGTGGTGATGCCCGGCGCAGCCTGACCTACCTTGAAGCGGCCGCGGAAGCAGTTGACGATGGCGGCGAGATCACCGCAACCACGATTACCGATAACGTGAATCGCGCGGTGGTGCGCTATGACCGCGACGGCGACCAGCACTACGACGTGACCTCCGCCTTCATCAAGTCCATCCGCGGCTCCGATGTCGATGCCGCGCTGCACTACCTAGCGCGCATGGTGGAAGCCGGCGAAGATCCCCGGTTTATCGCCCGCCGCCTGATGGTTCACGCCTCAGAAGATATTGGCATGGCTGATCCCACCGCCTTGCAAGTCGCCGTCGCCGCCGCCGAGGCCGCGCAAATGATCGGCTTGCCGGAAGCGCGCATCCCACTGGCGCAGGCAACGATTCACTTGGCGACGGCGCCGAAATCGCCGTCCGTCATCGCTGCCATTACTAAGGCGCAGGCCGATGTCGCGGCCGGCAAGGTGGGCCACGTGCCGCCGCACCTGCGCGATGGGCACTATGAGGGCGCCAAGCGGCTGGGAAATGCGACAGGGTATTCCTATCCCCACGATGACCCGCGCGGGGTAGTGGAGCAGCAATACCTGCCCGATGAGCTCGAGGGCGCCGTATATTATGAGCCCACCGAACACGGCGCTGAGAAGCGAATCTTTGACTATATTGGCCGTTTGCGCAGGATACTTCGTGGCAAGCGCCCCTGAGTGCGAGACGGCATGGCCGGTTTTGGCCCCACCGATGGGCACAGCCTGCCCACCAGTAGGTAAAGTTGGATGGGTTAGAAAGCTTCTTGATGGAAGATAAAAGCTTAGACAGTTAGGATTATTGCTCGTGAAGACTCATGAGATCCGGGAACGGTTTACCCAGCACTTCGTCAATTCTGGTCACGAGGTTGTCCCCAGCGCCTCTTTGATCCTGGATGACCCTAACCTGCTTTTCGTTAACGCGGGCATGGTGCCCTTCAAGCCCTATTTCTTGGGCCAGCAGACCCCACCATTTTCGCAAGGCCTTGCCACCTCTATCCAGAAGTGCGTGCGCACCTTGGATATTGAGGAGGTGGGCATTACCACCCGCCACAACACCTTCTTCCAAATGGCGGGTAATTTCTCCTTTGGCCAGTATTTCAAGGAAGGCGCCATTTCCAATGCATGGAACCTGTTGACCAAAGACGTAGCCGACGGCGGGTTTGGCCTTGACCCGGAGCGCCTGTGGGTCACCGTGTACCTCGATGACGATGAGGCAGCGGAAATCTGGCGCGATAAGATCGGCGTGCCAGAAGAGCGCATCCAGCGCCTGGGCATGGAAGATAACTACTGGTCCATGGGCGTGCCGGGACCATGTGGGCCCTGCTCGGAAATCTATTACGATCGCGGGTCCGAATACGGCAAGGACGGCGGCCCGATTGCGGATGATAACCGCTACATGGAAATCTGGAACCTTGTGTTCATGCAAAATGAGCGCGGTGAGGGGACCGGAAAGGGCGATTTTAAGATCGTCGGAGAGCTGCCGAAGAAAAACATCGATACCGGCTTGGGCATCGAGCGCGTCGCTTGCCTGTTGCAGGGAGTAGACAACGTCTACGAAACCGACCTGCTCCGCCCGGTTATTGACGTTGCTGAGGAGCTTACCGGCGCCACCTACGGCGAGAAGGCAACGCAGCAGGATAATATCCGCTTCCGCGTGGTGGCTGACCATTCGCGCACCGGCATGATGCTCATCTTGGATGGCGTTACCCCAGGTAATGAGGGCAGGGGCTATATCCTGCGCCGCTTGCTGCGCCGCATCATTCGTTCGGCAAAGCTGCTGGGTGCCGAGGGCGCTACCATGGAGCGCTTCATGAATACGGTCATGGATACCATGACCCCGTCGTATCCCGAGATTGCGGATAACCGCGAGCGAATTCTGCGCGTGGCCATCAATGAGGAAAAGGCGTTTTTGAAGACGCTGGAGTCTGGCACCAAGCTTTTTGATGAAGCCGTGGACGACCTGCGCTCCACCCACCGCGCCAAGACCCAAAAGGTGCTTTCCGGTGACAAGGCCTTTGAGCTGCACGATACCTACGGTTTCCCCATCGACCTCACCCTGGAAATGGCGCAAGAGGCCGGCCTCGACGTGGACATGGACGGCTTTAATGCCGCCATGGGCGAGCAGCGCCGCCGCGCCAAGGCCGATAACCAGGCCAAAAAGCACGGCCACACCGATCTCTCCTTGTACCGCGACTGGGTGGATAATAACCCCACCGTATTTACCGGCTATGAGGAACTGGTCTCGGGAGCGAACGTCATCGGCCTAGTCAAAGACGGCCAGAAGGTCAACGAGGTGCACGAGGGCGATGAGGTTGAGGTCATTTTGGACCACTCGCCGCTCTACGCTGAGTCCGGTGGACAGATGGCTGACCGCGGCCGCATTTCTGCGGGCGAATCCCTTTTGGAGGTCAATGACGTCCAGAAGATTGGCAAGAAGCTGTGGGTACACAAGGCTTCCGTTACCGCCGGTGGGCTCGACCTGGGCATGTCCGTTGAGGCTTCCGTAGATGAGAAGTGGCGCCACGGTGCGACCCAGGCCCACTCGGCTACCCACCTCATCCACGCGGCTCTGCGGCAGGTGCTGGGACCCACCGCAGTGCAGGCGGGCTCCCTGAACCGCCCGGGCTACCTGCGCTTCGACTTCAACTACACCGAGCAGTTGAGCCAGGAGCAAATGGAAGAAATCGCGCTTATTACCAACCAGGCGATCGATTCCAATATGGCCGTCAACACCATCGAGACCTCGCTGGAAGAGGCCAAGGCGATGGGTGCCATGGCGCTTTTCGGTGAAAACTACGGCAACCAAGTGCGCGTGGTAGAAATCGGCGGACCATTTTCCATCGAGCTCTGCGGCGGCACCCACGTGGGTTCCTCGGCAGAAATCGGACCCGTGTCCGTGCTGGGCGAGTCCTCAGTGGGCTCCGGTGCCCGCCGCATCGAGGCCTACTCCGGCATGGATGCCTTCCGGTACTACTCCAAGGAAACCGCGCTGGTAGAAGGCGTTTCCCGCGAGTTGAAGGTGCAGTCGGAGGAGCTCCCAGAGCGCATTTCGCAGCTTTCGGAGCGGCTCAAGGCGGCCGAAAAGGAAATCGAGGGCCTGCGCAAGGCGCAACTGACCGCGCGCGCCTCTGAAATCATCGACTCGGCTACCGAGGTCAATGGCATCAAGACCATTACGCTCCAGCTTCCCGATGGCACCTCGGGCGGCGACCTGCGCACCGTGGCCACCGATATCCGCAACCGCATGAAGGATACGGCAGCGGTCATCGTGCTCGGCGCGGTGGATAAGGGCAAGTTCCCGTTCATCGCCGCCGCTACGGGCAAGGCTGTGGACGAGGGCGTGAAAGCAGGGGACATCGTCAAGCGCCTCGGCGAATACGTCAACGGTCGCGGCGGCGGCAAGCCAGACATGGCGCAGGGCTCTGGTACCGCGCCGGAAGGTGCGCAGCGGGGCTTTGAGGCCGTCAAGGATCTGTTGCAGTCGCGATAGGGATTCATTGTGGCAAAGGTTGAACCAGATTCCCCCGGAGTGGATGACCCAGGCGAGGGCCGCCGGTTAGCACTCGACGTGGGCACAGTGCGAATTGGCGTCGCGGCATCCAACCGCGAGGCCACCCTCGCTACCCCTGTGGAAACCGTTCCCAGGAAGACCGGCTTCAAAGACCGCGATCAAGAAGACATTGATCGAATTCTCGAGCTTATTGCGGCATATACCGCGGTAGAAGTCATTGTTGGTTTGCCGCGTGATTTACACGGAAATGGGTCAAAAAGTGTAAAACACGCGAAAGAAATTGCGTTTCGGATTCGACGCCGCTTGAATCAAGATGAAAATATAGATAAAGTTCCACCACCAGTACGCTTGGCTGATGAACGTTTGACGACGGTAGCGGCAACCACCGCGCTGCGCGCGTCCGGCGTGTCCGAAAAGAAGGGCAGAAAAATCATTGACCAAGCTGCAGCGGTGGAAATACTACAGTCCTGGCTGGATGGGCGTGCTAACGCGCTCCGCTCGGATGATGTAGTAGCCCAGCCTTCAAACTCAGGAGACTAAACACGTGAGCCGTAACCAACAACGCCTCGGGCGATCGATGGATGATAAGTACGTCAAGCGGCGCCAGCGCGGCATCGCCGTGGTGGTCGCATCCGTCATCGTTATTCTAGGAGCTCTGATCTACATCGGAGTACGCATCGGCACTTCTTCGGCCGACTACGAAGGGGCCGGTAACGGCACCACGCAATTGGTGGAGGTCCCAGAAGGGTCCTCCATGTCCGAGCTGGGTCCCACGCTCGTGGAAAAGAATGTGGTCAAGACCCAAGAGGCATTCGACTCTGCGGCATCGATGAACCACAGCGCCAGCCAGATTCAGCCTGGCTTCTACCGCCTGCAGGAAGAAATGAGTGCGGCGAATGCGGTAGAGGCATTGCTGGATGAAAACAACCGCGTGGACATGCTTGAGGTCCAAGGCGGTGCGACCCTGGAGGATGTCAAGGTCGTCGGTGGTGACGTGCGCTTTGGCATCTACTCCTTGATCTCCCAGGTCAGCTGCGATGACGGCAACTGCCTGGAGAAGGAAGAGCTGGAAAAGGCAGCGGCAGAAACCGATCCTAAGGAGCTCGGCGCACCCGACTGGGCACTGGACGCTATCAAGAAGCGTGGCAATGACCCGAAGCGTATTGAGGGCCTGATTGCCCCTGGCCAGTACGTTCTGGACCCGAATATGAGCGCCAAGGATATCCTGAAGGACCTCATTACCCGCTCCGCTAAGCGCTATGAGGAAACCGATATTGAAAATCGCGCCAAGGCCATTGGGCTTTCGCCGTACGAGCTTTTGACCTCTGCCTCCTTGGTGGAGCGCGAGGCACCTGCCGGCGAATTCGACAAGGTCGCCCGCGTTATCCTGAACCGCTTGGACGAGCCCATGCGCCTCGAGTTCGACTCCACCGTGAACTACGGTCTGGAGGATGTCGAGCTGGCCACCACCGATGAAGCGCGTGGTGAGAAGACGCCGTGGAATACCTACGCTAAGGAAGGCTTGCCGGATACCCCGATTTCCTCGCCGTCTGATGAGGCAATCCGCGCCATGGAAGAACCTGCCGATGGTAGCTGGAAGTTCTTCGTCACCGTGGATAAGGACGGCACCACCGTGTTCTCTGATACCTACGATGAGCACCTTGACCGCGTGGACGACGCCATCCGCTCCGGCGTCCTTGACTCTCAGCGCGAGGGCGAGGGAGCAGGCGCCGGCAACGGCGATGCCGCCTCGGATCAACCGGCTGAGTAGGCACTAGGCCGCAGCCAGAAAGGTAGACGCTCTCCATGCCGCGCGCCGCAGTACTCGGTAGCCCCATCGCGCACTCCTTATCGCCTATCCTGCACAACGCGGGGTATGCAGCTGTGGGGCTCAAGGAGTGGTCCTATACCCGCTTTGAGGTGACGGCCGATACCCTCGTTTCATTCTTGGAAGAATGCGGCACCGAGTACCACGGCTTTTCCGTGACTATGCCCGGTAAGTTCGCCGCGCTCGAGGTAGCAGAGGAACAAAGCGATAGGGCACGGCTTATCGGGTCCGCCAATACCTTGGTGCGCACCGAACATGGGTGGCGCGCGGATAATACCGATACCGAGGGCGTGCGCGGCGCCCTGCAAGAACTCATTGGGCTCCGCCCCGTGTCTCAGGCCCTTATCATCGGCGCGGGCGGAACTTCCCGCCCAGCGCTGTGGGCTCTGGCAGAACGCGGAATCGACCAAGTCACCATCTTGAACCGCTCGAACCGCCAAGCAGAACTCCAGCCCTTGGCCGAGCGGCTCGGGCTCAATTTGCAGTATGCCACCTTCGACGATGACCTCGAGGACCTTTCCCGCTCCGCGGATTTGATCATTTCCACCGTGCCTTCGGCTGCGTTAGAGGACTATCGCTTCCAGCTTGCCCACGCCCCAGTGCTCGATGTGATCTATCACCCGTGGCCCACGACGCTCGCCGCCTGCGCCGCCGCGAATGGCTACTTCACCGTGGGCGGGCACGTCATGCTGGCACATCAAGCATTTAGCCAATTCGAGCAATTCACTGGCCTTACCGCACCGCGCGAAGAGATGGTCGCGGCCCTGCAGGAAGAGCTTCGCCTGCGCAACCTCTAACCACGCTGGGAATACGCCCAACTGCGCCGCCTTGCCATGAAGAGGGGCAAGGCGGCGCTTAGCCTTATGCCATGGGTATTTTCGGGGGAATACTTTATGGCCTGTGGGCAGCCGCCTTGAGCTGGTGGGATATTCGCGAGCGGCGCTTACCCGATGCGCTGACCATCCCAGCAGGGGTTCTATCGTTCACTGTTGTTAATTGGGGCGGGTTATTCTGGCCGGTGCTGTACCTCCTAGTAGCACTGCGGGGCGCTGGCATCGGCGGGGGAGATATTAAATTGGCCTTTCCGCTCGGCATGCTCGTCGGTGCAACAGCAGGGCCCTTGGCCGTCCTCATCGCTTGTGGTGGCGCCGCTGTACTCACGTTGATCGCAAGCGGCATCGCGCGGGCCAAAGCTGGTGTGCCCCACGGGCCTTCGATGCTCGTGGCCGCTGGACTGGTCATGGCAGTGCATACCCTCTTTGAGGGGGAGGCGAATATATTGGGGTGCCTAGTTATTCCCTGTGGATAGGTGGCGTGCGATAATACCCGCATGCTTCGTTGGACTACCGCTGGTGAATCCCACGGCCAGGCACTGATCTCCATGCTGGAGCACATGCCGGCCGGAGTGCCCATTACCCGTGCTGATATTTCCCATCAGCTTGCGCGGCGCCGCCTAGGATATGGCCGCGGTGCGCGCATGAAGTTCGAAGCCGATGAGGTCACGCTACTGGGCGGCGTACGTCATGGGCTGACCATTGGTAGTCCCATTGCCATCATGATTGGCAATACCGAGTGGCCGAAGTGGACCACCGTCATGTCCGCAGATCCCATCGATATGGAGGATGAGGACGTAGCCAGGGCGATGAATTCGGGCCGTGGCGCGCCCTTGCAGCGCCCGCGGCCAGGCCACGCCGATTTCGCCGGCATGGTGAAATATAACCACAGCGAAGCCCGCCCCATCTTGGAGCGCTCTTCTGCGCGCGAGACCGCCGCGCGGGTTGCCGCCGCTACCGTAGCGCGGAACTTCCTGCGGGAAACGCTAGGCGTTGAAGTCTTCTCCCACGTGATTTCCATCGGCGCATCGCAGCCCTATACCGGCGCTTCCCCGAGTTTTGCGGATATTGAAGACATTGATAACTCTCCGGTGCGAGCCTTTGACAAGGACGCCGAGTCCGCGATGATTTCAGAGATCGAAGCCGCAAAGAAGCAGGGCGATACCTTAGGCGGAATCGTAGAGGTAATCGTCGATGGCCTACCCATTGGCTTAGGCTCACATATCTCCGGCGATGACCGCTTGGATGCACAACTTGCCGGCGCCTTGATGGGCATTCAGGCCATCAAGGGCGTAGAAATCGGCGATGGCTTTGAAGAGGCGCGTCGGCGCGGCTCCGAAGCCCACGATGAGATGGTCCGCACCGGGGCTGGTGTCACAAGGCTTAGCAACCGGGCCGGGGGCTTGGAAGGTGGCATGACCAACGGGCAGCAATTGCGTGTCCGTGCGGCTATGAAACCGATTTCCACGGTGCCGCGTGCCTTGCACACGATTGACATGGAAACAGGTGCGGATGCCACCGCAATTCACCAGCGTTCAGATGTTTGCGCCGTGCCGGCAGCAGGGGTTGTGGCTGAAGCCATGGTCTCCCTCGTGCTAGCGCGCGCAGTTTTAGATAAATTTGGCGGGGATAGTTTGAGCGAAACCTCCCGCGCCATTGCTGCATATGAAGAATACGTATCGCAGCGACTCGCCTTTAACCAGGAGTAAATGATGACAACGCCCACCGATGTAACGGGACAACCACATCCTTGCGTCGTTTTGATTGGCCCGCCCGGTGCGGGAAAATCCACGATTGGCCGCCGGCTTTCGCATGCGCTGAATTGCGATCTGGTGGATTCGGATCACCTGATCGAAATGGCCGAGGGAAAACCTTGCGGCGAGGTCTTTAGTGAGAAAGGCGAACCGGCATTTCGCGAGCTCGAGACCGAACATGTCGCTGAAGCCCTGCAGAAGGGTGGGGTAGTAAGCCTGGGCGGCGGCGCGGTGATGACGGCCTCCACGCGCGAGCTTCTGGAGCGCCACACCGTCGTCTTCCTCGATATTTCCGCAGAAGAAGGCGCGCGCCGCACGGCCGGCGATCGCAATCGCCCGGTGCTGGCCGCGGATAACCCGGTTGAACATTACCGGTCAATCGTGGAAACGCGCCGGCCTTTCTACCTGGAAGTAGCCGATTTTCGCGTGCGCACGGATACTCGCTCCCCGCAGCAGGTCGTGGGTGATATCCTGGGCTTTTTAGAAACCCTCTAGCCGGGAACCCCACCCGCATCCCCGCAGGTTATCGCTGCGTAGAAAGGACAACCCAATGCCTACCATCGCCGTTAACGGACCGAGCCCGTATGAGGTCCGCATTGGAGCGGGTCTCAGCGAAGATATCGCGCGGCGCTGCGCGGACACGGGTGCCGATAAGGCGGCGGTGATCTTCCAGCCTGCCCTGCGCACCGCCGCAGAAGAACTCGCGAAATCCGTAGAACTACAGGGCGTCGCCCCCGTCTTGTGCGAGGTGCCGGATGCTGAGGCGGCCAAGCAACTGAGCGTGGTGGGAGGCGTGTGGGACCGCCTTGGTGAGGCCGGCTTTAGCCGCAGCGATGTCGTCATTGGTGTAGGCGGCGGGGCAACCACGGACATGGCAGGCTTTGTCGCCGCCGGATGGATGCGCGGCATTAAGGTCATTCAGGTTCCTACGACCCTTCTCGCCATGGTTGATGCCGCGGTGGGCGGGAAAACCGGAATCAATACGAAGGCCGGGAAGAACCTCGTCGGCGCCTTCCACGAGCCGGACTCTGTATTCGTCGATCTGGAGCGCCTAGAGACCCTGCCGCAGGCGGAAATCGTGGCTGGTTCCGCGGAGATCATTAAGACCGGGTTCATCCATGATCCGGTCATCGTGGAACGCTACGTGGAAAATCCAGGTGCTTGCCTTGACCCGCACGGTGTCCTGCCCGATCTGATTGAGCGTTCCATCGCGGTGAAGGCAGCGGTGGTGGGAGAAGACCTCAAGGAAGCCGGGCTGCGCGAGACCCTCAATTATGGGCATACCTTTGGCCACGCCATAGAAAGGCAGGAAAACTACGCGTGGCGCCACGGCAATGCGGTCGCCGTAGGCATGATGTTCATCGCCCACCTTTCCCATCAGCGGGGCCTGATAGATGCGGACCTCGTGGAATTGCACCGCAGCATCCTGACCAATATCGGCCTGCCTACGACGTATCAACCAGGCAAATTCGCGGAACTATATGAGGCGATGACCCACGATAAGAAAAACCGCGACGGCAAGATTCGCTTCGTGGCGCTCACCGGAATCGGCGCGACGACGCGGATAGAGGGCCCGACGCGCGAAGAACTAGAAGCGGCGTATGCCGCTATCACGGAGTAGACATGAAAATCGTTGTTCTCAATGGCCCGAACTTAAATAGGTTGGGCAAGCGTCAACCGGACGTCTATGGTTCCACGACGCTGCGCGATGTCGAAGAGCTGGTGTCCGAACGTGCGGCGAAGCACGGGGCAGACATCGAGTTTTTCCAGTCGAATTTTGAAGGCGAGCTCATTGAGAAGGTCCACGAGGCCGCCGATGCCGGAAGTGCCGTCATCATTAACCCAGGTGGGCTGACGCATACCTCCGTCGCCCTGCGCGACGCCCTGGCAGAGATTGCCGATGGCGCCGGCTTCGTGGAGGTGCATATCTCCAACGTGCACGCCCGGGAAGAGTTTAGGCACCATTCTTATTTGAGCCCCATTGCCCGCGGCGTTATCGCCGGCTTGGGGGTCTTTGGATACTGCGCCGCGGTGGACTATCTGTGCCAATAATCACCGGCCAGATCCATGCCCCTCGGGCGCGGATGCAAAGAAGCCTTCGAACCTAGCCACCTGCGCTGTGGAAATAGTTATAGTGGAAGAATAAATTTTTCTAAGCTTCACTACGTTCCCCGCAAAGGATGATTTTATGGCACTTGCAGATACCCGTTTCAGCGATCGCCGCCGGAAGCTAGCCGCGGAATTAGCCGGTCAGCGCATTGATGCGGTATTGGTAACTCACTTGATCCACGTCCGGTACCTGTCCGGATTCTCCGGCTCCAACGGCGGGATGCTGCTGCGCAAGGATCTTTCCGCGCTTATGGCCACCGATGGCCGCTATACCACCCAGATTGCCCAGGAAGTCCCGGATCTTGAGGCGGTCGAGGGCCGTTCTGTGGGTAAGGTGCTCCTGCAGCAATTCGACAAGGATGAGACCCCGGTTCGCGTCGGCTTCGAAGCCGACTACATGTCCGTATCGGAACTGGAAGATCTGAAGGATTCCGCACCGAATGGGGTCACCTTGGTGCCCGTTACCGGAATCATCGAGGACATCCGCATCACGAAGGATGCTGTAGAACTGGAAAAGCTCGAGGAGATCGCGGCGCTTGCTAACCAGGCTTTGGAAGATCTTCTTGCCGCCGGCGAGTTGCGGGCGGGCCGCACGGAGCGCGAAGTTGCCGCCGATCTGGAATTCCGCATGCGCATCCTAGGCTCCGAGCGAGTGAGCTTCGATACCATCGTGGCCTCTGGCCCGAACTCCGCCATGCCGCACCACGGCGCGGACGATCGCGTGATCGAGGACGGGGACTTGGTCACCATCGACTTCGGCGCTCACCTGCGCGGATTTAACTCCGACTGCACCCGCACCTATGTCGTGGGCACGGCAAATGACTTTGCCAAGGAGATCTACGATCTGGTGCTGCGCGCCCAGCAGGCTGGCGTGGAGGCTGCGGTAGCGGGCACGTCGCTTTCCGATGTCGACGCCGCCTGCCGCAACGTTATCGCCGATGCCGGATACGGCGACTACTTCGTCCACTCCACCGGGCACGGCGTGGGCTTGGACGTGCACGAAGCACCCTTTGCCGCCACGACCGGTAAGGGTGAGCTGGCGCCAGGGATGACGCTGACCATCGAGCCGGGCGTGTATATGCCGGGCAAGGGCGGCGTACGCATCGAAGATACGCTGATTATCACCGATGGGGCCCCGAAGATCATTACCGCCGCCTCCAAGGACTTTACTGAGCTACCCGCATAGGTAGGCTTGGCCCCTGCGACTCCTCCCTTTCCGGGGAGGAGATTTAGGGGGGTACCGGTGGGCCAGCGGGTGCGGGCTATCCGGTAGGCTTATACTTTGCTTTCAACCTTTCAACCACAATATTCGGGAGTTTAACCGCAATGGCTGATACTACTGATTTCAAGAACGGACTCGTTCTCAAGATTGACAACAAGCTGATGCAGATCACCGAGTTTCAGCATGTGAAGCCGGGCAAGGGCCCAGCGTTCGTGCGCACCAAGCTCAAGGACGTTGTTTCCGGAAAGACCGTGGACAAGACCTGGAACGCGGGCGTCAAGGTAGAAACCGCCACGGTGGACCGTCGCGATATGACCTACCTGTACAACGACGGCACCAGCTATGTCGTCATGGATGAAAAGACCTTCGAGCAGTTTGAGCTTTCGCCGGATAAGTTCGGCGATGCCGCACGTTTCCTGCTGGAAAACATGCGCGTGCAGGTCTCCTTCTACGAGGATGAGGCATTGTTCGCGGAGCTTCCTATCTCCGTCGACCTCAAGGTAGAGCACACCGAGCCAGGCCTGCAGGGGGACCGTTCCTCCGGCGGCACCAAGCCCGCCACGCTGGAGACCGGCGCCGAGATTCAGGTCCCGCTGTTCATTGAAATCGGCAATGTACTAAAGATCGATACCCGCACCGGCGAGTACCTGTCCCGCGTCAACAACTAGGGCCTTATCTTGTCTGATAACACTGCTAAGCGGGATATCAATCATAAACGGCATACCGCGCGCTACCGGGCGCGCCGGCGCGCAGCGGATATCCTCTATGAAGCGGAGAACAGGGACGTTGATCCCGTTGCCATCGTTGAGGACCGCGTTGCCTTGGCGCGCGAGGATCGCCACGCGGTAGCGCCGATCGCGGATTACACCAAGGTCATCGTCCAAGGTGTCGCAGAAGAGCTAGACGCTATCGATGACACGATCTCGCGGTACCTTTCCCAGAACTGGGAGCTGCACCGGATCCCCGCCGTCGATCGCGCAATCTTGCGCCTTTCGGTCTGGGAGCTGTTGTTTAATCCGGACGTTCCCACCGCGACGGCCGTCGTTGAAGGCGTGGAGCTGGCCTCGCAGTATTCCCACGATCAAGCCGCACCGTATATCCACGCGGTCTTGGATGACGTCGCGCAATCTCGTTCTGAGTTGAGCCCGATGAATAGCGTCGGTCAAGAGGAAGAAAGCGACGACGCGGAAGCCGAGGATTCCCGGGAGGACTCTGAGCCTTCGGCGCACGCAGAGGCATCAGAAATGCCGAAGACGCCAGAGGAGTCTGGGGAAGCCTCCCCACGTGCGGAATCGGAAGAGGATAACTCCTAACCCATTCCCAGTTTCCTGAGTTCCCCGGCTTGCTTAGTTTAAGAAGCAATGAAGCTGGGGAACTGGTCATGTCTCCTGCAGCGAGTCGCCGCGGGAGCCAGCCCCGGTTCGCCCGCTCCACCCGCTCCACACCCTGGCGTTTGTACACTGTGTGTCATGGGTAAATTTAAGATCAAAGATGCGCTAGACCTGCGCGCCGGAAAAACCTTTCAGCTTGCAGATGTCGATCCCACGGCGACTCCAGGATTCGATGGCTCAAAGTCTGACTTAGCGGACCGCTTCGAACGCTACGACGATGAGCTCTATGATTTGCAGGAACGCCTCTTTGCTAATGGCAGGGCGCATAGCGATGACGCACCTTCGCTCTTAGTGGTCCTGCAAGGCATGGATACCTCCGGCAAGGGCGGGGCGATTCGTCACGTCTTTTCCGTCTTTGATCCGCAGGGTACTAAGACCGTGGGGTTTGGTAAGCCCACGGAAGAGGAAATGGAACACGATTTCCTGTGGCGCATCCGCAAACACGATCCGGTTCCTGGCCAAGTCGTGGCCTTTGACCGTTCCCACTACGAGGACGTGCTGATTCAACGCGTGCACGAGTGGGTGGATGAGGAAGAGATCGATCGTCGCTTCGAGGCGATTCGCGAATATGAACAAGAGCTCGCCGGAAAGCGGGTAAAGATCCTCAAGGTCTTTTTGCACATCTCGCCGGAGTTCCAAAAGGAAAACCTCATCGAGCGGACCGAGCGCGAGGATAAGTACTGGAAGTACGATCCTTCAGACCTTGAAGAGCGCGGCTATTGGGATAAATACATGGCCGCCTATGAAGATGCCATCCGCCGGACGGATGAACTCTGGGCACCATGGTTTGTTATCCCCACGGATAATAAGAAGTACGCGCGCATGGCCCTGAAATATCTCATCGTCGATGCACTGCGGCACCTTAACCTGTCGTGGCCCGCGCCCGAGTTCGATCCGGAGGCAGAAAAGCAGCGCATCCTCGATGCGGACTAAGCATTAGTCGCGGTGCTGAGAGCTTAAGGCAGGGCAAAGCGCCTAAAAATCCCCGCATCGCCGCCTCGCCGCAGCACGCGAGTGCGCGAGACGAGGCGAAGCAGGTGCGGGGAGAGGTGCCTAGAAAAATGGCGGCTTAGGCGTTTCCAGACGGCGTGGAGTTTTCCTCGCCGCCGTTGCCAGCCTTCGCAGCGGTTTCAGATCCGAGCTTGGCCATTTCCTCGGCGGCAGACACCATGGCGTCCTGGCCGTTGATAACGGCATCGACGGCCTTCTTCAAAGCGGTGGTGAGTTGCTCATCGGTCATTCCGGCGGCGGCGGGAATATCGCGCTCGGTGCGGACGACGAGCATATCGTCGTGCTCAGAAATAACTGCTCGCGCGCCGAATGCTACAGAGTTGATCTGGTTGGCGGCGAGGAAGAGTCCGGCATCGGCCTTGGAGAACGAGGCATCGGTTGGCACATCGCAGCGCACGATGACAACGGAATCCAGGACCGCAAACATGGTGGGCAGGCCATTGAGGTTGGCGGTGGCGGCGTCAATTTCGCCTTCCACCTTGGTCAGCTCAATATCGAAGGTGCCCATGGCAGCTACGACGCGGTCTAGATCGACCTCGGGCAAATTGTTTTCGGTAGATGCGGTGGATGCATTAGTCATGGTTATGCTCCTCCCAGGTGACAAGCTGTGGGTAGTGCTCTTCAACAAAAGCCATGGACTGCAGCATGGAGTCCAAGGTGGACATCACGAAGGCACCGATCTGGTTGCGGGACAGGCCATGGGAAATGTTGATTTCGCGCACGCCGGAGACAGCCAGATTATTTTCGGCCGATTCAAAAAAGCGCAGGGTGGGCGCGAAGTGCTGCTGGTTCCACTTATTGAGGACCATGAGCAGTTGCGGGCCTTCCGAGGCTGGGGCGTTGCCGCGCCAGACGGAGTCTGCCACGAGGACATCGTCACGCACTTGCAGGGCAATGGCGATATTGGAAAAGCCGGTGCGCAGGATCTTTACCGTCTCGCCTTCGCCGACGGTCTGTTCTTCTACGCGGTACTCGAGCTTTTCGGAGTCAAAAATTTCACCGATGCGCTCGAGGGTGACATCCTCAATGGGCGTATCGGGATACAGGGTTGGTTCTTCAGACACGTAAGTAGTCTCAATCCATGTACTAATCGGGGATAATGGTCAACCCTGCCTAGTTTACCTAACTCATAGCGCTCCTACGGCGACTCCCACAGGCTTTCGCCGCCGAGTTCGTGCGCCAAGGCTGCGTCGATGGTGGGGTAGCGGAAGGTATGGCCTATATCTTCCAGCACCTGTGGCTTGACGCGCTGGTCGGCCAATGCGAGTTCTTGCGCGCCTTGCTTGCCCAGGAGCAAAGCGGGGCCGAATTGGGGGATCGGCAGAATGGTGGGGCGGTGCAATTCGGAGCCCAAGGCAGATACGAAGTCCTTATTGAGCACCGGGTTTGGCGATGCCCCATTGACCGCCCCCGCAAGCTTCTCATCCACGATGGCGCGGATATAGGCATCGGTGAGATCGTCTAGTGCTACCCAGCTGTACCAAAAGTTGCCGTCACCAAAGGCGCCGCCAAGCCCTGTGGAAAACAGCGCGCGCAACAGCGGTAGCAGGCCGGAATTGCCGGACATCACGATGCCGGTGCGGATATTGACCACGCGCTTCCCGGCCTCGCGGGCGGGGTCGCAGGCTTTCTCCCAGTCCACTGCGACATCGGTAAGAAAGCCCTCGCCGCGCTCGGCGTCCTCGGTTAGCAGCTCATCGCCGCGCTCAGACCCGTAGAAGCCGATGGCAGAGGCGCACACCATGGCCTGCACGGAATCGGTGGTGGACACTAGGCGGGCGAGGTTTTCGGTGGGGCCCACGCGGGAGTCGCGGATATCGGACTTATGGCTGTCATTAAAGCGCCCAAAGATGGGTTCGCCCGCCAGGTGTACGAGGACGTCGACGCCCTCGAGGAGATCGGGCCGCGGGTGGTGTGGGCGCCACTCGCGCTGGCCTGCCTCCGCCGCGCCGCGCACGAGAGGGATCACGGTGTGGCCCAGGGTTTGTAGCTGTGCGGTCAAGGCGCTGCCCACACTGCCGTGCGAGCCAGTTACAGCGACGGTCAAAGGCTTGTGGCCAAGTTGGCTTTCGCGCAAGCGGTTTTCAAAGGAAATATCCTCGATTAGTTGGTGCTGACGGTAGGCGAAAACCGAGTTGAGGGCCACAGCGGGGATACGGGTATCTACCTCGTCTGTAATCAGCGTTCCGTCTGGGTGATCGGCAAACCGGTGCGTATGGCGCCACTTGGCAAATTTGCGGATGGGTGCGTTGACGCAGACATCGCTGAAACTATACCCGGCTTGGTAGCGCGCAAGGTCGTGCTGGGCCGTCCATTGCAAACCGCCGGGAAGGGCGAGCAGGGAGGTACCATCGCCCAGATCGGTAGCCTGCTGCACCGGCTTCATAAAGGCAAAAGGCGCGTTCAGGCGCGTCAGCGCCCCTGGCCGGGTGTGCCATTGCCAAACATGTTCGCGGGCGGCTGGGACTACGTGCTGTGCAGAGAAACTCACTGCGTGATGCACCTCTTTCGACTGAGCCTCACCCACGCGGTGGGTAAGGTGCTAAGGTAATACGTGTCTATCAGCATAGACGTCTACAAGTTCATTGACAGGCATCCTTTAAGGACCGCATCGTGAGGCGGGGAAGGAGGTCACGATGAGTGGAACTGACGTGAACGCGAACCAGTTGGAGCTTTTAAGCTCCGATGATGTCTCGCGTACCGTTGCACGCATCGCGCACCAGATTATTGAAAAGACGGCGCTCGATTCCGCGGAGGCCCCGCGGGTCATTTTGCTGGGCATCCCCTCAGGCGGAGTGCCCCTAGCGGAGCGCCTCGCGCAGAAGATACACGAGTTTTCCGGGGTCCCCGTTCCATGGGGCTCGCTCGACATCACGTTGTACAGAGACGATTTACGCAATTTCCCGCACCGCGCCCTGCAACCGACCTCCATTCCAGACGGTGGAATAGATAACGCCACCGTCATCTTGGTCGATGATGTCCTCTATTCCGGCCGCACCATCCGCGCCGCCCTCGATGCGGTGGGCGATGTTGGCAGGCCTTCGATTATCCAGTTGGCCGTATTGGTGGACCGCGGGCACCGCGAGGTCCCCATCCGCGCCGATTATGTGGGCAAGAACCTGCCCACGGCGCGGGAAGAAGATGTCTCCGTATATATCCAAGACATCGATGGCCGCGATGCCGTAGTCCTCACCCGCTCTACGTCCGCGGGCGATGCCGCGCAGATAAGGGGAACGCACTCATGAAACACCTCATCGATAGCGCGGAACTATCCCGCGCAGAAATCATCGGCCTGCTGGATGAGGCCGATCGCTTCCGCGAGGCGCTCGATGGCCGCGAGGTCAAAAAACTGCCGACGCTGCGCGGGCGCACGATTTATACACTCTTCTACGAAAACTCCACGCGTACGCGCTCGTCTTTTGAAACGGCCGGCAAGTGGATGTCCGCTGATGTTATCAACCTCTCGGCGTCGACCTCCTCTGTGAAAAAGGGCGAATCCCTCAAAGATACGGGCCTGACGCTGGCGGCCATCGGTGCCGATGCCATCATCATGCGCCACCCGTCCTCCGGCGCGCCGCAGCAGCTGGCCCAGTGGGTGGACCCGGATGGAAACGGCCCTGCCGTCATCAACGCCGGCGACGGTGCGCACCAGCACCCGACGCAGGCCTTGCTCGATGCCGTCACGATGCGCCAGCGCCTGGGCCTGCGCGGCGATAATGGCTTTGAGGGCCTGAAGGTAAAGATTGTGGGCGATTGCCTGCACTCGCGCGTGGTGCGCTCAAACGTGGATCTCCTGCACACCTTGGGCGCGGAGGTCACCCTCGTGGGGCCTGCGACCTTGATGCCGTGGGGCGTGGACAAGTGGCCGGTGCGCGTGTCCTATGACTTTGATGCAGAGCTTGCAGATGCCGATGTCGTGATGATGCTGCGCGTGCAGCAAGAGCGCATGGACGGTGGCTTCTTCCCCTCCCACCGCGAGTACGCGCAGCTCTTTGGGCTATCGCAGCAGCGCGCTGCGGCGCTGCACAAGGATGCCATCGTCATGCACCCAGGTCCCATGCTGCGCGGCATGGAGATTAACTACGCCGTGGCCGATATGGATAAAACCACGGTATTGCAGCAGGTCAACAACGGTGTCCACATGCGCATGGCAGTGCTTTTTACGCTGCTGACCAATGGCGATAATGCCGGGATTTAATTCGGGCAGAGCATAAGCCACGTAAAAGGGAGAGAAAATGACTACGTACCCAGCTACCGGCCGGCTTTCCGCACCGGCCGAGAACCCACTACTGATTAAAAATATTCGCCCGTACGGGGAAGGCGAGCCCACCAACGTCCTCATCCGCGGTGGGGTTATTGACGCCATCGGCCCCGAGGTGCAAGCGGAGGACGCCGAAACCATCGACGGCGGCGGCAACGTGCTGCTGCCAGGCCTGGTTGATATGCACGTGCACCTGCGCGAGCCAGGTCGTGAGGACACCGAGACCATCGAGTCCGGTTCCAAGGCCGCGGCCAAGGGCGGGTTTACCGCGGTCTTTACCATGGCCAATACCACGCCGGTCACGGACCAGCCCATCATCGCCGAATCCGTGTGGGCGAAGTCCCAGGCACTGGGGCTGTGCGATGTCCACCCGGTCGGCTCCATCACCAAGGGCTTAGAAGGCAAGTCCTTAACGGAGTTCGGCATGATGGCGCGCAGCGATGCCAAGGTGCGCATGTTTTCTGATGACGGCAAGTGCGTGCAAACCCCCCAGCTCATGCGCCGCGCGCTGGAATACGCCAAGGGCATGGACGTGCTACTGGCCCAGCACGCCGAGGATGACCGCATGACCGGCGGATCGTCTGCCCACGAGGGCGAAAACGCCGCGCGGTTGGGCCTGCGCGGCTGGCCGCGCGTAGCGGAGGAATCCATCGTTGCCCGCGACGCCCTGCTGGCCCGTGATTACGGCAACCGCGTACACATCTGCCACGCCTCCACGCAGGGCACGGTGGAGCTCCTGCAGTGGGCAAAGGAGCACGATATCCCGCTTACCGCAGAGGTCACCCCGCACCACCTTCTTATGACCGATGACAAGCTGCGCACCTATGACGGCCTCTTCCGCGTGAACCCGCCGCTGCGCGAACAGCGCGATACGGAGGCGCTGCGCCAGGCGCTTCTGGACGGCACCATTGACTGCGTCGCCACCGACCACGCGCCGCACGGCTCCGAAGACAAGTGCGTGGAATTCGAAAACGCGCGCCCCGGCATGCTGGGGCTGGAGTCCTCGCTGGCGGTCATCGCCAAGCTCTTTGTGGAAACCGGCCTGGCGGACTGGCGCTTTATCGCCCGCGTCATGTCCGAGCGCCCCGCCGAAATCACGCGCCTCCCAGGCCACGGTCGCCCCTTGGAAGTGGGGGAGCCTGCCAACCTGACCATCGTTGACCCACAACACCACTGGGTATCCGATTCCGCGCAGCTTGCATCCAAGTCCCAGAACAACCCCTATGCGGGCGAGGAATTTGGTGCGCGAGTTACCCACACCATCTTGCGCGGCTCGGTAACGTTCGATCTGAACGCCGCTACCCATGACTAACCTTGCACGCAGCACCCAATCAAGGCACAGAAAGGCCACGACGTGACTGATAAAACCCCAGCAATCCTCGTCCTTGCGGATGGGCGTACCTTCCGTGGCTACGGCTTCGGCGCTACCGGCACCACCCTCGGTGAGGCCGTATTTACCACCGCGATGACCGGTTACCAGGAAACGATGACGGATCCGTCCTACCACCGCCAGATCGTCGTCTCCGCAGCCCCGCACATTGGCAATACTGGCTGGAACGATGAGGACAACGAGTCCCACGGCAATAATATCTGGGTCGCAGGCCTTGTTATCCGCGATCTGTCCCGCCGCGTATCTAGCTGGCGTGCAGAGCGCAGCTTGAGCGAGGAAATGCAGGCCCAAGGTGTCATCGGCATCCGCGGGATTGATACCCGCACCCTGGTGCGCCACCTGCGCAACTACGGTTCCATCTCCGCGGGTCTCTTCTCCGGAGAGGCCGCCACCCGGCCTGTGGAGGAACTCCTTGAGCAGGTAAAGAGCCAGTCCTCCATGGAGGGCGCGGACCTTGCCGCCGAGGTATCCACCGATAAGCCCTATGTTGTTGAGGCCCAAGGAGAAAAGAAGCACACCATCGTCGCCTTTGACATGGGCGTGAAATCCGCAACGCCGCGCTACCTTTCCCAGCGCGGCATCGAGACCATCGTGGTGCCGTCTACCACCACCTTTGCAGAAGTCCAGTCCTATAACCCGGACGGCGTCTTCGTCTCCAACGGTCCGGGTGACCCGGCTACTGCCGATGACACCGTTGCCACCATCAAAAAGGTGCTCGCGGCGAAAATCCCGTTCTTTGGCATCTGCTTTGGCAACCAGCTGCTCGGGCGCGCGCTGGGCCTAGATACCTACAAGATGAAATTCGGCCACCGCGGCATCAACGTCCCGGTGCGCAACCTGCTGACCGGCAAGATCGATATCACCTCCCAAAACCACGGCTTCGCACTCCAAGCGCCAGATAACTACGACCTAGCCGATAAGGACGCCGAATTCGACTCGGACTTCGGACCGGCCCACATCACGCATATCTGCTTGAACGATGACACGGTTGAGGGCGTCGCCTTGCGCAATGGCATGGCCTTCTCGGTGCAGTACCACCCGGAATCCGCCGCCGGCCCGCACGATGCCAACCCGCTCTTTGATCAATTCTTAGAGCTCATGGCCAACCACACCCCGAATAAGTAGTCACCCAGGAAAAGGAAGAAATATTATGCCAAAGCGCACTGACATTAATCACGTCCTGGTCATCGGCTCCGGGCCCATCGTCATCGGCCAGGCCTGCGAGTTCGACTACTCCGGAACCCAGGCCTGCCGCGTCCTCAAGGACGAAGGCCTGCGCGTGACCCTGGTGAACTCGAACCCGGCCACCATCATGACCGACCCAGAGTTCGCAGACCACACCTACGTCGAACCCATCGAGCCGGAATACATCGAAAAGATCCTGGTCAAGGAGAGCGAGGAAGGCCACCCCATCGACGCCGTGCTGGCTACCTTGGGTGGGCAAACCGCGCTGAACGCCGCGGTGCAGCTGGACCGTCAGGGCATTTTGGATAAGTACGATATCGAGCTCATCGGCGCCGATATCGATGCCATCGAGCGCGGCGAGGACCGCCAGAAGTTTAAGGACATCGTGGCCTCGGTAGGCGGGGAATCCGCCCGCTCGGCGGTATGCCACAACATGGATGAGGTCCACGAGACCGTCGACAAGCTGGGCCTGCCCGTCGTGGTGCGCCCGTCCTTTACCATGGGTGGCCTGGGTTCCGGCCTGGCCTTTAATAACGAGGACCTAGATCGCATCGCCGGCGGCGGGCTTGCGGCCTCGCCTGAGGCTAACGTGCTCATCGAGGAATCCATCCTCGGCTGGAAAGAATTCGAGCTTGAGCTCATGCGCGATGGCGATGACAACGTGGTCGTCGTTGCCTCCATCGAAAACGTTGATGCCCTGGGGGTGCACACCGGTGATTCCGTGACCGTGGCGCCGGCGCTGACGCTGACGGACCGCGAGTTCCAGAAGATGCGTGATCTGGGCATCGACATCATCCGCGAGGTGGGTGTTGATACCGGCGGCTGCAATATCCAGTTCGCCTTGAACCCGGATGATGGCCGCATCATCGTCATCGAGATGAACCCGCGCGTATCCCGCTCCTCGGCGCTGGCCTCCAAGGCCACGGGTTTCCCCATTGCCAAGCTGGCCGCGAAATTGGCCATCGGCTACACCTTGGATGAGGTGCAAAATGACATCACCGGCGAAACCCAGGCGGCGTTCGAGCCGACCTTGGACTATGTCATTGTCAAGGCGCCCCGCTTTGCCTTCGAGAAATTCCCCGGCGCCGATGACACCTTGACCACCACGATGAAATCGGTGGGCGAGGCCATGGGCATCGGCCGCAACTACATCTCCGGCCTGAATAAAGTCATGCGCTCGCTGGAAAACAAGCCCAACGGGTTCTGGACCAAGCCGGATGAGTACTTTGCGGGCGAGCGCGCCACCGACGTGCAGGCGGTGCTCAAGGATCTCGAGCGCCCCACCGAGGGCCGCATGTACGATATCGAGCTGGCCCTGCGCCTCGGTGCTACGGTCGACGAGGTCCACGAGGCCTCCGGCGTGGACCCATGGTTCATTGCGGAGCTCGAGGGCCTGGTGGAATTCCGCCAGGAGCTTGTCGATGCCCCCGTGCTCACCGAGCAGCTCCTGCGCGAGGCCAAGGTCTTTGGGCTTTCCGATGCCCAAATTGCCGCCCTGCGCCCCGAGTTCAACGGCGAGGATGGCGTGCGCAGCCTGCGCTGGCGCATGGGCATTCGCCCCGTCTTCAAGACCGTCGATACGTGCGCCGGCGAGTTCGAGGCGCAAACGCCGTACCACTACAGCTCTTATGAGTTGGACCCCGATGCCGAAACCGAGGTGCACCCAGCACCGGAAGGCTCGAAGGGCAAGGTCATCATCTTGGGCTCTGGCCCGAACCGCATTGGCCAGGGCATCGAATTCGACTACTCCTGCGTGCACGCCGCCCTTGAGCTTTCCCGCAAGGGATATGAGACCGTGATGGTCAACTGCAACCCAGAGACGGTATCGACCGACTATGACACCGCTGACCGCCTGTACTTCGAGCCGCTGACCTTCGAAGACGTCATGGAGGTCTACCACGCAGAGGCAGCCTCCGGCGAGGTTGCCGGCGTGCTGGTGCAGCTGGGCGGCCAAACCCCGCTGGGCCTGGCAGAGCGCCTCGACGCCGCCGGCGTACCGGTGGTGGGCACCAGCCCTGCGGCCATTGACTCCGCCGAGGACCGCGGCGAATTCGGCAAGGTCCTCGATGAGGCAGAGCTGGCAGCGCCATCGTATGGCACCGCAACCTCCTTCGAGGAGGCTCGGAAGGTCGCGGCCTCCATCGGCTACCCGGTTCTGGTTCGCCCTTCCTACGTATTGGGCGGCAGCGGCATGGAAATCGTCTACGATGAGCAGTCGCTGGAGAACTATATCGAGCGCGCCACCGAGCTCTCCCCAGACCACCCGGTCTTGGTGGACCGCTTCTTGGACTCGGCCATCGAGATCGATGTCGACGCCCTGTGCGACGGCAACGAGGTCTACTTGGGCGGCGTGATGGAGCACATCGAGGAAGCCGGCGTTCACTCCGGCGACTCCTCGTGCGCCCTGCCGCCGATGACGCTGGGGCCAGAGGACATCGACAAGGTGCGCGAGTCCACGCGCCGCTTGGCCGAGGGCATTGGCGTGAAGGGCCTGATGAACGTCCAGTTCGCCTTGAAGGACGATATCCTTTATGTCATCGAGGCCAATCCGCGCGCCTCGCGCACCGTTCCGTTCGTGTCCAAGGCGACCGGTGTGCCGCTGGCTAAGGCTGCCGCCCGCATCATGATGGGATCCACCATCGCGGAACTGCGGGAAGAAGGACTTATCCCATCGGTCTACGATGGTGGTTCCTTGCCGCTCGATCATCCGATTGCGGTCAAGGAAGCGGTCTTGCCATTCGAGCGCTTCCGCCGGCCAGACGGTAGCTTGCTGGATACCCTGTTGTCGCCAGAGATGAAGTCCACCGGCGAGGTTATGGGGCTGGCCACCAACTTTGGTGCGGCCTATGCCAAGGGCGAAATCGCCGCCTTCGCCGTGCCGCCCACGGAAGGAACCATCTTCGTCTCCGTGGCCAACCGGGATAAGCGCACCCTGATTTTCCCCATCCAGCGCTTGGCGCGCATGGGATACAACATCGTCGCCACCGCCGGTACCGCGCAGATGCTGCGCCGCAACGGCATCGAGTGCGAGGTTGCCGTCAAGGTCTCTGAGGCCAAGGAGGGCGAAGAGTCCATCGTGGACAAGATTTTCAACGGCGAGATTGACTGGATTCTCAATACCCCAGCAGGCTCTGCCGGTGCGCGCCACGATGGCTACGATATCCGCGCCGCAGCGGTGCACATGGGCCTGCCGCTCGTCACGGTGGTCCAGGGCATTACGGCGGCGGTGCAGGGCATCGAGGCCCTGCGCCAGGGTGATTTGCAGGTTCGCGCACTTCAGGAGCTTGAGCATGAACCACGCAACTAAATCCTTTGGCCAGCGCCTGGAAGACGCCGGCCGCGAGCGCGGGCGCCTCTGCGTAGGCATCGATCCGCACCCGTACCTTTTAGAGAAGTGGGGGCTGGATAATTCCCCGGAGGGCCTGCGTACTTTCAGCTTGCGCTGCGTCGAGGCCTTTGCGGATTCCGCCGCTTTGGTAAAGCCGCAGGTGGCCTTCTTCGAACGCTTCGGTGCCGCAGGCTTTGCGGTCTTGGAAGAAACGCTGGCCGGCCTGCGCGAGGCAGGGTGCCTGACCGTGGCGGATGCCAAGCGCGGCGATATCGGCTCCACCATGGAAGGCTATGGCGATGCCTGGCTAGGCGGTACCTCGCCGCTGCGCGCTGACTCGGTGACCTTATCGCCGTACCTCGGCGTTGGGGCGCTGGGCGCGGCCATTGCCACAGCACTAGAAAACAACCGCGGCGTCTTCGTCTTGGCCGCAACCTCTAATCCGGAGGCGCGCGCCATTCAAGCGGTTCCTGCGGGGACTGCCGACTCGATTGCCCAGGCGGTCATCGATGAGTGCGCCGCCTTTAATGCCTCAGCGCGTGAGGCTGGTGTTGCTGGAAGCGTCGGCGTTGTGGTGGGTGCGACCGTCGAGGACCCACCCCGCTTGGACGCGCTTAATGGGCCGGTGCTGCTTCCCGGCGTCGGCGCCCAAGGGGCAGGTCCCGCGCAGGTGCACTCCATTGTGTCTGCGTGCCCGCAGCTTGGGTTCGCCAACGTCTCCCGTGCCGTCTTGCAACGCGGCCCCCAGGTCGATGACCTGCGCAAAGCGGTGATCGATACCGCAGACCAATTCCGGGATTAGGACACGCGGCGGGGCCAATTAACGGCCGCGCCGTTTACCTGGTATTTTGGTCTAGGCATGTGCGTTGACGTGCTAAAACGAGCGGCCCATCTGGGTCGCCTATCGTCATCGTGTCACTAGCGGTGCTAGGATAATCAGAAGTCGGTGTGCTCGAAGGTTCAGGGTAACTTTCCGCGGTATTTCCATCGCGTTTGGCAACCGGAATCTGGTACCAAGTATCAGAAGTAATAGAAGCAATCTAATGAATCGGAGGAAACTCGTGGCCCTTCCAAAGTTGACTGATGAGCAGCGTAAGGAAGCTCTCGCAAAGGCCGCTGAGGCCCGCAAGGCTCGCGCTGAGCTCAAGGCTGCGCTTAAGCGCGGCGAGACCGACCTGAAGGACGTGCTGGAAAAGGCTGAGACCGATGAGATCATCGGCAAGACCAAGGTTTCCGCACTCCTCGAGGCTCTGCCTAAGGTTGGCAAGGTCAAGGCCAAGGAAATCATGGAAGATCTGGAGATTGCGCAGACCCGTCGCCTGCGCGGTCTGGGTGAGCGCCAGCGTCGTGCTCTGCTTGAGCGCTTCGGTTACGACGACGAATAATCACGTCTATGGCTGACGCAACTGCTCGCGGTCGCCTCGTCGTGTTGGCGGGTCCTTCCGCAGTGGGGAAATCCACCGTAGTCTCGCGTCTACGGCATGACGTCGAGGGGCTGTATTTCAGCGTGTCTATGACAACGCGCCAGCCCCGCCCCGGGGAAAAAGACGGCGTGGATTATTTCTTCGTCACCCCTGAGGCCTTTCAGGAACGCATTGATGCCGGTGAGATGCTCGAATGGGCAGATATTCACGGCGGATTGCAGCGTTCCGGAACACCCGCCCGGCCCGTAGAAGAGGCCTTGGACGCCGGTCGCCCGGTTCTCGTCGAGGTCGATTTGGCCGGTGCGCGCAGCGTTCGCAAGGCCTTGCCGGAAGCGGATTTGGTCTTCTTGGCACCGCCTTCGTGGGAGGTGTTGGTAGAGCGCCTGACCGGTCGCGGTACCGAACCGCAAGACGTCATTGATCGTAGGTTGCACACTGCGTACGAGGAACTAGCTGCACAGGATGAGTTTGATCACGTTGTGGTCAATGAAAACCTAGATGAGGCAGTGGCCGCCATTAGTGATATCCTGCGTGGATAGACTCTTCTTTTGACCATCTTCAACCAATGTAAAGGTGCATGTGACTAACGTGACCACCCCTTCTAACACTGAATCCGCGAAGTCGGAACCGGTATTTGATGACCCGATTGGCATTACGGACCCGCCAATCGATGAGCTGTTGGACAAGGTTTCTTCCAAGTACGCCTTGGTAATTTTCGCTGCCAAGCGTGCGCGCCAGATCAATAGCTACTACCAAGAGCAAGATGAAGGCGTCTTTGAGTTCGTCGGCCCACTGGTTAACCCAGAGCCCGGCGAGAAGCCACTGTCCATCGCGCTGCGCGAAATCGACGCAGGTCTGTTGGACCACGAGGAAGGCAAGTAAGTAGCGCTCGCTTTCGCGTGCGCACCTTGTGCCTCATTTCAGCCCCGTCCGGCCAAGCCCACTTGGTTTCACTTCTGTGGAACTAACGTGGTGGCCGGGCGGGGCTCTTGTCATGCCTGCACGGTACGATTGTGCGATGTGACTGTTTCAAAATCTCCTCGCAATATCGTGCTTGGCGTTGCCGGTGGCATCGCCGCGTATAAGGCCTGCCACTTGGTGCGCAATTTCAAAGAACATGGCGATAATGTCCGCGTCGTTCCTACAGAAAGCGCATTGAACTTCGTAGGTGCCGCCACTTTTGAGGCATTATCCGGAAATCCCGTTTCCACCAGTGTTTTTGAGGCCGTAGAGGACGTTCAACACGTAGCGGTAGGTCAGGAGGCCGATGCCGTGGTCATCGCCCCTGCCACGGCTGACCTCATTGCGCGCTTGGCTGCGGGACGCGCCGATGACTTGTTGACCGCGACCGTGCTGGTGGCAACGTGTCCCATCATCGTGGCGCCCGCCATGCACACCGAAATGTGGAATAACCCAGCGACACAAGACAACGTAAAGACCCTGCGCCGGCGCGGAATTACCGTCATGGAACCAGCGCACGGGCGCCTTACGGGTAAGGATACGGGCGCAGGCAGGCTGCCGGATCCAGAACAGATTGCGGCCATCGCGCGCACCGAGCTCGCGGGTTTTCATATCGATCACAGCTGGGCGGGGCTGAAGGTCGTGATCTCTGCCGGTGGCACTCAAGAGGAATTGGATCCGGTTCGCTATTTAGGAAACCGTTCCTCCGGCAGGCAGGGGTTTGCGCTGGCTGAGGTCGCCGCACACAAGGGCGCGGATGTCACGGTTGTGGCAGGCAATACGGCGGAGCTGCCCGTACCGAGCGGGGCTACGATCCGGAATATCGTTTCCGCCCAAGACTTGGAGGCCGCGATGCGCGAGGAATCCCGCGATGCCGATATCGTCATCATGGCCGCGGCGGTCGCGGATTACCGGCCCGCGAACGTGGCTGAGTCCAAAATGAAAAAGGGCAAGGCGGATGATGCGCTCGCGACGCTAGAGATGGTGGAAAACCCAGATATCTTGAAGTCTCTCGTGGCAGCGCGCGAGGAGGGCGAGGTGCCGCAAAAGTGCGTCATCGTCGGTTTCGCGGCCGAGACGGGGGATGGCGATTCTTCGGCGCTGGATTATGCGAAAGAAAAGTTTGCGCGCAAGGGGTGCGATGTATTGATGGCTAATGAGGTCGGCCGCGGCGTGACCTTTGGCCAGGAAAGTAGCGAGGGGTGGATCCTGAGGCGGAATGAGGAACCACAGCGCGTAGAGCATGGATCCAAGCAGGTCGTCGCGGCGCAGATTCTGGACGCCGTGAATGAAATGATTGAACCGGGAAATTAAATATTGCGTTTATAGACCGCTTGGTCTAGGGTTGCCTTGTAATGGGTTGGGGCAGAATGCCTCGGTATCGAATACGTAATAATCAAAGGAAGTTTTTGTGACTGATAACGCTGCAGTGGAAGCTCGTCTTTTTACAAGCGAGTCCGTTACTGAGGGGCACCCGGATAAAATCTGTGACGCCATCTCGGATGCCATCTTGGATGCACTTTTAGAAAAGGATCCGGAGTCTCGCGTCGCCGTGGAAACGCTGGTTACCACCGGCCAGGTACACGTCGTGGGCGAGGTCCGCACCAACGCCTACGTGGAAATTCCGGCCCTTGTGCGCGAGACCCTTAAGTCCATCGGCTTTACCTCTTCCGATGTGGGCTTTGATGGCAATACCTGCGGCGTCAATATCGCCATCGGCGAGCAGTCGCAGGAAATCGGTGCCGGCGTGGATACCTCCACCGAGGCGCGCGACCAGGGCGCGGATTATGACGAGGAAAATGACACCGCCGGCGCCGGCGACCAGGGCCTGATGTTTGGTTACGCGTCGAATGAAACCGCGGAGTACATGCCGTTGCCCATCGCCTTGGCGCACCGCCTGTCCCGCCGCCTGACCCAGGTGCGCAAAGAGGGCATTGTGGACCACCTGCGCCCGGATGGTAAGACCCAGGTGACCTTCGCTTATAACGATAATAATGAGCCGTCTCACCTGGATACGGTCGTTATTTCTACCCAGCACGATCCTGAGGTTGATAGCCAGTGGCTAGAAACCCACCTGCGCAGCGAGGTGCTGGACTGGGTCATTAAGGATGCCGGGCTCGATAAGTACTACACCGATGAGACCAACCTCTTGGTCAATCCTTCCGGCTCCTTCATCTTGGGCGGCCCAATGGGCGATGCAGGCCTTACCGGCCGCAAGATCATCGTGGATACCTACGGTGGCATGGCCCGCCACGGCGGCGGTGCCTTCTCCGGCAAGGACCCCAGCAAGGTGGACCGCTCTGCGGCCTACGCCATGCGCTGGGTGGCCAAGAATATCGTCGCCGCGGGCCTGGCGGATCGCGCAGAGGTGCAGGTGGCCTACGCCATCGGTCGCGCCAAGCCGGTTGGCCTCTACGTCGAGACCTTCGGAACCGCGAAGCAGAACTTGACCGATGAGCAGATCCAGGCTGCCGTCAATAAGGTCTTTGACCTTCGCCCGGCCGCCATCATCCGCGAATTGGATCTGCTGCGTCCTATCTACGGCCAGACCGCCGCCTACGGCCACTTTGGACGTACCGACGTTGACCTGCCGTGGGAGCAGTTGGACCGAGTGGAGGAATTGCGCGCTGCCGCTGGTCTGTAGAATGTGGGCTTATGCCTAAGAAAACACCCGCCGCCCGGAAACCGGTCGCGCGGGTGTTGCCTCTTTTAGGGGTTGCCCACCTCGATCGGGGCTTTGATTACCTGGTAGATGAGGCCGAATCTGATAGCGCCCAAGCCGGGGTGAAGGTGCGCATTCGGTTTAATGGGCGCTTGGTGGATGCGATCATCGTCGAGCGCAAGCATGAGTCCGATTTTGGCGGGCAGCTGCGCTTTATCGAGCGGGTCATCTCCCCATTCCAGGTTTATCCACCGCAGCTGTCCCGGCTGGTGGAAGCCCTTGCGGATCGCTATGGCGGAATTTGCTCCGATATCATTCGCTCCGCCATTCCGCCACGGCACGCAAAGGCAGAAGAAGCGGATTTGGATACGCCGTGGGAAGAACTCGGCGCCGCCAGCGAGCCCGATTTATCCGGGTGGTCTGCCTATCAACATGGGGAAACCTTTGTTGATTCCATCCTGGGCGGGAAATTAGCACGTGCCGCGTGGCAAATCGCTCCCGGCGATGAATGGGAAGATGCACTCGCGGCCTTAGCGGTCAAGGTTGCCCTGGGTGGGGGAGGCGTCCTTATCGTGGTCCCAGACCAAAAGGTGGTCGACGCCCTTGAAAACGCCCTGCGCGGTGTTGTGGGGCCGAAACAAATCACGGTGCTCACCAATAGCATGGGCCCGCAAGCGCGCTATCGCCGCTATCTTTCGGCCTTGGTGGGGCAGGCGCGAATCGTCATTGGAACGCGCTCGGCGGCTTTTACCCCCGTGGACAACCTGCAGCTGGCCGTTATTTTTGATGACGGCAACGATAACTTGGTGGATAATATCAAGCCCTACGTCCACGCCCGGGAGGTGCTTACCACCCGATCTGCCTTTGAAAATTGCAGCTTCATTGCGGCGAACCACTCGCGCACGGCGGAAACCCAATTATTGGTGGATTCAGGGTGGGCACACGACCTCATACCGAGCGCCTCAACCATAGAGGCACGCCGGCCGGATATTTTGGCCATTGGCGCCTACGGGCTGTCCATTTCCAGGGAGTTAGAGGGCGGTACGACCTCTGTGCAGGCGCCGGCCTTTCAGGCGGCGCAGCAGGCCCTCGACCGCGGCGAACCAGTGCTAGTGCAGGCCCCGCGCAAGGGGTATGCGCCTATTTTGGCTTGTGGAAAGTGCCATTCTCCTGCGCGGTGCCGTCACTGTAACGGGCCATTGGGGTTGCCTCCGAGCTCGGAGCGCTCAAGCGAGGAAGCCGTCATGCCTACCTGCCGTTGGTGCGGGCGCATTGCCACCAATCATCGCTGTACCGAGTGCGGTTCGCCGCGCCTGCGCGCCATCGTTTTAGGCTCTGAACGCACCGCGGAGGAATTGGGGCGCGCCTTTCCTAATACGTCCGTCGTGGTTTCTGGCGGCAATAAGGTCGTGGGCTCAATTGAAAATGCCCCGGCATTAGTGATTGCTACCCCTGGCGCCGAGCCGCGGGTGAATGGCGGCGCCTATGGCGCGGCGCTGCTATTGGACGCGGGCACCTTATTAAACCGGCAAGACTTGCGCGCCACCGAGGACTGCCTGGCCAAATGGGCGCAGGCGGCCACCATGGTCAGGCCGCATTTTAAGGGCGGGCGCGTCATCATCGCCGCGGATCCGGAACTTCCCGTCGTCCGCCACTTCATGAGCTGGGACATGGTCGCGGCCGCGGTAGAGGAATTGCGGGCCCGGCGCGAGGTGCGCTTTCCGCCGGCCGTGCACTTCGCCGCCATCGATGGGGCGGACGCGGCTCTGGATTCCTTCGAACAGTTGGTGGACCTGCCAGAGCACGCCGAGGTCTTAGGCCCGGTTCCGCTCCCGCCAGGGGACAGCCTCCCCGGGGAATACGATGCGGACCGCTTTGGCCCACCCCAACGCCTAGTGGTGCGCGCCCCGCTGGGGCCGCGATCGCAGTTGGGACGCGCGCTGCGCAAGGCTAATGCGGCGCGCAGCGCAAGAAAAGATGAATTGCCGCTTCGCATCACGGTCGATCCCATTCACGTGGGTTAGAAGTGCGCATAGACTTACCCGATTAGGCAGTACAAGAGAAAGGGACAAATCAGTGGCGGAATTAGACATCAGGCTCTACGGGGATCCCGTATTAAGCTCGCGGGCAGAAGAGATTACGACCTTTGACTCCAGCCTGCGCACGCTGGCGCAGAACATGTTGGACACCATGGATGCCGCCGGCGGGGTGGGGCTCGCGGCGAATCAGGTGGGCATACTCAAGCGCATCTTTGTCTATGACTGTTCGCCTATCCAGGCCGGATTGCGCGGGGTTCTCATCAACCCCGTGTGGACGCCGCTGGGAGAAGACATGCAGGTTGGCCCGGAAGGATGCCTATCCATCCCGGGGATTAGCGCCGATACCCCGCGGCACAACCGGGTATTTGTCTCTGGGCGCGATGTAGAAGGCAGGCCGGTGGGGATGGTCGCCTCGGGGCTTTTGGCTCGGTGCATTCAGCATGAAACCGATCACCTTGATGGAGTGTTATTCCTGCGCCGGCTTGGCGATGCCGACCGCAAGGCCGCCATGCGTACCATCCGCGAAGCCGATTGGTTTAATAGCGCGGGGTAGGCGAGCTTCGGCAACGCAGGCAGGCTCGTTGTACCCTAGAATTTTCACCCGAGACCTCGAGGAGACTCATCCAGTATGCGGATTATTTTTGCCGGCACCCCAGAGCCGGCGGTGGTGGCATTGGAGAAATTGCTTGCCTCCAGCCACGAAGTGGTAGCGGTCATTACCCGGCCCGATGCGAAGAAGGGCAGGGGCCGCAGCCTTCACCCGAGCCCGGTAAAGGCGCTGGCGCAAGAACACGGCATCGAGGTGTTGACCCCGACCACGCTGCGGCCTGGCACGGAGGATGGCGATAACCTGCGTGAGCGCCTGGCGGAGCTGCAGCCCGAGGCCATTCCGGTGGTGGCCTATGGCAATCTCATTAGCAAGGATCTCTTGGATGTCGCGCGCCATGGCTGGGTCAACCTGCACTTTTCCCTTCTTCCCGCCTGGCGCGGCGCGGCGCCGGTGCAGGCGGCTATCGCGGCAGGCGATGATATTACCGGCGCGTCCACCTTCCGGATTGAAGAAGGCCTGGATACGGGACCGGTCTTCGGCACGGTCACAGAAGCCATCACTGGGACGGATACCGCGGACGATCTGCTCACGCGGCTGGCGTATTCCGGGGCGGATCTCCTGGTAGCCACCATGGATGGGCTGGAGGCCGGCACGCTTGAGCCGCAGGCCCAAAGCGGCGAGGCCACTTATGCGCCGAAGATTTCCACGGCCGCAGCCCGCATTGACTGGGCGCAGCCTGCCTTCTCCATCGACCGGCATATCCGCGCCCACACCCCAGGCCCGGGCGCGTGGACGCTGCTTGACGATGCCCGCCTCAAGCTCGGCCCGGTGAGTCTCACCGAGGGCATCGGCAAGCAGCTGCATCCGGGCGAGGCGCTGATTAGCAAGGACGCGGTGTACATCGGGACCGCGACGCAACCGGTGCAGCTGGATAGGATTCAGCCGCCGGGCAAAAAGATGATGAATGCGGCCGATTGGGCGCGTGGATTAGGAAAGAACGCAGAGGTGAGGTTCCAGTGACTGGTGGATTCCGCTCCCGCAGTAAGTCCGGCGACAAGGCGCCGGAGGCTACACAACACGGCAAGAACGGCGCGCCCCAGCGCGGCGGTGGGCAGCGAGGCAATGCGCAGCGTGGCCAAGACAATCGCGGCCAAGCTCAGCGTGGATCCGCACAGCGTGGTCGCGGCATGCAGGACCAGCGCAACCGCGACCACCGGGATAACCGAGGAAACCGAGGTGATCGGAATGCGGGCACAAAGAACACGGGCGCGGGGAAAACACTGGTGCAGGCCGCCATCGACCAGGGCGTGGATCCGGCCCGCGCCGTTGCCTTCGATGTGGTGCGCCGGGTAAGCGAAGAGGATGCGTTTGCCAACCTTGTCCTGCCCAAGGCGCTGCGCAAGCAGAAACTTACTGGCCGCGATGCCGCATTTGCCACGGAGATTACCTATGGCACCCTGCGCACCTTGGGCGTGCTCGATGCGGTAATCGCGCAGTGCTCCTCGCGCGAGTTGGAGGCAATCTCGCCGGTGGTCATCGATGCCCTGCGCCTGGGCACCTACCAGGTGCTCTATACGCGCGTGGAACCCCACGCTGCGGTAGATACCTCCGTCCGGCTCGTCGTGGCGGGCGGGGAGGAAAAAGCCAAAGGGTTTGCCAATGGCATTTTGCGCACCATTACCCGCACGCCGCCGAATGAGTGGCTCAAGCGCCTTGCCCCAGAAGGTGAGATTGCGGGCCTGGCCTTTAGGCATGCGCACCCAACGTGGATCGCGGAGTCTTTTGCCCGCGTTGTCGACCCCGAGGAATTGCCGGCTGTCCTAGCGGCGGATTCCGAGCGCCCGAGCGTGCACCTGGTGGCGCGGCCGGGCGAAATTTCCGCCGAGGAACTGGCACTGATTACCGGAAACGAAGAAGGTACCTACTCGCCCTACGCGGTGTATATGGATTCCGGGGACCCAGGCCAATTGGAACCGGTCCAGCAGGGCATGGCCGCGGTGCAGGATGAAGGCTCGCAGCTTATCGCCCGCGCGGTCTGCGAGGTGCCCGTCAGCGGTACCGACCAGGGCCGCTGGCTCGACCTATGCGCGGGCCCGGGTGGCAAGGCGGCCCTGATGGGGGCCTTGGCGCGCATCGAGTCCGCGCACGTTGATGCCGTGGAAGTATCACCGCACCGCGCGAAACTGATTGAAAAGACCGTGCAAGGGCTGCCGGTGACCGTCCACGTGGCCGATGGCCGCAACCCGCAGGTGGGCTCGGGATTCGATCGCATCTTGGTGGACGCGCCGTGTTCAGGGCTGGGCGCTTTGCGGCGCCGCCCAGAGGCACGCTGGCGGAAATCTGAAGCCGATATTGCCGAGCTTTCGACACTTCAATTCGAGCTATTGTCCTCTGCTCTCAAGCTCGTGCGGCCGGGCGGGGTCGTGGTGTATTCCACGTGTTCGCCGGACCTGCGCGAAACCCGTGACATCGTCGACCAAGCGGTAGAAAAGCTGGGCGCGCAGGAGCTAGATGCGCGGGAATTTATCCCAGATATGGGCAATGTGGGCAAAGAAAAATCCGTCCAAATGTGGCCGCACCGCCACGGGACCGATGCCATGTTCATGGCGGTATTGCGGCGCGGCGATGAGGAAGGGCGCTAGGATTAAAGGTATGCCTGCACCACTTATTTCTCCGTCAATTTTGGCTGCTGACTTCGCGCGGCTAGGTGAACAACTAGAGGCCATCTCGAATGCCGATTGGATCCATGTAGACATCATGGACGGGCACTTTGTCCCCAATCTTTCCTTCGGCCCGGATATTACGGCCACGGTGAAAAGGTCCACGGATAAGCCGCTTGACGTGCACCTGATGATTGAAGATCCGGCGAAATGGGTGGAGACCTATATCAAGGCCGGTGCCACCACCATTATTTTCCACGTAGAAGCAGTGGAAGATGAGGTAGCCGCGGTGGAATTGGCAGAAAAGATCCGGGATTTGGGCGCGCGTGCGGCCTTTTCCATCAAGCCGGATACGCCCATTGAGCCGTGGCTGGATAAGCTGCACCATTTTGATGAGGTGCTGGTCATGTCCGTGGAACCAGGTTTCGGCGGGCAGAAATTCATGCCCGCCATGCTGGATAAGGTCCGCGCCCTGCGCGAAAGCATTGACCAGCAGAACCTGGATACCGTCATTGAAATCGATGGCGGCATCGATCCGGAAACCATTGGCTTGGCCGCGGAGGCCGGGTGCGATTCCTTCGTGGCGGGATCGGCCGTATTCAAAAGCGACGATCCAGCGCAGGCGGTAGAAGAACTGCGCGCGCTTGCGGCGCGGTCATAATGGCCGGCGCGATGGATGAAACCAATATTCCCGGAGCATTGCTTCAGGCCATGCAGGCCGGCGCGGCGGTGCGCGGTACCACAAGCCCCAATCCTCCTGTAGGCGCGGTGATTTTGTCTGCTACCGGCGCCGTTGTGGGCATTGGTGCAACCCAGCCGGTGGGCGGTGCCCACGCGGAAGTCATGGCGCTGCGTGCGGCCGGTGAGAAGGCCCGCGGCGGCACGGCCGTGGTTACCCTGGAGCCCTGCGCGCATACGGGCAGGACGGGTCCCTGCGCCACGGCGCTTATCGATGCCGGAATTGCTCGCGTATTCTACCTGCATCCCGATCCCACGCCCCAAGCGGGCGGGGGTGCGCAGGCCCTGGCCGCCGCCGGGGTAGAGGTGGGCCGGCTCACCGCACCGGATGGCGTCGAAGACGCGGTGCGTGCCTGGTTGCGCGCGGTAAAGCTGCAGCGCCCGCACGTCACCCTGAAATTTGCGCAGACCTTAGATGGGTTTACCGCTGCCGCCGATGGCACGAGCCAGTGGATCACTGGGCCTAAGGCCCGCGAGTGGGTCCACGCCGATAGGGCGCGGCGCGATGCCATCATTATCGGCACCGGCACCGCGCTTGCCGATAACCCCTCGCTTACCGCGCGCTTTAGCGACGGGAGTCTGCGCGAGCACCAGCCGCGCCGCGTGGTCATCGGCAAGCGCGACCTCCAAGCCGCGGGTGAGAAGGCCTCGCACCTGCAGCAGCTGGGATTTGAGCAATATGACACCATCGAGGGCGCGCTGAAGGAGCTATATGCCAGCGGCGCCCGCGATGTCTTGGTGGAAGGAGGGGCTGGCCTGGCCCAGGGCTTTATCGAGGCTGGCGCCGCGGATGCGCTGGCGGCGTATATTGCCCCCATCCTGCTCGGACAAGGGCGCGGGGTTCTGGCGAATGCGGTGGCGCACACGCTTGCCGATGCCCCACATTTTACCACCGTGCGCACCACCAGCCTCGGGCCCGATGTCCTCATCGAATACGAGGCGCGGAATGAGCGTTAAGAGATTAGATACTTAAGAGATAAACACAAGGGGATTAATTGTTTACAGGGCTAGTACAAGAACTCGGCACGGTAGCCGCGCTCGAGCAACAGGCGGATGCGCTGCGGCTGAGCATTCGCGCGCCGCAGACGGTGAGTGACGCGCGCCTAGGGGATTCCATCGCCATCAATGGCGTGTGCCTTACCATCGCGGAATTGGATGGGGATATTTTCTGCGCTGATGTGATGCAAGAGTCATTGGACCGGACGGGACTCGGTCAGCTGAAAGAGGGCGCGCGGGTGAACGTTGAGCCGGCATTGCTGCCGACCACGCGGCTGGGTGGACACATGATGCAGGGCCATGTCGATGGCACGGCGCGCTTGGTCTCGCGCGAGCACTCGGAGCACTGGGACGTGCTGCGCTTTAGCTTGTCCCGCGATCTTGCTCGGTACGTCGTGGAAAAGGGCTCCATCGCGGTCAACGGCACGTCCTTGACCGTCAGCGCCGTAGGCGAAGATTGGTTCGAGGTCTCCCTCATCCCAACCACCTTGCGGGAGACGACGCACGGTGAATCTCAAGTTGGCGATATTGTAAACCTCGAGGTGGATGTGCTGGCGAAGTATGTAGAAAAGATGCTTCACCCCGAATCCGGGATTGCTTAAGCAAAGGACTAGACTGCTAGGTTATGTTCGCGACTGAAGAGAGCATCCATTTTGATGCCATCGATCACGCCATTGCGGAGATTGCCGCCGGCAAGCCGGTCATCGTCATGGATGATGAAGGACGGGAAAACGAAGGGGATCTGATCTTTGCCGCGGAGCTGGCAACCCCGGAACTGGTCGCGTTTATGGTGCGGTATTCCTCCGGATACGTGTGCGCCTCGCTATTGCCGGAAGATTGCCAGCGGCTCGATTTGCCGCCGATGATGGCGCAGAATCAGGACGTGCGCCAGACTGCTTATACGGTCACCGTGGATGCGGCAACGGGCTCTACCGGAATTTCTGCGGCCTCCCGCGCGGAAACCATCCGCCGCTTGGCGGATCCTTCGACCCGGTCCAGCGACTTTACCCGGCCAGGACACGTCGTTCCCCTGCGCGCACGGCCCGGTGGGGTGCTGGAGCGCGATGGGCACACGGAAGCCGCCGTCGATTTGGCGCGCCTTGCTGGCCTTCGTCCTGCGGGCGTGCTGTGTGAAGTCGTATCAGAAGAAGACCCGACGGATATGGCCCGCGGGCCGGAGCTGCGCCGCTTTGCCGATAAGCACGGCCTCGCCCTGATTTCTATCGCGCAGCTCATCGAGTGGCGCCGCCACCATGAGGTGCAAACCCAGCGCGCGGTGGAAACCCGCCTGCCCACCGAGTATGGCGAATTCACCGCGATTGGTTACCGCCATGACCTCGATGGCCAAGAGCACATCGCCTTGATCGCCGGTGATCCCACGCAGCTTCGTGGAGCCCGCGATGTTGTGGTGCGCGTGCATTCCGAGTGCCTGACCGGAGACGTCTTTGGCTCGCGCCGCTGCGATTGCGGCCCCCAATTGCAGGAATCCCTGCGCAAGGTGCAGGAAGCCGGCAGCGGGGTAGTCATTTACCTGCGCGGCCACGAGGGCCGCGGGATCGGGTTGGTGCACAAGCTGCAGGCGTACAGGCTCCAGGACGAGGGCTGGGATACAGTCGATGCCAACCTGGAACAAGGGCTGCCCGAAGACGCCCGCGAGTATTCCGTGGCCGGCCAGATCCTGAAGGACCTTGGGGTGGAATCGGCGCAGCTGTTGACCAATAACCCACACAAGGGCGAAGGCCTTGCCGGCTTTGGCATCGAGGTCAGCCGGCACACCCCGCTGACCATCGCGGCAAATGCCGATAATATTCGGTATTTGCGGACTAAACGCGACCGCATGGGCCACAATCTTCCGCAGGTGGCACAGTGGGACGCGCAGCACGAAGGAGAATTAGGTAAATGAGTAAAGAAGGATTACCGGCTATCGCCCAGGTAGATGCGCGCGGCCTCCGCGTCGCGGTGGTGACCGCGACGTGGAACGAGGAAGTCTGCGATCAGTTGCACCAACAAGCGGTGGACACTGCGCGTGTTAATGGGGCAGAGGTCGCGGAGTTCCGCGTCGTCGGCTCCCTGGAACTGGGCGTGGTTGTCCAAGCAGCCGCGCGGAAGTTCGATGCCGTCGTTGCCTTGGGCTGCGTCATCCGCGGCGGCACCCCGCACTTCGATTACGTCTGCGATTCCGTCACCCAAGCCCTAACGCGCATCTCCTTGGATGAATCGACGCCGATTGGCAATGGGGTATTAACGGTCAATGACCAGCAGCAGGCCATCGATCGCGCAGGTTTTCCTGACTCGGCGGAAAACAAGGGCGCAGAATCCATGATTGCGGCTTTAGATACCGCGCTGCAATTGCGTAGACTAAACGCAGATTAAAGGCAGGCAGGACTTCCGGAGGAGTAAGCACATGAATGAGGCCGCAGCCTCGAATGAATCCCACCCGCGCCGCTCTCTCAGCGATGCAGAGGTATTGGCCTATACCAGCGCGGATCCCTTCGCACGGACCACGTCGAAGCCGTGGGAATATACCGCCAAGTCCCCGTTCTTGCGCAAGATTGCCATCGGCTGGGTCATCCTAGTTATGGCCATCCATATTTTCATGGGTGTCACGCTCGATATCTCCTTTACCGGCGCGCACGTGACCACCATCGATAAATTCGCTTTCCCCGGTGTGGGCGTAGTTATTTCCATCTTGTCCTGGATTGCGCTGAACCGGCCGCGGCTGCAGGCCAATGAGGATGGGGTAGAGGTCCGCAATATCATCGGCACGCGCTTTTACCCGTGGCAGGTGGTCTACGGGCTATCCTTCCCCGTCGGCCAGCGCATGGCCCGCCTCGAGCTGCCTGAATTTGAGGCCGTGCCCGTGTGGGCGCTGCAGTCCGGCGATAAAGATACCGTGATCACAAAAGTCCGTGACTTCCGCGATCTGGAAGCCAAATACATGCCGCAGGATTAAGCATTGGCAGATCCAACCACCTATCGCCCCGCCCCAGGAACCATTCCGACGGAGCCGGGCGTTTATAAGTTCCGCGATGAAAACAAGCGCGTCATCTACGTAGGCAAGGCCAAAAACCTGCGGGCGCGCCTGTCCAATTATTTCCAAGACATCACGCAGCTGCACCCGCGCACGCGGCAAATGGTGTTGACCGCCAGCTCCGTGGAGTGGACGGTTGTTGCCAGCGAAGTTGAAGCCCTGCAGCTGGAATATACCTGGATTAAGCGGTTTGACCCGCACTTCAACGTCATGTACCGCGATGACAAGACGTATCCCATGCTTGCCGTCTCGGTGGGAGAGGTTGTCCCGCGCGCCTTTTTCTACCGCGGCCCCCGGCGTAAGGGGGTGCGCTACTTCGGGCCCTATTCCCATGCATGGGCGGTGCGCGAAAGCCTGGATCTGCTCACCCGCGTCTTTCCCATGCGCACCTGTTCAAAGGGTGTATATAACCGGCATGAGCGGCTGGGGCGGCCGTGCCTTTTGGGCTACATCGGCAAGTGCGATGCGCCCTGTATCGGGCGGGTAAGCAAGGAAGAACACCGCGAGACCGTCAATGAGTTGGTCTCGTTCATGAACGGCAATACGGCTGGTGTTAGGCGCAAGCTGGTCAAAGACATGGAGGCCGCCGCCGAAAACTTGGAATTTGAGCGCGCGGCGCGGTTGCGCGATGACCTTGGGGCCATCGATAAGATTATGGAGCAACAAGCGGTTGTCTTCGCCGATGGCACCGATGCCGATCTGATTGCGTTTAATTCCGACGAATTGGAAGCCGCCGTCCAAATCTTTCACGTCCGCGGCGGCAGGATCCGCGGCCAGCGCGGCTGGGTCGTTGAACGCGCCGGCGACCAGGCAACCTCTGAGCCCATTGAGGAGGGCCAACCCGATCCCGCCTTGCCCGCCCTGGTGCAAAACTTCCTCATCCAATTTTACTCGGATGCCGTGGAGCGCGAAGAACAAGAAGCCCGTGAGGACGCGGCTTTAGCTGCGGATGTGCCGCGGCGCGGGGTGGACCAGGAATCGCACATGGAACAGCGCCACGTCCACGTCATCCCGCGCGAGATTCTGGTCCAGGCCATGCCGGAGGAGTCCGAACAAGTGGTGTCCCTCTTGGAAGACCTGCGTGGTGCGCGCGTCGATCTGCGCGTTCCCCAACGCGGCGATAAACGCTCCCTTATGGATACCGTGGAGAAGAACGCCAAGGAGCAGCTGCGTCAGCACAAGCTGAAGCGCGTGGGCGACCTCACCGCGCGGTCTGCGGCGCTGCAGGATATCCAGGATGCCTTGGGCATGGACCAAGCACCGCTGCGCATTGAGTGCACCGATATTTCGCATATCCAAGGCACCGATGTCGTCGCCTCGCTGGTGGTTTTTGAAGACGGCATCCCGAAGAAATCCGATTACCGGCGCTACCGCATCAAGGAAGCCGCCGGCGACGGGCATTCCAATGACGTCGGCTCCATTGCAGAAATCACGCGGCGCCGGTTTAAGCGCCACAACCAAGATAAGTTGGCGAACCCGGACGAGGAAAAGGAAGAGTCTTCGTTCGCGGAAGAAAAGGTGGCGGAAGAATCCGCCGAGGCAGGCCGCCGCTTTGCCTATCCTCCTCAGTTGTTCATCGTGGACGGCGGCGCGCCCCAGGTGGCTGCGGCGCAAGAGGTATTTGATGAACTGGGCATTGTCGATGTCACCCTCGTGGGGCTGGCCAAGCGCTTGGAAGAAATTTGGGTGCCAGGCGATGATGAACCGGTGATTTTGCCGCGCAATTCCCAGGCCCTGTTCTTGCTGCAGCAGATTCGCGATGAGGCGCACCGCTTTGCCATTACCTACCACCGGCAACAACGGTCTAAGCGCATGCGCTCTTCGGCGCTCGATGCAATTCCTGGTCTCGGTCCACAGCGCCGGACGGATTTGGTCAAGCATTTTGGCTCCGTCAAAAAGCTCAAGGCTGCTTCGGTGGATGAGATCTGCGAGGTCAACGGCTTCGGGCCGAAGCTGGCCCAGACCGTCTACGATAAGTTGCACGACGCACAGTAAATAAGCAGCATTCTGGCAGAAGTGTAGAGCGCGAAAACGCTAGACTGGTGTGCATGACGCACTTCGAGACTCCGCCCATCTTGATTACCGGCATGTCCGGCGGCGGGTTGAGTTCCGCCGCCAAGGTTTTTGAGGATAAGGGCTACTACGTGGCGCATAATATCCCGCCGCGCGCCATCGTGGACCTGTGGAAATTGTGCAACCAGGAAGAAACGCCCGTTGAAAAGGTTGCGGCGGTAACGGACGTGCGTTCCCGCATGTTTCCGGGTTCCCTCATGGAAACCATCGATGAGTTAACGGCGCTGGGCATGAAGCCCACCGTGCTCTTCCTCGATGCCCGCGATGATGTGCTCATTCGCCGCTTCGACTCTGTGCGGCGCACCCACCCCTTGCAGGGCGAAGATACCTTGAAGGTGGGCATTCAACGCGAACGCCAAGCGGTGGCGGAGATTCGGGATCGCTCCGATATCATCATCGATTCGACGAACCTCTCGATTCATGATTTGCGCCGGGCTATCGAAGCTGCGTTTGGCGAATTTCAAAATACCAACCAGCACGTCACGGTGGAATCCTTCGGTTTTAAGAATGGTTCCCCGCGCGATGCGGATATCGTCGTTGACGTGCGCTTTTTGCCCAATCCCTACTGGATTCCGGAGTTGCGCGGCTGCCGCGGTACCGATGCACCGGTGGCCGATTATGTTCTGTCGCAGCCGGCCGCACAGAAATTCGTGGATAATTTTGTCGCCATGTTTTCTACGATGCTCGAGGGATACCGGCACGAGGGCAAGAATTTCATCACCGTCGGCGTCGGCTGTACGGGCGGGCATCACCGCTCGGTGGCGGTAGCTGAGGACATCGCCAAGCGCCTGCGCGCCAATGACACCCTGGACGTCAGCATTTTGCACCGGGATATCGCCCGCAATTAGGGCTGAGGAGCATTAAAAACTGTATGAAACACCCTTCTCATATGGTCTGCCTTGGCGGCGGCCATGGTCTTTATCAAACGCTTTTATCCGCCAGGCGCAGCGATGCAGCGGATATTTCTGCCATCGTGACGGTTGCAGATGATGGCGGTTCCTCGGGGCGCCTGCGCCGGGAATTGGACATTATTCCGCCCGGTGACCTGCGCATGGCTTTGGCGGCGCTAGCCGATGACAATCGGATAGGCGAGCTGTGGGGCAAGACCCTCCAACACCGCTTTGGCGGCAATGGCGCTATGGCAGGCCATGCCGTGGGCAACCTCATGATCGCCGGTTTGACCGGGGTTTTGGGCGATTACCAGGCCGCCTTGGACGCGGTGGCGGAGCTTACCCACTCGCACGGGCGGGTCATCCCCGTGGTTCCGCATCCCTTAGAGATTGAGGCCGATGTCTCAGGGCTTGACGATGACCCCCGGGTCATGCGCCAGGTCCGCGGCCAGGTCGCGGTGGCATCGACGCCGGGGCATGTGCGGCGCGTGCGAATCCTGCCTGAAGCCCCACAAGCCAATCCCGCCGCGCTGGAGGCCATTAGACAAGCTGATCTTATTACCATCGGTCCGGGATCCTGGTTTAGCTCCGTGCTGCCACATACGTTGGTGCCAGAGATCGTCCAGGCCATTTCTGAATCCAATGCCTTGCGCGTCGTCATGCTCAACCTGTCGGCCGAACCGGGAGAAACCCAAGGCTTTTCTGCGGAGCGCCACGTGCACGTTCTTGCCCGTCACGCACCGAATTTGCGCATCGATCGCATCGTGGTGGATGCGGCAGCGCTGCCGAATGAGAGCGAACGGGTTTATGTGCAGCGCGCCGCGCAAGCCTTGGGGGCGCGCGCGGTATTTGCGGATGTCAGCATTCAGGATGACAATGGACAGCGATTGATGAAACACGATCCAGACAAACTTTCTTCTGTCATCGTGGATCTTTATAACGAGTACTGGCGGGCCTAGTTAAAATCAGGCCAGCCAGTCCTCAATGCGCGGGACACGGTAAAATAAGAAAATTCAGTTTCCCACGCAGTAGTTGGTGTGCGTGGGGCCGTGCATTGCACGAGCGTCATTCGTGACTGTGACAGAGAAATGGGGCGAACTAGGTGACCACACCGTTGACCGAACAGGTCAAAGAAGAACTAGCGGCGGTAGGCGTAACCCGTCAGTCCGCGCGCGCAGCGGAGCTCGCATCGATTCTGCGCTTTGCCGGAGAGGTAGACGTCTCTGGGGACAGCATGGCCTATGAGCTTGAGCTCGATAACCAGGCTATTGCGCAGCGCATCCTCGTGGCTTTAGACGAGCTCTATGGGATCGAAGCGGAAAGCCACGTTGTTGGCCCTGCGGGGACGGCGAAGAAATCCCGCGTCATCGTGCGCATCACCACAGGGGCGAAGGAGCTAACCCGCCGCCTGGGCCTGATCACCCGTTCCGGTCACGCTGTGGTGGGGCTTCCCCCGCAGGTCATTTCCGGCACGGTGGCAGATAGCGAGGCCGCGTGGAGGGGTGCCTTCCTTGCCCACGGCAGCCTGACGGAGCCAGGGCGTTCTTCGGCGCTGGAAGTAACCTGCCCCTGCCAAGAGGCCGCGTTGGCACTCGTGGGCTGCGCGCGGCGCCTGGGGATTTCCGCGAAGACAAAAGAGACCCGCGGCGAGGATCGGGTCGTTGTTCGCGACGGCGATGCCATTGGCGCGCTGCTGACCCGCATGGGCGCTCAGGTGACCCGCTTGTCTTGGGAAAAGAAGCGGGTAAAGCGCGAAGCGCACGATACATCGCGCCGGTTGGATAACTTTGATGATGCCAACCTGCGCCGTTCCGCACGGGCCGCCGTGACCGCCGCGGCGCGCGTGGATAGGGCGATGGAGATTCTGGGCGATGACGTTCCCGAGCACCTAGCCGATGCCGGTCGCCTGCGCGTGCAGCACCGCGAGGCCTCGTTGGAGGAGCTCGGCCGGCTGGCGGATCCGCCCATGACCAAGGATGCGGTAGCCGGGCGCATTCGGCGCCTATTGTCCATGGCGGATAAGCGGGCCGAAGAACTGGATATCCCCGATACTAACGAGTCCATCTCGGACGATCTTTTTGGTGACTCTTAGGCGCTGGGTACGATTGGCTCCGGCTCTTTGAACCACGAAAGGCGGGAAGGAGACAGCACTGAGGTGCTTGTCCTTCCCGCCTTGTGTTGTGCCGCGGCCCAGCACCGAGGATGATTTGGTGCTAGGCGGGGGAGGGGCTTAAAGCCGGTGGCGGCCTAAGCTTTATGGGACCGCCTTATGGGACCAAGAAGCCCAAGACGTTGGTCATCAAGAAGACGATGACACAGACAACGGCCAAGAACGCGATGGAGTAGCCCACGACGTTCTTCAAGATGACGGATTCCTTGCCCTCCATGGATACGGCGGTTGCCGCAATGGCCAGGGACTGTGGCGAAATCATCTTACCCACAACACCACCGGCGGTATTGGCGGCCAGCATGAGGTCAGGGTTGACGCCAATGCGGTCAGCGGCGGCGACCTGGAGGTTGCCAAAGAGCGCGTTCGCGGAGGTATCGGAGCCGGTCACCGCGGTACCGATCCAGCCCAGCACGGGAGCGAAGAGAGCGAAGATGGAACCGGCGGAAGATACGAATTCACCGATGGCGATGGTCTGACCCGAGTAGTTCATCGTGTAGGCCAAAGCGAGGACCAAGACAATGGTCAGTCCGGAGAACTTCATGCGGTTGGCAACTTCACCAAAAGCTTGCACGGGTTGGGCGAAGCTGAGCTTGTAGCGGCCGTTTTCGTTGCAGAAGTGATAAACAATGGCCACGATAATGCCGGAGAGCAAGAGCAAGGTACCGGGGTTGCCAAAGACATTGAAGCTAAAGCTGGTGTCCATGGCCTCGCCGTTGGTGCCGATGACGGTGCCATCCAGCAGCGGCCACGCGAACTTCAGCTTCCAGAAGCCGAAGATCGCCGGTGCTGCGGTCGCGATGGCAAATACGGCGGTAACGACGGCGTAGGGCAGCAGGGCCATCCAGATGCGGCGGCCATTGAGGTCGGTCGACGTTTCTGCGGCGGGCAGCTCCATGCGCTCGCGCAGCTGCGCGACGCCGCGTGGCTTCCAGACGCGGAGGAAGATGAAGGCGGCACCCAGGGAGACGATGCAGGCAATAACGTTGGTGAGCTGGTAAGCAAAGAAGGTGGCGGTCAGCCACTGTGCGGCGGCAAAGGAAATGCCGATGACCGCGGCGGCGGGCGCCGTTTCCTTCACGCCGCGCATGCCGTCCAGGATGAATGCGATGAGGAACGGAACAATCGCGGCAATGACCAAGACCTGCAGGGCGATAAGGCCGGCGATATCTTGGGTTTGCTCGGCGGTACGTCCGCCAACCTCACCGGCGGTGGTGACCGGAATACCAACCGCGCCGAATGCCACCGGAGCGGTATTGGCAATAAGAACGACCGTCGCAGCGCGCAGCGGCTTGACGCCGAGCGCCATAATCATGGTGGCGGTGATGGCCACCGGGGCGCCGAAACCCGCAAGGGCTTCAAGGAGGCCACCGAAACAGAAGGCGATGAGCATCGACTGGATGCGGATATCGCCATCGCCTAAGAGGTCGAAGGTCTTACGCAAATCTTCGAAGCGGCCCGAGGCGACCGTGATTTCGTAAAACCAAATCGCCGTAATAATGACCCAAACAATGGGCAGGAGGCCGAAGAGCCCACCGCGGACCGCGGAGGACAGTGCCATATCCACGGGCATCGAAAAGGCAACTATGGCCAGGATGATGGAGGTCGCAAGGGCAACGGCTCCTGAAGTGTGTGCACGGGCTTTAAAGCCCATCAACATAATGAAGAAAGCCACGAGGGGGAGAATTGCCACGAGCGCGGTGAGCCCAAGACTGTCTCCCACAACAGAGGTATTTATCTCAAACATTGAGTATCCTCGATTCTAACGGGGGTACTATCGCAGGCGCATTCGGTCTGCGGGGGACTTAAATTAGTTGCCCACGCGTTTCAGGCGAGAGCTAGCGCCGAGCGAATGCCCGAGTGCTACCTGGAACACAGTGAGTTAGCGTAAGCATATCGCGTCATAAACGCGGTCGTGTGATTTGGCCCAAGTTAATTTATGTCACCGTCTCTGTGGGGAGTCAGTGTGCGAGCAGGCAGCGGAATACTCCGTACAGTGATATATCACACATTAACGGTGTAAAGTCCACAAGAACCAACTTAAACGGGCTTGAACTGCCGGATAATTCGGGAGAAACAAAAATGCTCGGGAAGATTGTACGCCTAGATCGGAAAACTTTCAGATACTTTTCTGGCAGCCTTGCAGCCCACTGCACGCGCTATAAAGGCTCTGTAGTATTGCGGTTGTTGGGCAAAGCCTCGGGCACCTTACTCACCCAGAGCAGTAAAGTACTCGAAGGACCCGCGGTAGGCCCATAGAAATTATTACTCGACTTTTTGAGGAGATTTACAGTGACTACCCGCGTAGGCATTAACGGCTTTGGCCGCATTGGTCGTAACTTCTTCCACGCAGTTAACCGGACCGACAACGACCTTGAGATCGTTGCCGTCAACGACCTGACCGATAACCAGACTCTCTCTAACCTGTTGAAGTACGACTCCGTACTGGGTCGCTTCGACGGCGAGATTACCTACGACGATGACTCCATCACCGTCAACGGCAACCGCATCCAGGTCTTCAACGAGAAGGACCCAAAGAACCTGAAGTGGGGCGAGCTGGACGTGGACCTCGTTATCGAGTCCACCGGCCTGTTCACCAACAGCAACGACGCAAAGGCTCACATTGAGGCCGGCGCCAAGAAGGTCATCATCTCTGCTCCTGGCAAGGAAGTTGACGCAACTTTCGTCTACGGTGTTAACTCCGACACTTACGACCCAGCTAACCACGACGTTATTTCCGCAGCTTCCTGCACCACCAACTGCTTGGCTCCTATGGCCAAGGTCTTGAATGATAAGTTCGGTGTGGAAAAGGGCCTGATGACCACCGTTCACGCTTATACCGGTGACCAGCGCCTGCAGGACGCTCCTCACAAGGACCTGCGCCGCGCCCGCGCCGCAGCCGTCAACCTGGTACCTACCTCCACCGGTGCAGCTAAGGCCGTCTCCTTGGTCCTGCCTGAGCTGGAAGGCAAGCTGGACGGCTACGCAATGCGTGTTCCGGTCATCACCGGTTCCGCAACGGACCTGACCTTCACCGCTTCCCGCGACGTCACCGTTGAGGAGATCAACGCCGCACTCAAGGAAGCAGCTGAAGGCGAGCTGAAGGACACCCTCGCATACACCGAGGATCCGCTGGTTTCCACCGACATCGTCACCTCCCCGCACGGCTGCATCTTCGATGCCGGCATGACCAAGGTCTCCAACGGCAACCTGGTCAAGGTGCTGGGTTGGTACGACAACGAGTGGGGCTACACCTCCCAGCTCGTCCGTATGACCAACCTGGTTGCAGAAAAGCTCTAAAGTTCTAATACAGAGCAGCCCTTAATGCGATACCGGCCACAACGAACGCCCCTGACGGCACGACGTTGTGGCCGGTATCCTTTTATGTAGGAACCTCAACTGCAGAGTTCACTTTAAAAGGAGTAACACATGGCTTTTAAGACCCTAGATAACCTGCTAGAAGAAGGCGTAGAGGACCGCCACATTCTGGTTCGGTCTGACTTCAACGTGCCGCTGGATGATGACGGAAATATCACCGACCCCGGCCGCATTACCGCATCTCTTCCCACCATCAAGGCTCTTGTCGATGGCGGCGCGAAGGTCATCCTTTCCGCACACCTCGGCCGCCCCAAGGGTGAGGTAAATTCCAAGTACTCCCTGGCTCCGGTCGCAGAAGCGCTGTCTGAGCCCCTAGGCCAGTACGTTGCCTTGGCCAACGACGTCACCGGCGAAGACGCCCACGAGCGCGCCAACGGACTAAATAGCGGCGATGTCATGCTGGTAGAAAATGTCCGCTTTGACCCACGCGAGACCTCTAAGGATGAGGCAGAGCGCGGCGAATTCGCCGACGAGCTCGTCGCCCTGGCTGCCGATAACGGCGCCTTCGTCTCCGACGGCTTCGGCGTTGTTCACCGCGCACAGACGTCTGTGTATGACGTCGCCAAGCGCCTGCCCGCCTACGCCGGCAAGCTGGTGGAAAAGGAATTGGACGTATTGTCCACCGTGGCCAAGGATCCAGCGCACCCTTACGTCGTCGTTCTGGGCGGTGCAAAGGTTTCCGACAAGCTGGGCGTTATCGAAGCCCTTGCCGGAAAGGCCGACAAGATCATCATCGGCGGTGGCATGTGCTACACCCTTCTGGCCGCTAAGGGCTACAACGTTCAGGAGTCTTTGTTGCAAGAGGACCAGATCGAAAACTGCAAGAGCCTGCTGGAGCGCTTCGGCGACAAGATCGTCCTTCCGGTAGACCTCACCGCCGCCAGCGAGTTCGCCGCAGACGCTGAGACCAAGGTCGTTGAGCTCGATGGTATCCCTGAGGGCTGGATGTCACTGGACATCGGACCCAAGTCCATCGAGGAATTCGCCGACGTACTGGCAGATTCCAAGACCGTATTCTGGAACGGCCCCATGGGCGTATTCGAAATGGAAGCCTTCTCCAAGGGCACCGCTGGGGTGGCGCAGGCGATTATCGATGCCACCTCCTCCAACGGTTCCTTCTCCGTCGTCGGCGGCGGCGACTCCGCAGCCTCCGTGCGCACCTTGGGCCTCGACGAGGATGGCTTCAGCCACATCTCCACCGGCGGCGGCGCATCCCTTGAATACCTCGAGGGCAAGGAGCTGCCGGGCGTTTCCGTGCTCGAGGCATAAACCGCCTAAAACAGCTAAATACAGGCGTACACAGAAAGGATTAATTATGGCACGTACACCACTTATTGCTGGCAACTGGAAGATGAACCTCGATCACATCGAGGCCATCGGTTCCGTTCAAAAGTTTGCCTTCTCCCTGCCGGAGGATTACTACGACAAGGTCGATGTAGCCTACATGGTTCCATTTACCGATATCCGCACCATTCAGACCCTCGTTGAGGGCGATAAGCTGAAGATCACCTACGGTGCGCAGGATATCTCCAAGCACGAATCCGGCGCCTACACCGGTGAGGTATCCGGTCAGATGCTGAGCAAACTGGGCTGCAGCTGGGCAGTCGTCGGCCACTCCGAGCGCCGCGAATACCACGGCGAAACTGACCAGCTGGTCGCTGAGAAGGCCGCAGCGGCCCTGGAGAATGGCATCAGCCCCATCGTCTGCGTGGGCGAGCCACTCGACGTGCGCGAGGCCGGCACCCACGTTGACTACGTGGTGAACCAAACCCGCGATTCCCTGCAGGGACTTAGCGCCGAGCAGCTATCCAAGACGGTTATCGCCTACGAGCCCGTGTGGGCCATCGGCACCGGCAAGGTTGCCTCCGCCGATGACGCGCAGGAAGTATGTGCTGCAATCCGCGGCTTGGTCAAGGAGCTGGCAGGCGACGAGGTCGCCGAGGGCATCCGCATCCTGTACGGCGGTTCCGTGAAGGTCGATTCCGTTGCTGATATCGTCAGCAAGCCCGACGTGGACGGTGGCCTGATTGGCGGTGCTTCCTTGGTAGGAGAGGACTTTGCCAAGCTAGCCGCCAATGCCGCTAATGCCGTTAGTTAACATGCGTTAACAATCATCACAAGGTGACTGTTGTGCCGCGGGTTGGGGTGAGCCCCGCCCGCGGCATGGTGTACAGTAGGCGCTTGTGATTGCTTTGCGTAGGCAAAGCCGGAAAGTACTTCGCGCCGGTGGCTAGCGTGACTTTCGGTAGTACATCGAAGGTGCCACTGGGCGCACGTTGAGAAAAGGAAGAACCTCATGGTCTTAGCACTGGAAATCATTTTGCTAATTTCAGCTATTTTGATGTCCATCTTTGTGCTTTTACACAAGGGCAAAGGCGGCGGCCTGTCTAGCCTTTTCGGCGGCGGTGTGCAATCGAACCTGTCCGGTTCGACCGTGGTGGAAAAGAACCTGGACCGCTATACCGTCGTCATGGTGATTATCTGGTTGGCCTGCATCGTTGGCCTTAACCTTATCCAGGCCTACGCTTCCTAGGAAGCACGCAGCAGGCCCCCGCGAACCACTAGCGGCGGCCAACCGCGCAAAACAGCGCCGGTACTTCAGTCCCATAACCCTTCGTAGAGAAGGGAAAGGACCGAGGTACCGGCGCTGCTGGCTTTACAGCTCCTGGGCGGCATCGTCTGCAAGGAAGAGGATCGTTTCCTTCGTCCCTTGCGCACCAGCGGCCGGGCATTCTTCAGCGTCGACGCCGTCAACGATGTTCTTTGCGGCAGTGGCCTTTTCTTCCCCGGCGACCAAGAGCCAGACGCGCTCAGACCTATTGACCGCCGGCAACGTCAGGGTGATGCGCTCGCTGGGCGGCTTCGGCGAATCGTGTACCGGTACCGCGAGTTCTTCCTGCTCACGGATGGCAGGAGAGTGGGGGAACATGGAGTTAATGTGGCCTTCTGCACCCATGCCCAAAAGGTGGAGGTCGAAGCCTAAAGGCGCGAAGTCCTTCAACTCTGGCTCGTAGGCATTGGCGGCCGCCTCCATGGAGACCGCACCGAGGTCGAACCCGTGGATATTCTGATCTGGGATATCCACGTGATCGAGCAGCGCGGAACGCGCTTGGCCTTCGTTGGAATCTGGGTCGCTGACCGGGACATTGCGCTCATCGCCAAAGAAGATGTGCACGCGGGACCAATCGATGCGCAAGGCGGGGTAGTTCTCGCCTTGCTGCTGTGCGGCGAAGTCCAAGCGCGCGAGCTCGTGCAGCAGCCCAATTCCTGCGCCCCCGCCAGTTAGTACGACTCTTGCCACGCCGTCACCATGGAGGCCACCGTTGCCGGCTTGAATACCGGCGATGGTTTCAATGAATTTGAGTGCGGCTTGGGAAATAAGGTCATCTACATCGCTGACGCGGTGAAGCGTTACCATTCGGTATCAGAATCCTTTGCAAAGAATCGGTATGAGCAAGTGCGCTATTAAAGCTTACTGTAGTCTACTTCTCCCAGAGCACGCAGCGCCTGAGCATAAGTTTTATCGGCGTCGAGGTGCCGCAATTCCTCCGAGAGGATTTCGGTTTGCGTGCGCGGGCTCAAACTAACCAGCGAGTCTGGCGTGCCAGGCACGCGCACCCGCACGGTGCGCTCGTCCACGACATCCACATCCACGTGGGTCGTCTCCCGGTTAAAGCGCAGGTGGGTAACCGGGAAATAGTCACTATTGGTTTCCTCGGCCATGCGCTGTACTGGGACGCTCAGGCGGTCAAGCAGCCACCCCGCAGCGAAGTTAGGTGCCGGATGCCCGGCGGGGCCGGCGACCTCTACCGATTGCACCTTTTCATGGGGATGATGGTCGAGCGCCGATGCGACGACGCCGCGCCACAAGGTGATGGAGGCCCAGGACATATCGGAATCGCCGGGGGAGTAGCCATGAGAAAGCGCGCGCAGATCCTGCTCACCCACGGTGCCTTTATGCGCCACATTCGTGATGCGGCGCTGCGCTAACTTGCCCACGGGGCTTTCGGAGGGAACCTGCGGGCACAGGTTTGGCCACCACGCGACCAGCGGGGTATCCGGCAGCAAGAGCGGTGTGAGCACGGACTCGGCTTGATCCGCGAGCGCACCGTGCAATTGCATGACGACGGTCTCGGAGGCACCGGCCTCGCCACCGACGCGGAGCTGGGCATCGAGCTGGGTATCAGAATTCGGATCTCCAGGGACCACGACGAGCACGCGGGAGGGGTGCTCATGAGAGGCATCGCGCACAGAGGAAAGGATCTGTTCCAGATCGTCGCCTTCTTGTGCCTCCACGATCAGGGTGAGCACCCGGCCGGTGGTGCGGGTGTAGTGCTCCTGGGCATCGACAAGCTTCTTGGCAATTTCACCGGTGGTGGTATTAGGCAATGGAATAATCATTGACTACGTCCCTTCTACGGGCGACGCCAGGAATGACCCCGGCGGCGCAGCATCTTATCGGCTGTGGTGGGCCCCCATGTGCCCGCCTTATAATCTTCGGGCTCGCCATGCTTGGACCAGTAATCGATGATCGGATCCAAAATCGACCACGAAAGTTCGACTTCTTCATTGGTGGGGAACAGCGATGATTCATCGAGGAGGGCATCCAAGATGAGGCGCTCATAGGCCTCGGGAGATTCCTCGGTGAATGCCTCGGCGTAGGCGAAGTCCATGTTTACATCGCGGACTTCCATGGTGGAACCAGGCACCTTTGAGCCAAAGCGCATGGTCACGCCCTCATCGGGCTGAACGCGGATAACCACAGCGTTTTGGCCAAGGGCATCGGTTTCGCCATCGACAAATGGCTGGTTCGGCGCGGCCTTGAAGACTAAGGCGATCTCGGTGACGCGACGCCCCAGCCGCTTGCCCGTGCGCAGGTAGAAAGGCACGCCTCCCCAACGCCGCGAATTGACCTCCAACGTGCACGCCGCATAGGTCTCTGTGGTGGAGGCGGGATCGAAGCCCTCCTCCTCGCGCAAGCCCTTCACGTATTCCGAGCCCTGCCAGCCGGCGGTGTACTGACCACGGGCGGTGGTTTTATTGAGCGGATGGACCGGCTGCGTAGCGCGCAGCACCTTGACCTTTTCAGCGCGCAGCGCCTCCGGCTCGAAGGAGGAAGGCTCCTCCATTGCCACGAGGGCGAGCAGCTGCAGGAGGTGGTTTTGAATGACGTCCCGCGCCGCACCGATTCCGTCATAATAGCCAGCGCGCCCGCCAAGGCCAATATCTTCGGCCATGGTGATTTGCACGTGATCGATATAGTGCGCGTTCCACATCGGCTCAAAAATCTGGTTAGCAAACCGCAGCGCCATGATGTTTTGCACGGTCTCTTTACCCAGGTAGTGATCGATGCGGAAGACAGCAGATTCTGGGAAGACCGCGTTGACGATCTCATTGAGCTCGCGCGCAGATTCCTGGTCGTGGCCAAACGGCTTTTCGATGATCACTCGGCGCCACGAGTCCTCCATGGAATTGGCCATGCCCACGCGCTCCAATTGGTGGCAGATATCGGAGAAAAACTCTGGCGGCACCGAAAGGTAGTATGCCCAGTTGCTTCCCGTGCCGCGGGCCTTATCCAGCTCGGCCAACCGCGCAGAAAGCTTGTCGAAGCCCTCATCATCGAAGGAGCCTTGCACGAACTCGATTCCTTGGGATAAGTGCTCCCACACGTCGTGGTTAAAGTCAGTGCGGGCACCGGCTTCTACCGCGCTGCGGAAATAATCGCAGAAGTCCGCGTTATCCCAGTCCCTGCGGCCATAGCCGACGAGCGTGAAGCCAGCGGGCAAGAGACCGCGGCTAGCAAGGTCATAGATGGCCGGCAGGAGCTTTTTGAAAGCTAAATCGCCGGTCACACCAAAGATGACCATGCCCGCGGGGCCCGCGATGCGTGGCAATCGTTTATCGGCGGCATTACGCAAGGGATTGACCCAAGCGGCTGAGTCCGTCACGGATTATCCTTCCTAGAGGGAAAAGCTAAGTAGTCTTTCAACTAGTGGCGGCATAATGCCCCGCCGGCTATCCGGCGGGGCTAGGACCACGGTCGTAGTTTACGCGAGTTGTTGTTTGAGGGAATCAAGGAGGTCATTCCACGCGGCGACGAACTTATCCACGCCCTCGCGCTCGAGGACCGCAAAGACATCTTCTAGGTCGATGCCCACCGATTCGAGCTGGGAGAAGACCTTCTCGGCTTCTTCGCCGGCAGTGGGGAGGGTATCGCCGTGGAATCCACCCTCCTGCAGGACCGCATCAATGGTCTTTTCCGGCATGGTATTGACCGTGTGCGGGCCAGCCAGCTCGGTCACGTACAGCGTTGCTGGGTAGTCGGGGTTTTTCACGCCGGTGGAAGCCCACAGTGGACGCTGTACAGGTGCGCCTTCGGGGAGGCCGTTATCACCGAGCAATTCCTCTTGGAAGAGGGCGTAGGCACGCTGCGCGTTGGCAACGCCGGCCTTGCCGCGGAGGGACAGGGCCTCATCGGAACCGATAGCTTCCAAGCGCTTATCCACTTCCGTATCCAGGCGGGAGACGAAGAACGATGCGACCGAGTGAATCTTGGTGACGTCCTTGCCGTTACCAGCCGCGCGCTTGAGCCCGGCCCGGAATGCGGCGATGACCTCGCGGTAGCGGGAGACCGAGAAGATCAGGGTGACGTTGACGCTGATTCCCTCTGCCAAGGCATCCTCGATAGCGGGGAGGGAGCCCTTGGTAGCCGGGATCTTGATCATCGCATTGGGGCGGTCCACTTGGTCCCACAGTTCGCGGGCCTGCTTGAGTGTTGCCGCGGCATCGTCGGAGATGCGCGGATCCACCTCGATGGATACGCGGCCATCCTGGCCGTCGGTCTCGGCATAAATATCGGCAAAAAGATCACAGGCGTTTTGCACGTCCGTAATGGCCAGGGAGTAGACGGCTTCATCGGCCGAAGCGTTCTTCTCCTTCAAGACTGCCAGGTCTTCGTCATAGGCCGTGCCGCTGGTCATGGCGGTGGCGAAGATGGCCGGGTTGGTGGTTACGCCCACGATGGACTTGGAGGAAATAATCTCCTTCAAGTTTCCGGATTCCAAGCGCTGGCGCGAAAGATCATCGAGCCACGTGGAGGTGCCCAATTGGGCAAGTTCAGAAATGTTGTTCATAGTCATTCCTTTTAGCGTCGGTGAGGTGGGGCTTAGCTTTGGGCTTCGGCGATGCTCTCGCGTGCGGCATCGGCAACCGCAGCAGAGGTAAAGCCAAACTTTTCGAAGAGCTCATCGCCGGGCGCAGAGGCCCCATAGTGCTCTAGGGAGACGTTTCGGCCGAAAGTACCGGTGTACTTGTGCCAGGACTGAGCGAGGCCGGCTTCGACGGAAACACGGGCCCTCACGCTGTTGGGCAGAACCGATTCGCGGTACTCTGCGTCCTGCTCGTCGAACCACTCCAGGCACGGCGCGGATACCACGCGAGCGGCCGTGCCCTCGCTTTCGAGCTGCTGGGCGGCCTCCACGGCGAGCTGTACCTCCGAGCCGGTGGCCAGCAAGATGACATCGGGCTCGTCCTTGGAGCCTGCGACCAAGGTGTAGGCGCCGCGGCGAACGCCATCGCGTGCCTTTTCCTTGGTGCCTTCCAAGATGGGGAGGTTCTGGCGGCTGAGCGCAAGGCCCTTCGGGGCTGCCTTGTATTCCATCGCTGCGGCCCAAGCCTGCGCGGTTTCATTGGCATCGGCAGGCCGGATGACGGACAGGTTTGGAATAGCGCGCAAGGCCGACAGGGTCTCCACCGGCTGGTGGGTAGGGCCGTCCTCGCCCAAACCAATGGAATCGTGCGTCCACACGTAGTAGGTATCGGTAGACATCAGCGAGCCGAGGCGCACCGCCGGGTACTGATACTCGGAGAAGATCAGGAATGTACCGCCATATACGCGGGTATTTCCATGCAGGGCGATGCCGTTCATGATGGCGGACATCGCGTGCTCGCGGATGCCAAAGTGAAGGTTGCGGCCATAAGGCTGCGCGGACCACTTATTGGTGGTGATGTTTTCAGGGCCGAAGGAATCCGCGCCCTTAATCACGGTGTTATTGGACCCCGCCAGGTCGGCCGATCCGCCCCACATTTCCGGCAAGGCGGCGGCCAGCGCCTGGATGGTCGCCTCAGAGGCCTTACGGGTGGCGATCGCATCCCCTGGCTCCCATACGGGGAGCTCGGCATCGAAGTTCTCCGGCAATTCGCGGGCGCTCATGCGGTCAAACAGCGCCTTATTCTCGGCGTTGTCCGCCGCCCACGCGTCGAACTCTTCTTGCCACTGCGCGTGCTTTTTGGCGCCGCGCTCGCGCAGCTTGCGGGTGTGCGCCAAGACCTCATCATCGATGTGGAAGGTCTTTTCCGGGTCGAAGCCGAGCACTTCCTTGGTGGCGGCAACTTCGTCATCGCCAAGCGCTGCGCCGTGCACGCCCCCGGTGTTCATCTTGGTCGGGGCAGGGTAGCCAATGACCGTCTTCACGCGGATGAAGGAGGGGCGCTCCGTTTCCTGCTGTGCATTGCGCACTGCCTCTTCAATGGCAACGACGTCCTCGCCGGATTCAACGGTCTGGACGTGCCAGCCGTATGCCTCATAGCGCGCAGCGACGTCCTCATTGAAGGCGATATTGGTGTCATCCTCAATGGAAATCCGGTTGTCATCCCAGAAGACAATCAGGTTACCCAGCTTCTGGGTGCCAGCCAAAGACGATGCCTCAGCGGTAACGCCTTCCTGCAGGTCGCCGTCGGAGGCAATGGTGTAGACGTAGTGATCAAAGGGGGATTGGCCGACCGGTGCCTCAGGATCGAAGAGGCCGCGCTCCTTGCGGGCAGCCATCGCCATACCTACCGAAGATGCCAGACCCTGGCCGAGCGGGCCGGTGGTGATCTCCACGCCATCGGTGTGGTGCACCTCAGGGTGGCCCGGGGTGAGAGAGCCCCAGGTGCGCAGCTGCTGGAGATCTTTCATCTCCAAGCCGAACCCACCCAAGAAAAGCTGGATGTACAGGGTCAGGGAAGAGTGGCCGACAGACAACACGAAGCGGTCGCGGCCGGCCCAATTCACGTCATTGGGGTCGTGATTGATAACGCGCTGGTAGAGCGTATAGGCGAGGGGAGCCAGTGACATCGCCGTGCCGGGGTGCCCGGAGCCGCAGTTTTGGACGGCATCGGCAGCAAGCACGCGCACAGTGTCGACCGCGCGAGTATCGGTGTCTGTCCAGTCGTCCGGATAACGGCGCTCGACCATAGCTTGCAGGTCTGGGGACAAATTATCTTTCGACACGGTATAAGGCCTCGCTTAAATCTAGGCGTTAATTACTGAACTCCACACAGTCTAGTTACTTTTTTGACGGCGGTGCGGAATTATTGAAAGCCGCGGGGAACCGGTAAGCTGGCATGGCTAAGCGGTGTACGGCACAGCATTAGTTACTCTCTGCGTTTCCGCTGCATTGCTACGATCCATGTGTAGCGCATTTTATATGTAAGCCATAGTGTGAATTAATTCTCCGGAACTTTTGTGCCGGAGTGTGCGACCACTACACCGTGGGCATAGCGCACTGTGTAGCGTGTGTGCTGTAGATCAACGTCTGTTCAGATAGTGGAGGAATTCCTTGGAGACCATCAAGGCCTATTTTGCGCTAACGAAGCCGAGGATTATTGAACTCCTCCTCGTGGCCGCAATTCCGGCGATGCTCCAAGCGCAACGGGGCGTTGAGGCGGTTTCTGAAAATATCTGGCTCATCATTTCCACCATTTTCGGCGGATGGATGGGCGCTGCGGCCGCCCATACCTTTAATAACGTGGTCGATTATGAAATTGACCAAAAGATGCAACGCACCCGCGCGCGCCCACTTGTGCGCGCCACGATTTCGAAGCGGAACGCGGCGATCTTTGCTTGGATCATGCTCGTGGTGTCGGTGCTGTGGCTGGGCATCCTGGCAAATTCTTGGTTGGCGGCGTTCTTCGTCATCCTCACGAACTTTTTCTATGTATTCGTCTACACCAAGTTTTTGAAGATGCGCAATGCCCAAAACATCGTGTGGGGCGGTTTAGCGGGGTGCATGCCGGCCATGGTGGGTTGGGCAGTCATCCGCGATAACGCGCCGGCGGGAGAGCCCGACCGCTGGTGGCAGGCAATAGTCCTATTCCTCATCATCTTTTTCTGGACCCCGCCACATACCTGGGCCTTGGCCATGAAATACAAGGAAGATTACCGCAAGGCCGGGGTGCCGATGCTGCCGGTCGTGGCAACGGAACAAGAAGTAACCCGCCAAATCGTGTGGTATTCCGTTGGCACGGTCATCGTCACGCTGCTTATCGTTCCTGCGGCATCGTGGATTTACCTCATTGCCGCCGTAACATCTGGCGCGGTCTTCTTATGGCTAGCCATCCGCTTGCACCAAGGCGTAAAGAAAGGCGCAAAGGTAAAACCCATGCGCCTGTTTATCTATTCAAATAACTACCTGTCGGTACTCTTTATTGGCCTGTCCATCGATGCCGTCATAGGTTGGGAGCCAATCGGCCGGATGCTTGGTTGGTCCGCCACCCTGTTCTAAATCCCGGTAGCACGCTGAAGCGCGAGCCTTCGTGGCTCGCGCTTCTTTTTGTCTTAATCCTGCTTTACCCGCAGAACAATAGAACCGGTGGTGCTGCGCGATTGTAGGTCGCGGTGGGCCTGCTCTGCTTCTTCCAAGGGGTAGGAGGCCGATACGTTGAACTTGAGGTCTCCGTCCATCACGGCCTGGACGACCGCTTGCGCGCGCATCTGGAATTCGCCCTCTTGCGCCGTCCACGCGCCGAGCGAAGGCCGGGTCAAGAAGATGGAGCCATGCTTATTAAGCAGCTGGGGATCGATGGGCTCAACAGGGCCAGAAGCGGCGCCAAAGAGTGCAACAGTGCCGCGCGGGCGAACGGCCTCGAGCGATTCGAAGAAGGTGGATTGGCCCACGCCGTCATAGACCACATCGACGCCCCGTCCGCCATTAAACCGGCGAACCTGCTCGCCCAGACCATCGCTGTAACGGAAGACGTGGTCGGCGCCGCACTTGTACGAGATCTCTTCCTTTTCATCGGTGGAAACGACCGTATAAACAGTTGCGCCCAAAGAGGACGCCATTTGGGTCAAGAGCTGGCCCACGCCGCCCGCACCAGCGGTAATGAGGCAGGTAGCGCCTTCGCCAAGCTCATACACGCCGTGGGAAAGGAAGTGGGCGGTCATGCCCTGTAGCAGCATGGAGGCAGCGATCTCGGTGGGGAAATCATCCGGTACGGCGACAAGGCCGTTCCGGGGCACGCAGACCTGCTCGGCATAGGAGCCAAAGGCGTGGTGCCATGCCACCAGGGAGCCTTCCGCAATTTCTCCCTTGGGATCGTGGACAACGCGCCCCGTTCCCTCAAAGCCAGGGATAAAAGGCATCTGGGCGTTATAGATACCCTCGCGGTAATAGGTATCGATATAGTTCACGCCCGCTACGATGACATCGACTAAGACTTCGTCCTCAGTGGGCGTGGGCGCAGGAACCTCGGCGTAGCGCAGGACTTCCGGCCCGCCCGTTTCTGTGATCTGGATAGCATGCATAAGGCCATGCTATCCCACAACGCCCACTAGCTGCAGAAAAATGGTGCTGCCTAAATCCTAGACGGCGGCGCGTTCCTCATTTAGTGATTGCTGGCGAACGGCGTATTTATCGTCGCCTGCGGGAGAGCCTGAGATGAGGTCTGGCGTGCCGCCGACGCGGTGGCGCCCGTGTGCCCAGAGCAGGGCGGTAAAGCCGGTGACCACGGCGGACATACCGATGTGGAAGGGGACCGTCCACCGAGGCACGCCCAGGTAGAACTGCAAGACGCCCACGGCCCACTGGATGAGGATGCAGACGATAAGGACCCACCCGGCCTTCTTGGTCTCCTGCGGCGCGCGGTGCTTGTACAACAGGAAGACGGTGATGGCGGTAAAGATGAGGTAGACGTACATGCACATGGCGTGGGCGATGGCCATGGACTCGGTATCCACATCCAAGCGGCCTTCCATTCCCACTCCGGAGTCGCCGGAATGCACGCCGGAACCGGTCACCATGGTGCCGGTAATCAGGACAACCGATAGGGCGATGGTCGCGATGACGGCGATAATGCGAATTGCCTGCGGGAACCGCGGCTGGGCGGTGCCATCATCGGGTTCTTTGATGCGGGCATACAGCATGCAGGCAAGCCACACCAGCACCATGGAAGGCAGGAAGTGAAGCGCCACGGACCACCAGCGCAGATCCAGGTGCACGGAGATGCCGCCGATGACGGCCTGCAGGACGATGCCGGCCACGTTCAGCCATGCATAGATCCTGAGCTCAGGGCGGCGGCACGCCATATACATGGCGATGACTGCCGCGCCGGCGGCGGCGGAATCAACAAAGGTGAGCAGGCGGTTGCCAAACTCAATGACCTGGTGGATTGCCGGTGCTGCGCCCTCTACCGGCACCAAGGAACCAGGCTGGCATTGGGGCCAGGTGGGGCAACCCAGGCCGGAACCGGTGACGCGGACGATGGAACCAGATACGGTGATGCCGCCTTGGCAGAAGATCAGGATCAGCGCGATGAGGCGCTGTTGCTCCACGGTAGGGACGGCTTCTTTAAAAAAGCGTTTAGTTCTGGTCCAGTAATTCACAAGGTGCATCTTACTAGGGGGTGTGTAGCGAGCCGAAACCTTTGGCTCTGTTTCGCGGGGAACTGGGTATAACTCACATTTAGCCGTCGAAACGGAACCAACGAACGGCCGCATACGACGCCACCGCTAGCCACGCGGTCAAGGAAATGAGTTCGATGCCAGGAAAGGTGGAATTGGAGGCATCGGCAAGCGCGCCCGCTAGTGCCACGGTGGGCACGATGTTGAGCAGGCCATTATCGCCCAAGCCCTGGGAGTACAGGGCCCAGCCGACGATCGCCAGCAGGATAAACCAAATGAGGTTCGCCAGCGCGAGTACGGCCTCAGAGCTAAGGGTGCCGCCAAGCACCAAACCCATGGCGGTAAAGGCGGCGACGCCGAAAATGAGCGAGACGATCATGAGCAGGATGCCGGGCGCACTGATGCGCAGGCCCAAGGCAAAGGCCGTGGCACCGAGCACGAGAATCTGGAATACCACCATCGTCAGCACGCCAATAATCTTGCCGCCAATGATCGCCCACGCCGGCACGCCGGAGGCGCCGGTGCGCTTTAAGGCCCCGTAGCGGCGGTCAAAGGCCAGGGAAATGGCTTGCCCGGTAAAACCAGCCGAGGTTGCCGCCACCGCGAGCACCATGGGAAAGACCTCGTGCAGCCCATGCCCGGTAGATGATTCCAGGCGGGCGGTCCCAATCAGGATGGCGAGCGGGATAATGATGCTGAGCAATTGTTGCTCCCCGTGGCGCAGCATGAGCTTGGCCTCCATGCCGCCTTGGGCAAAGATGATGGCGCCCGCACTCGCTCGTTTGGGTGCCGGGCTGAAGGTGCCGGGGGAAAACGTTGCGCTCATAATCGGGGCCTATTCCTTGAAAAATTTGAAGTGGCGATTTTAGGTACTGGTGATTCTAAGATGAAGACAGGACACAGGGTTTTATCAACTGCGCAAGTGCCTGCCTGTGAGGTCGAGGAATACTTCCTCGAGGTTCCGGTGGTGGGATTCCAGGCTTCGCAAAAGCACGCCTTGGCGGGCGAGCTCGGCGGCGAGGGCGGAAATCAGTTCCGGCGAACTGGGCTGGCTCACCCTGTAGTGCAGCGGCCGCGAGGCGGTCGTGGGGATGCCAATTCGCTGCAAGGCGTCCAGGTCAACTGCGGAGTTGGCGCTAAAACTAAACCCGGCGCCCTCGCCCTGGGAGGTAAGTTCTGCCGGCGTTCCCTGTGCCACGAGCGCGCCGTGATCCATGATGGCGATGTGATCTGCCAGCGATTCGGCCTCATCCATCAGGTGGGTGGTCAATATCACTGTGACCCCGTCGCGCTTCAGGGCGCGGATCAAATCCCACACGGCGAGCCGGGATTGGGCGTCCATGCCCGCGGTGGGTTCATCGAGGAAAACTAGCTCTGGCCTGCCGATGACCGCGAGCGCGAGCGATAGCCGCTGCTGCTGCCCGCCGGAAAGCCGCCGATAAGGCGTGCGCGCAACACCTTGCAGGCCCAACGTTTCGAGCAGCCATTCCGGCGGTAGAGGATTGGCGTTATAGCGCGCGGTCAATTCCAACATCTCTAGCACGCGGATGCCGGAATAAGAACCGCCGCCTTGCAGCATGATTCCCACCTTTTCGCGCACCCTATCGGGCGCGGTGCTTGGATCAAGGCCCAAGACCTTAATGGAACCGGTGGTGGGGTGGATAAATCCTTCAGACATTTCGATGGTGGTGGATTTACCAGCACCATTGGGGCCGAGCAGGCAAAATATTTCGCCGTGTGCAACGCTTAGGCTGAGCCCATTGACGGCTGCCGTGGGGCCAAATTTCTTTACCACACCATCCAAGGACAGGGCGGGGCTTTCAGCTGGAATTGCATTCACGGGTGCCTAGTTTAAGACACGGATTCCGTGTCGGCGCATTGCACCCCACCACACTCCGACTACCACGGCGAAAGCGCAGGCAGCGGCGATATAGATGGAAAGCACCGTCCCAGCGGGCAGGCCCAAGCCGCGCGGAAGGACGAAAAAGCTCATCGCGCCGGTATAGGCAACGACGCTAAACCGGAAGATGTGCCGGTTCGCCCACGCCGCCAACGGCAAAACGGCCCAGAGGATGTACCACGGGTGGACCACTGGGAAGAAGATAACGAGCACGAGGGTAGAGATTCCCAGCCCGCCCACGGGGTGGATATATCCGCGCAGCGTGGCAAAGAGCATGCGGGACATGAAGGCGACGGCGACCAAGACGCCGAAACTGCGCGTGATGGTCAATATGGCATCGGTGTGGTCCCCAAGGCCTAAAAACATGCCGAGGAAACCGGCGCCCACTCCCGTAGCCGTGGATAGGGAAAGCCAGGAGCGAATCGTGGCGGCTCCGCCTTGCCCGGTAATCCACCCGAGGTTAATGCCCGTGATGATACTGATGAGCGCAATGGTGACTACGAGCACCGCGCCCTGCACGGCAATGGCTATAAATAAGGCCCGCCAGCGCGGCACGCGCGCCTGCACGTGCAGGTGGCGGGCATACGCCATGCCGATAAAGCCGAGCCCAATAAAGCCGGTGACCTTGACCATTCCGGCGCAGGATAGGAAAAAGCCAGAGGCTATTAGCGCAACGTAGGCTCCTCTTTTATCCTGCCCCAGCTTATCGATGCCCCTTAATCCAAGCTCCATGCCCAGTAACGACAATCCAAGCATGATGGATTCATTATGGATACCGCCGACGAGGTGAAGGATGGTCAGCGGGTTCAAGATGCCGAGCCATAGTGCGGAGGCAGGGGAGACGCGGCATCGCTGAGCAAGCTGCGTGATGGCCCAGCCGGCCACGATGATGCCCACGATGGAAAGTAGGCGGTGGGCGATGACGCCTAAGACAATGGAATTTCCGGTGATGATGCTGACGATGGCCGCCAGCCCCAAGGCAACGGGCCCATATGGTGACGGTGAATTCGCCCAGATAAACGGAACGGAGCGCGCGAACTCGTTGCCAGCGCCCAAGAGCTGAACTGGGCCGGCGGAATAGGGATCCATCCCTTGGGCCACGATGGAGCCATTGGCCAAATAAGAATAGATGTCTTGGGTAAATAAGGGTGCGGTAAAGATGAGGGGGATGATCCACCCAGCCCACGTGATCCACAGCTGGCGCGGGGAGACCAGCCGGCGGGAGCGATCGCTGGCGGGCTCGCCGGGTCGCGCCTGGCGCAGCGGGGTGCCCACGAAGGGGGCGAGGAAAATCCAGGCCGTAACTAAAAGCCCCACGCCCACCATGACGAGCGCAGACGAGGTCTGCAGCATGCGCGACATGAGGGAGCCGAAGGGCACATTGTCATAGGGGTTGCCCACTACAGGCAGTGCGCCTGCTCCCAAAGCGCCAAAGGCAATGAGGAGGGAACCGACGGTTCCGGCCCACCGCAAGATGAAAAAGGTGCGCTTTTGGGAGACCGTGGTGTGCTGCAGTTCCTCTGGCGCCTGGGTGATGAAATCGTAGCGAGTATCCCCGGCTTGCGCGCCGGTGCCTTCGGCGTGCAGCTGCGCGGAACGAGAACCTGCGGTGCCCAAGCGCGGCAATTCTGCCTTAACGCTCTCGAGCACTCCCCGTAGTTTCCCTTTCATGGCTTAAGACCTTACGCGAGGACTGTGGGGTGGGAAATTCACCCCCGCCGCCACGCCCGGTGACTGCAATGGTGGCATTCCGGAATGAATTAAGGAACACTAGTGTTGTCTAATGATGAAAGCGCAGTTATGGCGCTTGCGTAGCGACGGCATTTCCGGCGCGACGGAGCACGGTGACTGCAGGCAACTGACCTGAGGAAGGGAGGTTTTAGGGCATGGCTAACTCACAGCGCGCGGCAGCGGCGCATGTGGCGGTGAAAGAATCACGGTCCACGGATGGTGATACCCGCCGCCAGGTACTGCTGCTATTGCTTAAGGACGGCCCTGTAACCGCCTCTTACCTGGGTGAGCGCCTTGGTCTTTCGACCGCCGGGATCCGCCGGCATTTAGACATTCTGGTGGAAGAAGAACTAACGGAAGTTGTCGAGCGCCGTCCAGCTTCTCGTTCGCGGATGCACTCCGGAGCGGGTCGTGGGCGACCGGCAAAACACTTCCGCCTGACGGATCGTGGGCGTGCGCAATTTGGCCACGCCTATGATGAATTGGCTTCTGAAGCGTTGACCGCGCTGCGCTCTGCGGGCGGTTCAGAGGCTGTGAAGAACTTCGCTAAGGCTCGTTTTGAGCGCATCATCGCCGATGTGCGTCCCTTCGTGGACGCGGAAGAATCGGTCGAGGAAGTAGCGCGCAAACTGGCTGAAACCCTGGATAAGCACGGGTACGCCGCAACCGTGGACCGTGCGGGCCAGGGCGTGCAAATCTGTCAACACCACTGCCCGGTTGCCCATGTGGCGGCCGAGCACCCTGAACTGTGCGAGGCAGAGCAGGAAGTCTTTTCCGCCCTCTTAGGCAAACACGTACAACCTTTGGCTTCTATCGCAGATGGCCACGGAATTTGTACCACGAATATCCCCTTGACACCTGTCAAAACTAATACTGAAAGGAGCGAGTCATGACCCAGGCACAATCGGCACCTGATAACAAGATGACCGATGATGAGATCATCGATTCTATTGGTGCGTATGAGTACGGCTGGCACGACTCTGACTCGGCCGGCGCTTCTGCCGCCCGTGGCCTGAACGAGGACGTTGTCCGCGATATTTCCGCAAAGAAGGGCGAGCCCGAGTGGATGCTGAACCAGCGTCTCAAGGCCCTGAATATCTTTGATAAGAAGCCCATCCCTACCTGGGGCGCGGATCTCTCCGGCATCGACTTTGACCAGATCAAGTACTACGTCAAGTCCACCGAAGAGCAGGCGCAGACCTGGGACGATCTCCCGGATGATATTAAGGCCACCTACGATAAGCTGGGCATCCCTGAGGCAGAAAAGCAGCGTTTGGTTGCCGGCGTGGCCGCACAGTACGAGTCTGAGGTTGTCTACCACCAGATTCGCGAAGACCTGGAAAGCCAGGGCGTTATCTTCGTCGATACCGATACCGCGCTGCGCGATTACCCAGAGCTTTTTAAGGAACACTTCGGCACCGTTATTCCTGCCGGTGACAATAAGTTCTCCGCGCTTAACTCTGCAGTGTGGTCCGGCGGCTCCTTCATTTACGTCCCGAAGGGCGTGCACGTTGACATCCCGCTGCAGGCCTACTTCCGTATTAATACCGAGAACATGGGCCAGTTCGAGCGCACCCTTATCATCGTGGATGAAGATGCCTACGTTCACTACGTGGAAGGCTGCACCGCGCCCATCTACAAGTCGGACTCCCTGCACTCCGCAGTAGTTGAGATCATCGTGAAGAAGGGCGGCCGCTGCCGCTATACGACGATTCAGAACTGGTCCAGCAACGTCTACAACCTGGTGACCAAGCGCACCAAGGTGGAAGAGGGCGGCACCATGGAATGGGTCGATGGCAACATCGGCTCCAAGGTCACCATGAAGTACCCGGCCGTGTGGATGACCGGTCCGCACGCTAAGGGTGAGGTACTCTCCGTCGCCTTCGCTGGCGAGGGACAGTTCCAGGACACCGGTGCGAAGATGACGCACATGGCGCCCTACACCTCCTCCAATATCGTCTCCAAGTCCGTTGCCCGCGCCGGCGGCCGCGCTGCTTACCGCGGCTTGGTGCAGGTCAACCAGAATGCGCACCACTCCACGTCCAACGTGGAATGCGACGCCCTGCTCGTGGACAATATCTCGCGTTCGGACACATACCCGTATAACGACATCCGCAACGAGTACGTCACGTTGGGCCACGAGGCAACCGTGTCGCAGGTTTCTGAAGAGCAGCTGTTCTACCTCATGTCCCGCGGCATTGCGGAAGAAGAAGCAATGGCAATGATCGTGCGTGGCTTCGTTGAGCCGATTGCTAAGGAGCTGCCGATGGAGTACGCCCTCGAGCTCAACCGCCTCATCGAACTGCAAATGGAAGGATCGGTCGGCTAAAGAAATGGTCGCTTCGAACGAATTCAATCCGGATAAGATCACCAAGGGTGACGTCTTTACCTCTACCAACGTGGAGGATTTCCCGGTACCGCATGGCCGCGACGAGGTATGGCGCTTTGTTTCCCTGCGCAAGCTGCGGGGCCTGCACAACGGGGAATTTGCTCAAGCGGTTGCCCAGGACGTCAAGGTAAGCAAGCACCCAGGCGTTTCTGCGGAGACTGTAGACCGCGACGATGAGCGCCTTGGCCGCGTGGGCAAGCCTTCTGACCGCGTGGCCGCCCAGGCATGGACCTCCATGCCGGAAGGTCAAGTGGTAACCGTTGACCCTGAGGTGCAGGTGGAAGATCCCATCACCATTACCTTTACGGGCAAGGGCGAAGACGTGACCTCTTTCGGCGCCACCTCCATCGAGGTTGGCCACCATGCGGAGGCCACCGTTGTGCTGAAGTACGTCGGCTCTGGCACCCACGCGGATAACGTGGAATTCATCCTTGGCGATGGCGCACACCTGACCGTCATCGTGGACGTCGACTGGGAAAACGACGCGGTGCACCTGTCTAACCAGGTGGCCCAGGTGGGACGCGATGCCGTGCTGCGCCACAACTCCGCCATCTTCGGCGGCGAGGTCGTGCGCATTGTCCCGCGCGTGAACTTCACCGCTCCCGGCGGCGACGCCGAGCTGCTGGGCGTGTACTTCGCCGATTCTGGTCAGTACTTCGAAAACCGCATGCTCGTGGATCACTCGGTTCCGAATTGTCGCTCCAATGTCCTGTACAAGGGCGCATTGCAGGGTGAGAAGAAGAACGAGGCTCGTACCTGCTGGGTAGGAGACGTGCTTATCCGCTCCAACGCACAGGGCACCGATACCTATGAGACGAATAATAACCTCATCCTCACGGACGGTGCGCGCGCAGACGCCATTCCGAACCTGGAGATTGAGACCGGTGAAATCACCGGCGCCGGCCACGCCGCAACGGTTGGCCGCTTTGACGATATCGAACTGTTCTACCTGATGTCGCGCGGTATTCCGGAGGCAGAGGCTCGTCGCCTCATCATTCGTGGCTTCTTCAACGAGGTCATCCACCGCATTCCGGTGCAATCCCTGTCCGAGGAACTGGAAAACCGCATTTCTGAAGAACTGGAAAAGATCTCCGCTTAACGCACTTACAGAAGGAAACCCACAAAACTATGTCTACTCTGGAAATTAAGAATCTCCACGCCCAGGTTCTGCCGAATGAAGAAAACGGCGAGCCCAAGGAAATCCTCAAGGGCGTCAACCTCACCATCAACTCCGGCGAGATCCACGCCATCATGGGCCCGAACGGCTCCGGCAAGTCCACCTTGTCCTACACCATTGCTGGTCACCCGAAGTACGAGGTCACCGAGGGCGAGGTGCTTCTCGATGGCGAGAACCTCCTCGACATGCCCGTTGACGAGCGCGCTCGCGCCGGCCTGTTTTTGGCCATGCAGTACCCCACCGAGGTGCCGGGCGTAAAGGTATCGCAGTTCATGCGCTCCGCCGTGACCTCTATCCGCGGCGAGGCCCCCAAGCTGCGCGAGTGGAATAAGGAACTTACTGAGGCTCGCGAGAACCTGAAGATTGATAAGTCCTTCATCTCCCGCTCCGTCAACGAGGGCTTTTCCGGTGGCGAGAAGAAGCGCCACGAGGTCATGCAGTTGGACATCCTAAAGCCCAAGTTCGCGGTCATGGATGAGACCGACTCCGGCTTGGACGTTGACGCGCTGCGCATTGTCTCTGATGGCATCAACCGCTACCAGGATGACACCAATGGCGGCATCCTGATGATTACCCACTACAAGCGCATCCTGAACTACGTGCAGCCTGATTTCGTGCACGTATTCGCTAACGGCCAGGTTGTGAAGACCGGCGGGGCCGAGCTGGCAGACCAGCTTGAGTCTGACGGCTACGACCAGTTCCTGCAGTAAAGACCAGCCCAGCGCTGGTTCATCCTCGATGAATCGAAGAAGTTTTATGTCTGGATTTGATGTAAACGCAATTAGGGAGCAGTTCCCGATCCTGCAGCGCACCGTGCGCGGCGATAAGCCGCTGGTGTACCTGGATTCGGGGGCTACCTCCCAGCGCCCACTGCCGGTGTGGAAGGCAGAGGAGGAGTTCGTTCTCCATACCAACGCCCCCGTCCACCGCGGCTCCTACCAGTTGGCCGAGGAGGCGGATAACGCCTATGAATCGGCCCGGCAGGCCATCGCGGCCTTCGTTGGCGCGGACCGCGATGAGATTGCCTTTGCCAAAAACGCCACCGAGGCGCTCAATGAGGTTGCCTATACGCTTTCCGATGAGCGCGCGGGCGAGCTGTACGTAGGAGAGGGCGATACCGTCGTCATCACGGAGCTTGAGCACCACGCCAACCTCGTGCCGTGGCAGGAGCTCTGCGAGCGCACCGGTGCCACCTTGAAGTGGTACTCGTTGACTGACGATGGCCGCATCGACCTGGATTCGCTCGAGCTCGATGAATCCGTCAAGGTCGTTGCGTTTACCCATCAGTCCAACGTCACTGGCGCGGTTTCCGATGTCGAGGAAATGGTGCGCCGTGCTCGCGAGGTCGGCGCCATGGTGGTGCTCGATGCCTGCCAGTCCGTCCCGCATATGCCGGTAGATTTCCATGCCTTGGATGTGGATTTTGCCGCATTCTCGGGTCACAAGATGTGTGGCCCCAATGGCGTGGGAGTGCTCTACGGCAAGGACGAATTGCTGCGCAAGCTTCCCCCGTTCCTCACGGGTGGCTCCATGATCGAGGTAGTGAAGATGGAAGGAACCACCTTCGCGGAACCACCCACGCGATTTGAGGCGGGAACCCAGATGACCAGCCAGGTCGTCGGCCTCGGCGCCGCGGTGAAGTTCCTCGAGGAGGTGGGGATGGATAATATCCATGCCCACGAGCAGAAGCTCACCACCTATGCCTTGGAACAGCTTCGTGAGATTCCAGGGCTGCGCATCATCGGCCCAGAAACCACTGAAGACCGCGGCGCGGCCATCTCCTTTACCGTGGAAGGCGTTCACCCGCACGATCTGGGTCAGGTTCTGGATGACCAAGGCGTATCCATTCGCGTAGGCCACCACTGCGCGTGGCCGCTGCACCGCGCCTGCGGTGCGCAATCTACCGCACGCGCTAGCTTTTACCTGTACAACACGGAAGCCGAAGTAGATAAGCTGGTAGAAGCCATTAAGGCCGCCCGCGATTTCTTTGGAGTTGCCTAATGAATCTAGATTCGATGTACCAAGACGTGATCTTGGATCACTATAAAAATCCGCAACACGCGGGGTTGCGCGAGCCGTTCCAAGCGGAGGTTCACCACGTGAACCCCTCGTGCGGCGATGAGCTCACGTTGCGCGTCAACCTTTCCGCGGACGGCAAGACCGTTGAAGATGTGTCCTACGACGCCGAAGGTTGTTCCATTTCGCAGGCATCGACGTCCGTCATGGCGGAAGAGATCGTCGGCTTGCCCTTGGAGGAAGCCAATAAGAAGCTTGCCGAGTTTGAAAAGATGGTCACCTCGCGTGGCCAGGACGAAGGCGATGAGGACATCATCGGCGATGGTGTTGCCTTTGCAGGTGTTTCTCAATACCCGGCACGAGTTAAATGCGCGCTGCTGGGGTGGAAGGCTTTTCAGGCCGCCACTGCAGATGCGCTCAATGAAGTGGAGAAGTAAATGACCGATCCCGTAGATCCTTACCAGAACGAGAATTCGTCCTTCAGCGCAGGCGGTGAGCGGCCAGAGCAGACGGAAGAACAGCTGTCGAAGGCCTTTGACATCACCGAGTTCATGCGCGATGTCATCGACCCGGAGCTGGGCATCAACGTCGTTGACTTGGGCTTGGTCTATGACCTGTGGCTGGAAGAAGAGGACGGCAAAGAGCTCGCCATGATCAACATGACGCTGACCTCGCCGGCTTGCCCATTGACCGATGTCATTGCGGAACAGGTTGAGGACATCGTTACCGGCAAGAAGCTTGCCGATGGCGTGCGTATCAACTGGGTCTGGATGCCACCCTGGGGCCCACACATGATTTCCGAAGAAGGCCGTGAGCAGCTCCAAGCTCTGGGCTTTGCGGTTTAATCACCGCGGAATGTCTAAAAGGCGGCGGTAGTTTTACCGCCGCTTTTTTGCGTGAATTAGTGCCTTGGCCTTTGGTTGCTAGACTGGCTTGTCGTGATTGTGACCAATGATTTTGAGGTACGCGTAGGCGCCCGCACGCTTCTCGATGCCCCCGGACAGCACCTCCGCGTCCAGCCCGGCGACCGCATCGGGCTAGTGGGCCGCAATGGTGCGGGAAAGACCACGACCATGCGCATCTTGGCCGGCGAGACCGAGCCCTATGGCGGCACGGTGTCTCGCTCGGGTCCGATTGGCTACCTTCCGCAGGATTCGCGCGAAGGCAATATCGAACAAACCGCGCGCGAGCGCGTGCTTTCTGCCCGCGGGCTGGACGATATTAAGCGGCGCATGGCCAAGCAGCAAGAGCTGATGGAAACGGCCACGGATGAGAAGTTCCGCGATAAGGCCATCCGTAAATACTCCCGCTTGGAAGAACAATTTGACTCCTTGGGCGGCTATGAGGCCGACTCCGAATGCGCCCAAATCTGCGATAACCTAGGCCTGCCTCAGCGCGTTTTAGATCAAAAGCTCAAGACACTATCGGGTGGCCAACGCCGCCGCGTGGAGCTGGCGCAGATCCTTTTTGCAGCCAGCGAAGGCTCGGGTAAATCCCAGACCACGTTGCTCCTGGATGAGCCCACTAACCACCTGGATGCGGACTCCATCGTCTGGCTCCGCCAGTTCCTGTCCAAGCACGAGGGCGGACTGGTCATGATTTCCCACGATGTCGAGTTGCTCGAGGCCGTGTGCAATAAGGTCTGGTTCCTCGACGCGGTGCGCGGCGAGGCGGATGTCTACAACATGGGCTATAAGAAATACCTCGATGCCCGTGCTACCGATGAGGCGCGGCGGCGCCGCGAGCGCGCGAATGCGGAAAAGAAGGCCTCCGCGCTGCAAAAACAGGCCGCGAAATTGGGTGCCAAGGCCACCAAGGCCGCAGCGGCGAAGCAGATGCTAAACCGCGCCGAGCGCATGATGAATGACCTCGATGAGGTGCGCGTTGCGGATAAGGTAGCCAATATTAAATTCCCCGAGCCCGCCCCGTGCGGCAAGACGCCCATGAACGCCAAAGGCTTGACTAAGATGTACGGTTCGTTGGAGGTGTTCGCGGGCGTGGACCTGGCCATTGATAAGGGCTCCCGCGTTGTTGTCCTGGGGTATAACGGTGCCGGTAAGACCACTTTGCTCAAGCTCCTGGCGGGGGAGGAGCGCACCGATGGCGAGGGTGGCATCGTCAGTGGCCATGGTTTGCGCATTGGCTACTTTGCGCAGGAGCACGACAATATCCACCCGGATAAGAGCGTGTGGGAAAACACCATCGAGGCCTGCCCCGATGCGGACCAGCAAGAGCTGCGCGGGCTGCTGGGAGCGTTCATGTTTTCCGGCGATAAACTGCAACAGCCCGCCGGAACGCTGTCCGGCGGTGAGAAAACCCGCCTGTCGCTGGCTACGTTGGTCTCCAGCCGCGCGAACGTGCTGCTTCTCGATGAGCCGACCAATAACCTCGACCCCATCTCTCGCGAGCAGGTGCTCGACGCGCTCAATACGTACACGGGTGCCGTCGTCTTGGTAACCCACGATCCGGGCGCAGTGAAGGCGCTCGACCCTGAGCGGGTGATCATCATGCCGGATGGCGATGAAGACCTGTGGTCCGATGAGTACATGGAAATCGTCGAGCTGGCTTAAGCCTGATGAAGACGCTGATCGAGAGGATGCCCGCCTGGCGGGATAAGTTTTGGGTCATTCCCGCCGTAGCGGTAGCGGTAGCCGTCGTGGCGGCCGAAGGCATGTTGGCGCTCGACCGCAACTTCGATCTGGCGTTCTCTCGACTCTACGACGGTAGTGCGGAAAGTGCCCAGGGCCTGCTCACCGCCGTTGCCACCGCCACGCTGTCTCTGGCCGGCACCCTGTTCTTTATCACCCTGACCGCGCTCTCCGGCGTGGTGACGGTGATGGGCCCCCGCCTATTGCACGAGTTTTTAAAGGACCGTTCCATCCAGTCCACGCTGGGGATCTACCTGGCGACTTTTACCTACTCGCTGCTCTCTCTGCGTGCCGTGCGCGCCGGCGGCGAGGGCAAGCAAGAACACGTTCCCTCGCTGAATGTCGCTGTCGACATCGCCTTGGCGCTGATATGCGTGGTCTTTTTGATTTATTTCATCGTCCATATCGCGCAGTCCATTAGCATGTCTCATGTAGTGCACGTGGTGGCCCAGGATGTGGAAGAGCACATGCGGCGCCTCATTGAGCGCGGCGAGGAAGAAAAGGTTGCCAAGGCACCAGGTTCGGATTTCTATGAATCCGCCGATGCAACCCGCAGCTCCCAAACGGGCTACCTGAAATTCGTGGACTACGAGTCTATTGCCCAAGCGGCCGCCGAAGAAGAGTGCGCGGTTCACCTGGGTGTTGCCCCGGGCGATCTCGTGCTAGAAGGCGAGGTCATTGCTCACGGCGTGCCGCACATGCCGGAAAACATTGAAAAGCACATCGTGGTCACGCAGCACCGCGAGGATGCCTCTGCGCACGACCCTCGGTTTACTGCCCGGCACCTCGCAGAGATTGCTGCTCGCGCTCTCAGTACCGGCGTCAATGATCCTTATACGGTCATCGACATCATTGACCGCTTCACGCAAATCTTGGTGGTCATTGGGGACAAGCGCTTGCCGCAGGGGATTATGCATATCGATGGCGAGTTCCGCTTGGACTATCAAACCTTTAGCTACGAACAGATCATTGAGGCGATGTTCACCCAAATCCGCCGCGATGCGGCCGATAACGCCGAGATCTATCTGAGCCTGTTGAATAACCTGGCCAAGGTGGTCGCGCTGCTGCGGACCGTGGAACGCCGCAATGTCCTAGATGAAGCGGCGGAGGCCATCTACTCCGATGCGGGCCGCCAGGTCGGCGGCGAGGTGGAGCTGCGCCAGCTAGAGGATTCCTTTCAGCACTTCAAAGCAAACCTCGCCCGGTGGGAAGAATCCGAAAAGCCGGGCGAGGAGAATGAAGACTCCGAGTCCTAAGGGGAGCTTGGCGCGCTTGTCCTAGGCGCGCTTCTCCCCTAGGTGTGGATTACTCCGCGCCTAGTTGCGGAATCCGTGCACCGGTGCGGGGATAAAGCCACCGCGGTTGATGAACTGCGAATTGCCCACCTGATTGACCGGGATGATCGGTGCGTAGCCCAAAAGCCCACCGAAGCTGACCTCGTCGCCCACCTTGGCGCCAGGTACCGGAATGACGCGCACGGCGGTGGTCTTATGATTCATCACGCCGATCGCGGCTTCATCCGCAATCATGCCGGAGATCGTGGCCGCCGAGGTATCGCCGGGGAGTGCGATCATGTCGAAGCCGACCGAGCAGATGGAGGTCATGGCCTCCAACTTGTCCATGGAAATGGAGCCGGACTTGACGGCATCGATCATGCCCCTGTCCTCAGAGACCGGAATGAAGGAACCGGACAAACCGCCCACGCGCGAGCATGCCATCATGCCGCCCTTCTTGACGGCATCGTTAAGCAGCGCCAATGCCGCCGTCGTGCCGTGCGTGCCCACCTGATCGAGGCCCATGTGCTCGAGGATGTGTGCCACGGAGTCGCCGAGTTCTGCCGTGGGGGCCAAGGAGAGGTCAATGATGCCGAAGGGAACGCCGAGGCGCTCGGAGGCCATATTGCCCACGAGCTGCCCGGCGCGGGTGATCTTGAAGGCCGCCTTCTTTACTTCCTCAGCCACCTGATCCAGGCTTGCGCCTTCCAAGGAGCCGAGGGCGCGGTCCACCACGCCGGGGCCGGAGACGCCAACGGAGACGACGCAGTCAGGCTCCTCGATGCCGTGGAAGGCGCCGGCCATAAACGGATTATCGCCCACGGAGTTGGCAAAGACGACGAGCTTGGCGCAGGCAATTGCGGAATTATCCTTGGTCAGCTCAGCGGCTTCCTTGATGACCTCGCCCATCTGCTTCGTCGCATCCATGTTGATGCCGGCGCGAGAGCTGGCGATATTGACCGAGGAGCACACTACGTCCGTCTCGGCCAAGGCTTCGGGGATGGAGGAAATGAGCTTTTGCTCTGCGCTCGTCGCACCCTTTTCTACCAGCGCGGAGTAGCCGCCGACGAAGTTAACGCCCACTTCCTTCGCGGCCTTATCCAGCGCCCGCGCGGCATCGACGGGGTTGCCGTCCAAGCCTGCGACAACGAGGGAAATGGGGGTGACGGAGATGCGCTTGTTGACGATCGGGATGCCGAGCTCACCTTCGACGCCCTCGCATACCTCAACCAAGCGGCCCGCTTGCTGCGTTACGAGGTCATAGATGGCCTGGCAGGTTGCCTCCATGGTCGAGCGCGTGCATCCCAGCAGGGAAATGCCCATCGTCACGGTGCGGATATCGAGACGATAGTTTTCAATCATCTCGATGGTGTCCAAGATATTGGTGGTATTAAAACGCGTGCTCATGTTAAATCTCGTTCATGGCGGTAAAGAGGTCTTCGGACTGAATGCGGATGGATTGCTGCTTTTCCTCCGCAACCGGGCGCATCCGCTCCTTGATGGTTTGGATGGATACGGCATCCGCATCGAATTCAACGCGGAGGATCATGGTGAAATAGTCACCCATAATGGTCTGCGAGACATCAATGACGTTGATGTCCAGATCAGCAAGAGTCGTGGTCACTGCGGCAATGATTCCGGTGCTATCGGCGCCGGTAACGGTCATAATGGCATACATAACCAGTATTCTATCTGGTTCGGTGGGCAACGCTCGCACCACGGTCGCGGCATGTTCTGGCACTGCTGAAAAGAACCGCTGCAGCATAAAAATCGCGCTGTTACCATGGGGCGCTATGGCTGATACCAAGAAAAAGGTTTTGTACATCGGTGGACACGGCAAGGTTGGCCTGCTGGCGGCTCCAAAATTAGCGGAAGCTGGCCACGAGGTTCACTCGCTTATCCGTAACCCAGACCAAAAGGCCGATATCGAGCAGGCCAACGCTACGCCGGTTATTGCAGATATTACCGAGCAGTCCGTTGACCAATGGGCCGAGCTATTCGCAGATTATGACGCAGTTGTATGGGGTGCCGGAAACGGCGGCCGTGGCGGCGCGGAACTGACGTGGGCCGTCGACCGCGACGGCGCATTGGCCGCCATCGAGGCCCTGGAAAAGCTGGGCAAAGACGTTCCTCAGTTCGTCATGATTTCTTATGTCGGCTCCCAGGTTGCGACGACGGACCCAGCCGATGAAAAGTGGTACGCCTACGTGGAGTCCAAGAAGGAAGTGGACAACCGCTTGGCCGATAGCTCTATCCCGCACATTATCCTGAAGCCTGCTGGCCTGACGGAGGAGCCTGCGCAGGGGCTGGAATTTGTTGAGGACAAGATGCTGCAGGAGGGCCAGACCTCTTCCCGCGACTTGGTGGCAGACGTCATCGTAGAGGTACTGGGCCGCGAGGAGCTTCCAGGCTCTCCAGTCGTATTCGTTGACGGCGACAAGCCAGTCAGCTCGATTAAGTAATAGTTAGCCAGGCTAGCTATGAGTCTCTCGCGCCCAGCCGTCCTGGTCGACTGCGATCCAGGCATAGATGACTGCCTCACCCTGATGTACCTGGCAGGACTGCATCACGCAGGCGAGATCGAATTGGTGGGTGTGAGCACGACCGCTGGAAACGTCGAAGTCCAGCAGACTGCCGCCAATGCACGGTGGATTCTGGATCTCTGTGGATTACCGGAGGTTCCCGTCGCACCAGGGCGGTCGGCCCCGCTCGAAGTAGAGCTGACCACGACACCTGAAACCCACGGTGAGTCCGGCTTGGGTTATCTTTCCGCGCCCGATCACGATTTCGGCGATATTCAGTGGCATGAGTTGTGGTCGAGCACTATTGCCCGCAACCCGGGGCTACACCTCATCGTCACCGGGCCGGTAACTAACTTGGCAGACTTCGAGCGGGAGCATGGCGATGCCGTCGCGCGGTGCGGCTCGATTACCATCATGGGCGGTGCCGTTAATTACCGCGGTAATACGACGCCGACCGCGGAGTGGAATTTCTGGGTAGATCCCCACGCGGCAGCACGTCATTTTTCAGCCTCAGCAGAATTGAACAGTACGCTGTGCTCGCTCGAGGTCACCGAGCAATTTCTCATCACTCCAGAGCGCTTGGCAGAAATTCAAGGGCTTCTTGGTACACACCCAATGGCGGAAAAGCTGCCGGAGCTACTGCGGTTCTACTTCGAATTCCATCAAGCGCAAGAAGAAGGCTACCAAGCCCAGATCCATGACCTGCTGACCTGCATCATCGCGCTAAAGAAGGTGCCGTTCGAGGCGGTAGAAACGACTATTGACGTGGAAGCGGACTCTGCGCTGATGCGCGGGACCAGCGTCGCGGACCTCCGCAACCATTGGGGCCGGCCAGCTAATGCCTCTCTGGTGACCAGTGCGGATATTCCAGCTGCCCACCGCGAGTTCGACAGGGCGCTGCGCGCATTGAGCGCGCGTGTTGCTCTAGGCGAATAAATCTTTTACCCTAATCCGCAGCGCATACGCCACATTTTTCCTACGCTGAGGTGACATAGGCTGGAACTAAAAGCAGTGTGCCCCGATCTCTTTTACACATTGATGGATTAGGAATACCTCTATGCCTCAGCTTTCTCTTACCCCTGCCCGCCGGGGGATGGTCATCGCGGGCGCCGCGCTAGTCGTCGCCACGTGGATCTACTTGGTGCTTTTCCGCCCCACCGATTGGGAGTCCGTCGCGGGCTCTGCCGAAGCGTTGATCACCCTGGCCGGCTACCTCATCGGTGCGGCCTTGCTGCTCGCCGGCACCGTGCCATCCCTGCCGGCTCGCACCATCGCCATTATTCCCATCGCCTTGGTTCTCAACATCGTGGTGGGCCAAATCATTGGGTCGAGCGGCATTCCGCTGTATATCGACTCCGTGGGAACCATCCTGGTGGCGGCACTGGCAGGCCCCATTGCCGGGCTTGCTACCGGTACGCTGTCTTCAGTGGTCTGGGGATTGCTCAACCCGATGGCGCTCCCATTCGCCGCGGTGTCCGCTGCTACCGGCTTCCTTTCCGGCTGGGCCATCCAAAAGGGGGCGTTTACCAAGATCTGGAAGGTCATCGTCAGCGGTGCCATCATCGGCATCATCTGCGGCATGCTCGCCGCACCCGTGGCCGCATTCGTCTACGGCGGTACGGCTGGTGTCGGTACCGGTGCGCTCACGTCCCTCTTCCGCGAACTCGGCAACTCCTTGATTGCGTCCGTGACGATGCAATCACTTATCTCCGACCCACTGGATAAGGCCGTCGTCTTCCTCATCGTGTGGGCCGCCGTGAAATCATTGCCTAAGCGCACGCGGGAATCCTTGCAGCCTCGCTAATGTATCGCCTTCACCCGTCGACGGTCCTCACCATTGCTGCGTGCGGCTGGCTACTTATCCTCGCTCTCAATAGCCCATTAGCCTCTGCAGTGGTAGCTGGCGCAATGCTTGCCTATGGCGTGTGGGCCACGAGATCCCTTGCGATCGTCTTGGCCTCTGCAGCGCTCTGTGTTCCGGTGGCCTTATCGATGTTGGTGATCCACGCCCCCTATGGCGATAACCAACTAATTCCGCTGGTCACAAGCGATGGCCTGCTCATCGCCGCCACACTTGCCCTGCGCTTTTTCGCGCTTATGGTGTGCTTCATCGTGGCGATGTCCGTACTGCGAATTTCCGATATTGCGAAGTGGCTACAGGTCTCGCGTGCGGGGCACAAAATTGCCTATATCGTTGGTGCTTCACTGCAGTCTTTACCGCAAGGTGCGCAAGCCTGGCGGACCGTCCGTGATGCCAACCAGCTGGCAGGAATCAAGGTGACGTGGCGCAATACCATTTCCCGGGTGGTCATCCCAGTAATCTCGCGCCTCCTGATCCAAGGCACCGAGCGTGGACATGCCCTTGCCGCCGTGGGCTTTGATGAAGAGGGGACAAGGACCCTTTTGCGGCCGGTACCGGATTCTGCCGTGTCTCGCCTGCTGCGCTACATCGTTCCCATTGGAACCATAGGAGTCATGGTCTTTGTATGGATTTAGACGATATTCAGCCAGGTAAAGGCAGCATTATCCAAGTACTTGTGCCTTCGGATGCCATCGCCGAAAACGTGGCGCAAGAGCTGGGCGAAAAATTATCATCATCCGCCATCATTGGTACTGACTCTTCTGCGCAGATGAGCTACCTACGCGATACCTGCATCGAAGAAGTGGTCCTAGGATTAGAAAACCAGGGTGAGGACCCAGCCCGCATGCAGGTACGCGGAGAGGAAATGCTCGCGGCGGTGGGCCTTAGCGATTACGCGGAGAAAAACCCCACCCAGCTTTCTGGCGGTCAGACGCGGAGGCTCGCTGCTGCGTGTGTAGCGATCCGCGAGCCCGAGGTGCTCATTATGTGCGAGCCGAGCGCGGGGCTTGACCCCACATCGTCGGCGATGATGGTGCAGCTATTGCATTCGCTGCGCAATACCTGCGTTCTTGCCGTGTCATCCATGCACTGGCCCGAATTGGGCGGGGAAGTCGTAGGAGAGATCCCACAACCTGCCGCTATACACCTGCAATCGATTTCGGATTATGGGGCGCAAGAATACCTCGGGCCGCTTACTGCGCGCCGCGGACAAGAAAAGAAGCGCTGGTGGCAATCGGCGAAGCCTTCCGGCACTACCTTTAGCGTCGGACCGGTAACCATCCCCATTCGCGGCGGGGGCGTGACCTGGTTGCGCGGGGCAAACGGAACCGGAAAAACGTCGCTCCTGCGCGCCGCCGCCGGCCTTGATGGGGCACAGCGCCCAGCAGAGCCTCTGGGATTGGTCCTACAATCTCCTTATGACCAGGTAATATATTCCGCTTTGGGGGATTTTGTTCCCGATCCCGCGTTACGAGAGCTGCTGGAACTTGATGCCGATGAGCACCCATTGGATCTATCCGCTTCCCGGCTAAGGCTGGCCCAAACGGCACATGTGGTGGGGATGGGCCACGCCATCTTGCTCATGGATGAGCCGGATAGCTTGCTGTCCCTAACGGATCGAGCGCTGATGCATCAACTGATTCATAAGACGCTGGACTCAGGAACGGCAATCGTCCTTACGTGCCACGATCCAGGGTTCGTTGCAGAGATAGCGCAGTATGTCAGCGTCCAGGAAGTGGAGCTTTCCACTGCCGGCGGCTTGGCAGAGGGCACCGACTAACCGAGTCTGCGTTCAGCTGGCGCCTTCTCCTCCCAGTGAGAAAAGCGGAGTGACGAAAGCAGGGGTATTCCTATATAGTTTGTCAGTCTCGCGGATGGGGTTGACGGGGGTGGATCCTCAACTCGGGATTTTTAGGTGTGTTGTTTTGCACGCGACTGGTAGCCGACTGGGATTTTTCCCAGTCGGCTTGTTTCGTTGTTAGGGGTTAGGCTGCTGCGGCTTCCTTTGCTGGGGCGGGGTCGCGGTAATACTCGTGGTTTCGCATCATGGCGTAGAGGACGTTGATTCGTCTGCGGGCGAGTGCTACGACTGCGGCGTTGTGACGCTTGCCTTCCTTGCGCTTTCGTTCAAAGAATTGCGGGCCTAACCCCCGACGTGTCCACTTTCCGGGGTCAGGCCCCAAGAGCAACGTAATGGGCTCGGTTAGCGCTGTGGAGACCTAGAACTCCGAATGGATTGCTCCACCAGATCGAGGACACGCTCTAGGCCATCCGTATCCCCTAAGGCGAGCCTATTAATGAACCCATCCATGAAGGTTTCCAAATAGCACACCAGGGTATCTATATCGACATCGTCTCGCAGACGGCCTTGTTCCGCGTTGGAAGCGAGGCGGGCGCGGATAGCCTCGTCACGAATGGACTGGTGTTCTTTCCACCGAGCAGCAAACGATGGGTCCGTGCGCAAGAGGGAAGTGATCTCCAGACGCGTGGCAAGCCAATCGTGGCGTTCTGGGTGACGCAACATCTCCCGCATAACCTCGACGAGGCCGTTATTGGCCACTACTTCTGCCTGGCGTGCGGCATCCTCGCGGGCTAAAGAGAGGAATAAGGACTCCTTGTCCCCAAAGTGGTGGAATATGGCGCCGCGTGATTTCCCCGTGGCTTGTTCTAAGAGGCGGACAGTCGCGCCCTCATAGCCATGTTCGGCAAAGCACCGGCGAGCTCCGACGAGAATTTCGTGCCTGCGCCGATTTAACTCAGATTCACTCACGATTGGCATGGTGAGGTCGTCTCCTTTTAGGAATGTTTAATGCTTCAAGTTAAGTATGTTCTAAAACGAACATAGAACGACAACGAAGAAACGCGGGGCCGCAGAGCCCTCTACGGGAGAGAGCGGTGCGACCCCGCGTCTTCAAGCTCAGCGACGAGTACTAAGCCCAAGGGACTTAGTACTTTGTCGTCGCATCAAATGGCTTAGTTCTTCACCATCTGGCGCAGCACGTACTGCAGGATGCCGCCGTGGCGGAAGTACTCTGCCTCACCCGGGGTGTCGATACGTACGTTAGCGTCGAACTCGACGGCGTCGTCGGAGTCCTGCTTGGTAGCGGTGACGTGAACAGTCTTCGGGATGGAGCCGTCGTTGAATCCGGTGATGCCTTCGATGTCGAAGGTCTCCGTGCCGTCCAGACCCAGGGACTCGTGGGACTCGCCCTCAGGGAACTGCAGCGGGATAACGCCCATACCGATGAGGTTCGAGCGGTGGATGCGCTCGAAGGACTCGGTGATGACTGCCTTAACACCCAGGAGGTTGGTGCCCTTTGCAGCCCAGTCACGGGAAGAACCGGTGCCGTATTCCTTACCAGCGATAACGACCAGTGGGATGCCGGCTTCCTTGTAGTTCTCGCATGCATCGTAGATGTATGCCTGCGGTGCTCCCTCTTGGGTGAAGTCGCGGGTGTAACCACCGGTCTCATCCACCAGCTGGTTAGCCAGGCGGATGTTGGCGAAGGTACCGCGCATCATGACCTCGTGGTTACCGCGGCGGGAACCCAAGGAGTTGTAGTCAGAGCGGGACACGCCGTTCTCATCCAGGTACTGCGCGGCCGGGGTGCCCGGCTTGATGGCAGAAGCAGGGGAGATGTGGTCGGTGGTGACGGAATCGCCCAGCTTCGCAAGAACGCGAGCGCCCTTGATGTCCTCAACTGGGTCCGGCTCGGTCGGCATGCCCTCGAAGTACGGAGCCTTGCGGATGTAGGTGGAGTCCTCATCCCACTCGAAGGTCTCGCCCTCTGGAACATCCAGGTTGCGCCATGCGTCGTCGCCCTTGAAGACGTCGGCGTAGTCGGCCTCGTACATCTCGCGGGAGATGGCGGACTGGATGGTGTCCTCGATCTCCTGCGGGGTTGGCCAGATGTCCTTCAGGAAGACATCGTTGCCGTCTTCGTCCTGACCCAGCGGCTGGTTGTCGAAGTCGAAGTCCATGGTGCCGGCGATAGCGTAGGCGATAACCATGATTGGGGATGCCAAGTAGTTCATCTTGACGTCCGGGGAGATACGACCCTCGAAGTTCCGGTTACCGGACAGAACTGCGGTAGCTGCCAAGTCGTTCTCGTTGATAGCTGCAGAAACTTCCTCTGGCAGCGGGCCGGAGTTACCAATGCAGGTGGTGCAGCCGAAGCCGGACAGGTAGAAGCCCATAGCCTCGAGGTCCTTCCAGAGGTCTGCACGCTGGAAGTAGCCATCGACAACCTGGGAACCAGGTGCACAAATGGTCTTGACCCATGGCTTGGAGCGCAGGCCCTTTTCAGCGGCCTTACGTGCAATCAAACCTGCACCCACCATGACGGATGGGTTGGAGGTGTTGGTGCACGAGGTGATGGAGGCAATGGCCACCATGCCGTGGTCAAGGGTGTACTCGCCGCCGTTGTCAGGTTCAACGGTGATCGGGTTGGAGTGACGTCCCTTAGCGCCAACCGCGGCGGATTCGCCGTGGCCCTCGCGAGACTTGTTCAAGCCACCGGTGACATCATCGTCGCCAGGCGCGCCGCCTTCACCGGACATGCGCTTAGCCTCAACGGAGGAGTCGTCGACGCATACTTCGTCGGTGGTGTAGTTGGACAGATCCTTACGGAACTGCTCCTTGGCCTCCGAAAGAAGGATGCGGTCCTGCGGGCGCTTCGGGCCGGCGATGGACGGCTCAACGGTGGACAGGTCGAGCTCGATGTACTCGGAGTACTCCGGCTCCGGAGTGTCCTCTGCCAGCCACATGCCCTGGGCCTTGGCGTACTGCTCCACGCGGTCGATCTGCTCTTGCGGGCGACCGGTGAGCTCGAGGTACTTGGTGGTCTCTTCGTCGATGGGGAAGATGGCCGCGGTGGAACCGAATTCAGGCGACATGTTGCCGATGGTGGCGCGGTTAGCCAGCGGGACGGACTTAACGCCGTTGCCATAGAACTCTACGAACTTCTGGACAACGCCGTGCTCACGCAGCATCTCCGTAATGGTCAAGACGACGTCGGTTGCGGTAACGCCGGTCGGGATTTCGCCGGTCAGCTTGAAGCCGACGACCTTCGGGATGAGCATAGATACCGGCTGGCCGAGCATGGCAGCCTCTGCCTCGATGCCGCCAACGCCCCAACCCAGGATGCCCAGGCCGTTTTCCATGGTGGTGTGGGAATCGGTACCGATACAGGTATCCGGGTATGCAAGGCCCTCGTTGTCAAAGACAACGCGGGACAGGTACTCGATGTTGACCTGGTGGACAATACCGGTTCCCGGAGGAACAACGCGGAAGTTGGAGAAGTTCTCAGCACCCCAACGCAGGAACTGGTAGCGCTCTTCGTTGCGCTGGTACTCGATTTCGACGTTCTTCTCAAGAGCGTCGGTGGAACCAAAGGCCTCAACGATAACGGAGTGGTCAATAACCATCTCGGCAGGGTTCAGCGGGTTCACCTGGTCTGGCGTGCCGCCAAGAGCGGACACGGCCTCACGCATGGTTGCGAGGTCGACGACACAGGGAACGCCGGTGAAGTCCTGCATGAGGACGCGGGCCGGGGTGAACTGGATTTCAGTATCCGGCTCGGACTTTGGGTCCCAATTGGCAAGGGCCTTGATGTGGTCCTCGTTTACATTCTTGCCATCCTCATTGCGCAGCAGGTTTTCTGCCAGCACCTTGAGGGAGTACGGCAACTTCTCCATGCCAGGAACCGTGTTGATGTCGAAGTAGTCGTAAGACTTACCGTTGACATCAAGGGTCTTCTTAGCGTCGAAGGAGTTCAAGCTTTCAGTCACAGGGAGCTCCATTCCTTGTTGATAAACAGTGTGTTCTGTTTTGTACTCGCCGCCTGCTGGAGTTGCGGGATAAGCAAAAGGCGTGCGACCAATTGATGGTTGCGACGAAGCCATGGGGCCCGCAGTGCCAAAGACGGCAAAGAACGCGATGGTTCACCTATTTATTGTAGAGGTAAAAACCTTCCGTTGCTCTCATTGTAACGGGACAAGCGTTCTGTTTAAAGTTATTGGCGGCTCTCGGCGCGTTAACTGCGCGAACGGCCGCGGTAACCTTTATCTTTAGAAAAGATTGGCCCAGGCACAAGCGCAGTGCACAACCCCCGATCTCGGGTGCGCAAGCCCCTGTAATAGGAAAGAAGAGGGAAGGGGATTGAATGGTTCCACATGAAGTGGACATCCCGCAGCTAGCTCAGCAGCTCAAGCAGGACGGCGTGGCCTACTCCGCCCCCTCCTTGGAATCGGATGCTCAGCTGAATGAACACGTCGCCGAGCAACTGCGTGAGGGTGACGGGCTCGCTGTCGTTGATGTTTTTGTCTCCAAGGCTGCGGACGTGCGCGATATTGCACAAGAGCTTTATGACGCTACGGATCTGCAGACCGTCATCGTGCAGACCCCACGCCATGTTTCCTCGGTCAGCGAGAACTATAGCCGCGCGGATATTGAATCCACCCAAGCTCAGTTAACGCCGGGGCTCAATCAGGTCGATCTCCTAGAGCGGTACTACGCGGGGCTTGAGCACAGCAGCTTTCCGATGATCGCGATCGTCGTCGCCGTCTTAATTCTCGCCCTGATTTTGGGTGGCCTAAGTTACCGGCGCACCTCCCGGTACCACGAGACGCGAGGGTAAGTAGCAACTCCTTAGGGGAGTCAGAAGTAGGGAGAAAAGAGCCTCAAAACTAGCCAGTTTCCGGATATGTTTGTTCGAAAAAATAGTGGACATTTTCCGTTCTTTGAGACTCCAGCACGGCCCAAAATTATCCGCCGATGCGGGCCCAAAATTTCAAGGGTGAATGATTCCCTGTGGCCCGTCACGCCGAAAGGTGTGGGGAAGCCGCGCCGAGATTTATAGAAAATGATCTTCAAGCAGCGGCGTCATAGTGGGGGTGTCTATAGGTGTCCGTCGAGCGACACCGGGCGCCCGCGAGTGAAGGAAACTGCACACGTCTAAAGAAGCTAGGGGAGCGGGGGAGGGGTCGAAGTAAAGGTTTAGTGGTTGACTGTGGCCGGGGGAGTGGTTCTCGAGTGGTGAATCGGCCCCGATTTTGGCCACGCCTACGGCCGGGAGGCCATGAAATCTTAAAATTGAAGTGATGAACATCACAATAACGGGATGGTAACAAAATCATTGCAGGTTAGGTACGCCTGTCGTGTCATGTGGTTTAACTTGACTCCACGTAATTAAGTGGAATGTGTGCGAAAAGGGCGTGTCGTGACGTATGGTTCGAGTGTCGACTCAAGGGACATGAATATCTTCTTGAGTTCATGGGCTTAGCCTTGACGGTCAATTGAAGATTCACACGGGTATGTGGGGAAGCACGCCTCGCGGGAATCGAGGAATTGGCGGTACTTGGAAGTCAATGAACCACGAGGGACCTCTCGAACGGGAGGGCAGAAAAACTTTTCACTTGAGCGATGACAATGTTCGAAAAAATAAACATCAACCCACCTTCCTTAAAAGTGGTGAGACGAGTTCGCTAGAGCTCCATCGTGTGGGTATGCGGATGTGGTTCTCCCTGAACCCTTCAACGTTGGATTCCCGGAGAAGCGGGACCCAGTCGCAAGGTTCGCGGAGGAGCGCAGTCGGGTACGCGCAGAATGAGAGAAAGAGGGAACCGAAATCACACTAGGGCCAGCATCGTGTGGCCTGTTCATGGTTTGTGGCCGCTTGCCCTCGCAGGGATGAGCTCAGATTTGGAGCTGTACTTTCACTGCGCCGCGGCGAGTCGCGCCAAGGATCATAGGGCAGTTCTCACTATGCCAAGCGCAGCGTGCGAGGGGGCCTGGACTCTGTCAGCTACCCAAACTCACCGCACACTATAAGCGAAGCTCAATGAAGATGCGCCAATCCCGGATCTCCCGGATTGGCACTGCGATGGGAGCGTAGATGCTTCCCGCAAGTCTAGGGCGCTCACGCTCACAATAAACCGCGTAGGACACGTGGGAGAAGTGCACCATATACGTCGCTGGTATGGGGAAATAGTAGCGAGTGATGGGCATTGAGCCGGTGAGGCAGCGCAGTTAAGCATCAGTGCATAGGGCTTTAGACGTGCGCACTCCCTAGGTGAAGTCTCTAGATTTTCGGGCACATGTGCCGTTTACCTCCTGGAGCCGAGGGCTGCCAGGGCGATGACGCCTACCCATAATCCTCTGGGTAGGTAGCTATCGGATGTGGAATATTCCACTAAAGACTCAGGGCTTACTGCTGTGCGAAATGCGCAAGCTAAGGGTCTCGGGCATTCCTATGTCCATTTACGGCTCATTGTGTCCCAATCTTAAAAAGGAAGGTGGTCCAACAAGGAGAATTCCAGTGGCCACCATTCGTTTACCGCGCATTCGACACGTTCGCGCAATCATTGCTGCAGTCGCAGGTACCGCAGCGCTAGCACCCCTGACCGCCGTCGCTCCCGCGGGAGCAGAAGAGTACCCCGATCCCGCCCAGGCCGATGCCGATGCCTCCATCGCCCGCGCTGTATCCAATGTTGATGCTCAGCAGCGGGAAGTAGATCAGCTACGGCAGCTGCTCGACCAGGCAGAGGAACAAGCGGCGGCCGCGACGGACCGCATCGCCGAGCTTTCGGCCGATCCGGAGGTTGCAGACGATGCGGCAGAACTTGACCAGGCGTATGCCGAGAAGCGCGCGGCCGAGTCGGCATTGGTTGAGCACCGCCGCAACTTGGCCCAGCGGGAAGCGCAAATGAATGCCACGCGCAACTTCGCCGAGGCCTCCTTTGCACACCAGCAGCAGGCAAGGGAAGTAACCCACCAGGGCGACCTTCCAAGTGCGCAAAATCAAGATAATAACCTTGATTTTAGGGTAGATGCGGATGCGCTTGCCGATGATCCCGTCAAGTCCCAAGGCTTGAATGAAGACAAGGGTCAAGACTTTACCGACGAAATCGTTCCGGATGAAGCACCACTACCTGAGGCGGCCAACGATGGCGCCGCTGTAGAGGGGCAGGCTCACTCGACTACCCCGAAGGCAGAGTTCGGCACCGCGCTTAACCAGGGGGCAACGCCGTCCTTTAACACGGTGGACTACGGCACCGGATCCTCGGCATCGGACGTTATGGATATTGCCGGCGAGCTCGCCGCAGCCGTCGATCAGGACGATGTGCGGGCGCTGATGGCGGGTTCTGCGGACCTGTTGGGGATTGGCAGCCCGGATACAGCGCCATCGGCAAGCACTGATCCTTCTGCCTTCGGTCAGGGATCGGGAACCCCATCCAGCGCTGCCCCGGGCAACAGCAGCCAGATTGAGGCGGTCATCGCTCGCGCAGAATCTGTGATCGGAACCCCATACGTGTGGGGCGGTGGCGACAATAATGGCCCCACCGGTGGCCTCCGGGATGGCGGCATTGCCGATAGCTTTGGCGACTACGGCCGCACCGGCTTTGATTGCTCTGGATTGACTAAGTACGCGTTCGCCGCGGCCGGCCTAGACCTTCCACACTATTCTGGTGCGCAGTACCAAATGGGCAATAAGGTCTCGCGCGATAACATGCAACGCGGTGACCTCATCTTCTACGGTGCCGGCGGCAGCCAGCACGTGGCAATCTACTTGGGTAACGACCAAATGATTGAGGCCCCACAGTCTGGGCAGAACGTACAGGTCTCCCCTGTGCGCTGGGCTGGTGCGACTCCGGATGTCGTGCGCCTTCTCTAATTCTTAGCCTTGTGGTTGCTACTATTTAGGGCATGACTGACGCACAGCATCCTGCCCAAAAATTCGACGCCCTCCTCGTTCTTTCTTTCGGTGGCCCGGAAGGAAACGAGGAGGTCGTTCCGTTTTTAGAGAACGTGACGCGGGGCCGCGGCATTCCGCGCGAGCGCTTAGAAGTAGTGGGCAAGCACTATTACCACTTTGATGGGGTAAGCCCGATCAACGGCCTGAATCGGGAAATTATCCATAACGTCGAAGGCGAGCTGAAAAAACGCGGACATAATCTACCGGTTTATTTCGGCAACCGAAACTGGCACCCCTTTGGTACGGCTACCGCAGAGAAAATGGCGGAAGAAGGGATCCGCAACGTGGCCGTCTTTGCCACCTCGGCTTGGGGCGGTTACTCCGCGTGCCGGCAATACGATGAGGACATTGCGGCGATGCGCCAGCACCTTGCAGATAAGGGGCTGCCAGAAATCGAATTCACCAAGATTCGGCAATTTTATGATCACCCCAAGTTCATTGCGGAGATGGTCGATGCCGTCGCCGAGGCCTGGCAGCGTATCCCCGCCGAGAAGATGGGCAGCGCGCGCATGCTGTTTACGGCGCACTCCGTGCCGAATGCACACGATAATGTCGGCGGGGCAGACGGGGACAAGAACCTCTACTCCCGGCAAGTAGCCGAAGCCTCCCGCCTGGTGGCCGAGCGCGCCGGAATCTCGGATTACGATTTGGTGTGGCAATCGCGCTCCGGCAATCCGAAGACGCCGTGGTTGGAACCAGACATCGTTGACCACACCACCGCAATCCATGACCGCGACGGGGTAGACGCCGTCGTGGTGTGCCCCATCGGTTTTATCTCCGATCACATGGAGGTCATCTGGGACTTGGATTCTGAGCTGCAAGCCGCTGCCGATGAAATGGGCGTACAGGTCGAACGCGCCCGTACCGCTGGCCCCTCCCAGCGGTTTGCGGCCATGATCGTGGATCTGGTGGAAGAACTCGAGCAGGGGCAGCCGTGGGAGACCAGCGGGAATGTCACCGTCCAGGGGTGCACCACCAACGGCGCTCCCTGCGCTGCGGGCTGCTGCGATATCCGCGCTCACTAACGGGCCCGCAAAAGAGCCTGCTCTAGCGGGCGAATTCCGCTGCCGAATAAGCCACTCCCGTCATCCGCGCCTGCCGGATATGGCGCCACAGTCGGAGAAGCTCCGGATCGAGGCTGTGATCGTTAATCCTATCCGTGACGGTTTCGATGATCGCGGCAACGCGGTCCGCGCGCGCAAAGAGTTTTGCAGCCCGTGGCGGGGTGGCCGGGGGCAGGCCGGGCGTGTCATAGAAATCGCTCAAGGTGCCCACCGTGAGCCGGGGATTATTAAGAGCGGTGGACTGGTAGCCGCTGGCCGTAATGAGGTCGGCGGATTCATCCGTTGCCTTAGTCAACAATGCGTCCGCCTCGCCGGGGCTTAGCCAGGCAGGCGAGGGCAGCGGCTGATCCTCTCGAATCACCTGCCATGCCGTGTGGGCTTGACGGGGATGGGGGATGAGAACGAGCGAGGCTTCCGGATCATTGGTGCGCACCACAATGGCGCCCGCTGAACTTTGCGCCGCCGCACGGGCAGACTCTGAGCCCGCAGGAAGCGCCGGCGCTTCACCCGGGCCAGATAAAATAAGCCGGAGGAGAGGCTCCCGGCCCGCGCCTGGCTGAGAGGTGAGCTCTTGCGTTTCGGCGCGCAGCAGGGCGAGCAAATCGATGAGGGGGGATTCATCGACGCATTCGGGGCGCCCGCCCAGTTCCGTCAGGGCATCGAGCAGCTCATCTGTTGTCTCATGTCCCCACAACCACGCAGCGAGCCAAATGGCGGAGTTTTGGAGAGGGGACCACACTTCGGCGCGCATATCCATGGCGAGCAAGTGTAGTAGATAGACTATCGGGCCATGAGTTTAGATCCTTATGGCGGAGATATTTTTGCTGGGCACCGACGCAGCAAGCCCACCCAGTACCCAGAAGTGCCGGCAGAACCGGGCATGGTGGTAGAAGTGCGCGGTGATGATTTCGTGGGCGCCGTTTTAGGCGTGGATAAGACCGTCTTTGGTGAGGTCGTGCGGCTAGAGGACCGCCACGGTGTAGAGCGAGTATTTAACCTCATTAAAGGCGGATTCTTAGTAGAAGGTCAGCCGGTGACGCTGACGAGGTACGTGCCCAAGCAAGCACCCCGCAAATCGAATTCGGGTTCTAGGCGGGTAGAAAACGTGGAGGCCAAGGTGGCAGCGCCATCGCGCATTTGGGTCGAAGGCGTCCACGATGCCGCCATCGTGGAAAAGGTGTGGGGGCACGATCTGCGCGTCGAAGGCGTGGTCGTGGAATACCTAGAAGGCTTGGACAACCTCGAAGAAAGGCTCGCCGAATTTCAGCCTGGCCCTGGCCGCCGGGTCGGCGTGCTCGCGGACCACCTGGTCAAGGGGTCGAAAGAAACGCGAATGACTGAGTCAGTGGGGGAACACGTTCTAGTCACCGGCCATCCCTTTGTGGATATTTGGGCGGCAGTAAAACCGCAACGGGTAGGCCTGCAAGCATGGCCGGAGGTACCGCGCGGTGAAGATTGGAAAACGGGGATTTGCCGCCGCGTGGGATGGTCTGATCCCTCCGATGGGTGGCGCCACGTTTATAACGCGGTCCATTCTTTCCGGGATTTGGACTCGAGCCTTATCGGGGCGGTCGAGCGGCTGGTGGATTTTGTGACCACGCCGGAGCTGCACAAATCAGACCTTGTCTAAGCCGCCGCGGGCCGATCTTTCTGGCCCTAGGCTAGATTGGCCCGTTCAATGAGGTTGACCGCCAATTGCCACCCGGCCATCTCGGCGCTCCAGCCCGCAGCCTGCAGCCTTTGGGACATCGCCTGTTTGGAAATGCCCAATTCTTCCGCGGCCTCATTTTGATTGAGCCCCGCCCTTACGAGCGAGGTCGCCTCGCGGCCCTCGATGGTGCGCTTATTCAAAACGTATCCAATGAGCGCGAAGGCGGCGGCGATATCGCTTGCCTCCGCGGAACGGCCGCGCTTATTGAGCTTGGTGTAGACCTGCCCCATGCGCGCGGAATTTTTCAGCGCCGCGGTGGCCACGTGGCGTGCGCTGTCTTCGTCTGCCTGGTTGCCGGGGCTGATGCCGATGCCGATGGCCCAGTCGCCATCGGCAAGCAAGGCCATGACGACCTCACACACCGCGGTGGCGGAATCGACAACGGCGCAAACATCCTCCACGCCAAGGACGTGAAACTCGCCGACGCCCTCGAGGGTGGATAGCGCGGCCGCCGAGCGCTGCACGAGCTCAGCGCGGCGCACGGAACGCCCACGGTAGCGGGCATGGACAGCGAGCACGAGGATCCTCCTTTATTGCGAGCAGTTCGTTACAGTCTATCGCTTAACCTTGACTGGACGGGAGTCGGCAGGCGCGAATCGAGTACAAGCCCGCCGATGCCGGCGAGGGCAAAGACGATAAAGGCAGCGATGATCCCAGGGCTGGCCGTACCGGTAAGCGCATCGCCGAAAAAGACGCCGATGACCGTAGTGGGAATCGAGCCCAGAAACGTAGCCACCGTAAAGTGCGAAACGCTGATGGGGGTAAGCGCAGCGACGTAGTTGAGGAGGCTAAAGGGCACCCCCGCGACCATGCGCAGGGAAGCGATGGCCAGCCAACCGCGCCGCTCCAAGTGGGCATTGATGGTATAAACCGCGGGGTGGGCAAGGTGCGGCCTGATCCATTCTCCGAGCAGGCTGCGCACAATCAGCAGCGATAATACGGCCGATATTGTGAGCGCGAATAGCGAAATGGCAAGACCCTGCCAGGGGCCGAAAAGGATGCCTGCTGCAACCGTCCAGATGGTCCGAGGCAGGGGAAATTGCGTAAATATGACATAACCTAGCGTGAAGGTAACCGGAAACCACGCGCCAAGGCGGGTAGCGGCGGCCCGCATCTGGGAGAGATCGGGAATGTCGAGCCAGATAAAAAGCGCAACTCCAGCAAGCGCGAGCGCGATGATAAGCGCCCAGCGTCGCGGTGACCACGCGCGGACTGAGCCCCACGCAGAGTGGGCGAGTTGAACGCAGAAGCTGCCAAAGCTGCGTATCCAATCCCGGAAAGTGGTCATGCGTTCGTATCGTAGTCGGCGCGGCCGTGCTTTTAGAAAAGAGCAGTACTTATAGAAAAATCTCGAGGCACCTTAGGAACGATGTCTCGAGACTTCACAGTGTGCCCGGAGGGGGACTTGAACCCCCACGTCCGTTAATAGGACACTAGCACCTCAAGCTAGCGCGTCTGCCATTCCGCCACCCGGGCAGGGTGTTTGCAACCTCTCGGTTGGGCACCTCGAAACTTTATCGTGTTCGGCCGTTGGAATACAAATCGCCAGGTAAACGCTCATAAAACGGACGATCGCAAAGCGGTTAAATACATCCTTGTAACTTGGGCGGCCGCAGCGCCTACATAGGAGCACGGTTTGAACCCAGCTGGACGGTGGTGGGGTGAGTGGGAGGGACATCGACAAGCGCGTGTGATCTGCGGTACAAAGGGGTACATGACTTCTTATGCAGATGACACTCGATTCCCCGGACCTGACCCGTACGCCCCGCTGCGCGATCTCCCCAGCTTTGGGCTGTCTTCTACCGACTTGGTAGAAGGCGATGAGATTCCAGAAAAGCACCGCGCGCCGGAAAGCGTGTCCCCACAGCTGGCATGGTCCGGACTGCCGGAGGGAACCAAGTCTTTAGCGGTTACCTGCTTTGACCCGGACGCACCGACTGCCTCCGGTTTCTGGCACTGGGCCGCTTTTAATATCCCGACCGATGTCTCGGAGCTGCCCACCAATGCCGGTGCGGCAGAGGACCTTGGCATCGACGGTGTTATTAGCCTGCGCAATGATTCCGGCAACCGCACCCACTTCGGTGCCAACCCGCCGGCCGGCCACGCTCCGCACCGCTACCTCTACGCAGTCCACGCCGTAGACGTCGAAAAACTTGATATCGATCCAGATTCTTCCCCCACCGTCCTCGGCTTCAACTTGCACTTCCATGCACTGGGCCGGGCAATCCTCTGGGGTTGGTACGAGGCCAAATAATGGCGAGTTCCGCTTCTAAAGATCCCGTGACCCCACCCGCAGCGCTGCGGGTGGGCGGCGCTTTTTTGGTCGTCGCTTTTGTGTTGGTCCTGTTCGCCCTCATTTCCGTTTTTAGTGATGGGTGGGGCGCACCCTTTGTCTGGACCTACAGCAACCTCGCGATCATTATTGCAGCGGTGATGGTGGGTGCCTTCAGCACGATGAGCAAGGAGCATGCCGGTAGCCGCGCACAGATCATCGCCTTGGCGGTGGCGGTGCTCTTGATTATTGCTAGTCGCTTTCTTCCGCAACACGATTTGCTGATTCAGCAGCAGTATTGGCTGCTGTTTTATGCCGGTATGTCCGCCATTTGTGCCTTGATCTTGCGGCGCAGCGTAATGGCGACCTCTTAACCGCCCCCGCCAACAAACAATGCCACGTGTAGGACCACGTGGCATTTTTGCTTTTCTACCGAGCTACTACTTTGTTGCCTTCCACGGCAGGTTGGAGCCTACGGCCTCAGAAATATTGCTCAGTCCATGGGCGCGAATTTGCTGGGCGATGCCCCGGTGAATATCCCGAATCCAATCCGGCCCACCGTAGATGAGCCCGGTATAACCTTGGAGGAGACAAGCACCGGCGGAAATCCGCTCCCACGCCTGTTCCGGGGTGGAAATTCCACCAACGGAAATAAGGACAAGCTGCGAGCCAACGCGCGCATTCAGGCGGCGGAGTACCTCTAAGGAGCGCTCGGCCACCGGTGGGCCGGAAATGCCACCGGCGCCGAGGGCTTCTACCTCCGCGCGGGGAGTGCTAAGCCCCTCGCGGGAGATGGTGGTATTGGTGGCGACGATGCCGGCGAGGCCTAGCTCCACGGCAAGATCGGCGACGGCATCGACATCGGCATCCGAAAGGTCCGGCGCGATTTTGACCATGACGGGGACATCGGTGGATTCTTGCACGGCGCGCAGGATGGGGCGCAGCGATTCGACCGCCTGCAGGTCCCGCAACCCAGGGGTATTGGGGGAAGAGACATTGACCACCAGGTAGTCAGCCAGCCCGCCTAACACGGAAGCGGAGCGGCGGTAATCATCCACGGCGCGTTCGGCCGGGGTGACCTTGGTTTTGCCGATATTAATCCCGATGACGTCGTTGTACCGGCGCTTGCGCAGATTCTCTGCCACGGCCGCCGCACCCTCATTATTAAAACCCATCCGGTTTAAGATGGCGGCATCTTCTTTGAGGCGGAAGAGGCGGGGAGTCGGGTTGCCCGGCTGCGCCTGCGCCGTGACGGTGCCCAGCTCGGCATAGCCGAAACCAAGCGGCGACCAGGCATCGGCGGCAGCGGCGTTTTTATCAAACCCAGCCGCCAGGCCAAGCGGGCGCGGGAAGGTGATCCCGCATACTTCCTGTGTCAAGACCGGATCGTTGACCGGCAGGATGCGGCCAAGCGCGCGATTGGCAGGCCCTGCCGCGTGCAGACCGTGGAGGCCAGAGTTGATAATGCCGTGGATGCGCTCGGGGCTTATGCGAAACATCCCGCGCAGCGCCAGCTGATAGGCGCCTTTGCGCAGCGAATCGAAGGTCGAAACCATGGATTAAGACTCCTTTGCCTTTGTCAGGTGTGGATCCGCCACGAACTGCAGCCCCTGGCCGGATGCGGAGGCAACCACGATGGTGCCATTGGAAAGAGCGGAAATATTTTGCGCATCGGCAAGCGTGGCAATCTCGCCGCGGGATTCGGGAACGCCCTTGTCAATGGAATAGGCGTGTGCGATGTTGTTATCGGTGGTGGTAACCCACGCGAGCTCGCGCGAGTCATCCCAGGCCACCGCCCACGGGGTACCGTCGACCACGCCGTATTGGTGCAGGCGGACGACGTCATCGGAGGTATAGACCGCGATCCGGCCGCCCTCGGTATCGGAGGCGAGCACGACGCCGTTATTACCCACCGCGATTTGGCCGACACCCTGGCCAGCGCGCAACCGGCCGCCGGCGCGGTCATTGGGCCAATCGATATTCTGGATGGTGGAATCCGAACGCTGAATGCGCACAATCCCGTCATCGCCGTCCGCATTGGGAACGGCGAGCATCTGGTCCGAGCCGGCCTCGACGGAGATTTCGCCGTCCCGCGTGCCATCCTTGTACCGGCCGACCACAGCGGAGTCGCTTGCGGTGACAAAGACTTCGCCGGTGGAAAGTTGGGTCGCAGCGGTGACCTGGAAGTCTTCCTCCATCTTGATTTCTTCCGGTGACTCCGGCGCAGAAGGATCAATGAGTAGGACCTTATCCGGGCAAGCCAAGACGAATCCAGATTCGGAGGAGCTCAAATCGCCGCAGGTGGAATCGACATCGATGCTCTTGGCCTTCTTGGCGGCAAAGTCATCCTGGCTGCCAATGCGCACCTGGTCCGCGGTGCGAACGGCAATCGTATCTTTGACCGCGGCCAGATCCGTGATGTCTTCATCGAAGTCGATGACCGTACCGGCAGGATCGGTGTCGCTCGGAGAAGCGGCCGGGGTGGCGTTGCCCTTCACTGCGGTTTCGGGATCACCGCCTACGCCCACGGTGGAATCGCAGGCGGCCAGCGCAGCAGTGGAGAGTGCTAGCAAGCTGGATAGTACGAGTGTGGAGCGGGATCGTGATTTCACGGATACTTATCCTAACAGCGCGCGTTGCGATTTCCCGAAGCCGTGCGCGGCGGTAGTGTATGGCGGGTGATTTCTGATACCGCGACCGAAGCAGTTTCTTGGGCACAAGTTATCGTTTTATCCATTGTGCAGGGGCTTACGGAGTTTCTCCCGGTAAGCTCCTCGGGGCACCTGCGCATTGTTTCCGAGCTCTTTTGGGGCAACGATGCCGGTGCTTCCTTTACAGCCGTCATCCAGCTCGGCACCGAGCTTGCCGTGCTGGTTTATTTCGCCCCGATGATCTGGCAAATCCTCTCCGGATGGCTGCGTGGGTGGACCAACCCCGCCTCGCGCGGACAGGACTGGCGCATGGGCTGGATGGTCATCGCCGGATCCATTCCCATCGGCGTTATCGGGTTGGTTTTTGAAGATGCCATCCGCGGTGCGCTGCGCAACCTGTGGATCACCGCCGCGATGCTGATCCTTTTCTCCTTCGTCTTCATCGCCGCAGAGCGCGTGGGCTCCAAAAAGCGCGGTTATGACGAGCTCACGATGAAGGATGCCATCATCATGGGCCTGTGCCAGTGCTTGGCGCTGATTCCTGGCGTTTCGCGTTCGGGCGGCACCATTTCCGGTGGTCTTTTCTTGGGCCTTGATCGCGAGGTGGCCACGCGCTTTAGCTTCCTCTTGGCCATTCCGGCAGTGCTGGCCTCGGGGCTTTTTTCGCTTCCCGATGCCTTCGCGCCAGAGGCCGGTCAAGCCGCTTCCGGTATGCAGCTGCTCGTCGGCACCGGAATTGCCTTCGCCTTGGGCTACGCGTCGATTGCCTGGTTGCTGAACTTCGTGGGCAACCACTCCTTTGCCTGGTTTGCGGCCTACCGCATCCCAGTGGGCATCCTCGTGATGATTCTGCTGGCCTTGGGAGTCCTACAGCCCATTTAAAGCACCCCATAAGTTCGCGTTAGGATAGGTGCCATGCATTCTTGGCCAACACCTTCTTATAGTCGCGTCCCAGGCGATGCGGCGCAGCTCTATCTCTACGATTCCGCGAATCAGACCAAGGCCCCCGTGCAGGTAAAGGGGGATACCGCCACCATGTACGTGTGCGGCATTACCCCGTATGATTCCACCCACTTGGGCCACGCAGCCACCTATCTCACCTTCGATCTGATTTACCGGCAGTTCCTGGACGCTGGCAAGAAGGTCAATTACGCGCAAAATATCACCGACGTCGATGACCCACTCTTTGAGCGCGCGGAGCGCGACGGCGTTGATTGGCGCGAACTCGGCACCTCCCAGATCGACCTTTTCCGCTCCGATATGGAGCTTTTATCGGTCATCCCACCGCAGCACTTTATCGGCGCCATGGAAGCGGTCGATGAGATCGTGGACATGGTGCAAAAGCTGCTGGATAACGGCGCCGCTTACGTGGTCGATGACCCGGAGTACCCGGATGTATATGCCTCCATCGATGCCACCGAGGAATTTGGTTATGAATCCAATTACTCGATGGAACAGATGCGGGAGTTTTTTGCCGAGCGCGGCGGCGACCCCGACCGCCCAGGCAAGAAGCACCCCATGGACGCCCTGATTTGGCGCGCCCACCGCGAAGGCGAACCGGCGTGGAAGTCTCCCTTCGGTTCAGGCCGCCCTGGCTGGCACATCGAGTGCTCTGCCATTGCCACCAACTACTTGGGTAGCACTTTTGATATCCAAGGCGGCGGCAGCGATCTGAAGTTCCCGCACCACGAATTTTCCGCCGCGCATGCAGAGGCCGCATTGGGCGTAGACCGCATGGCGCAGTTCTATGTCTACACGGGAATGATCGGCCTCGATGGCGTGAAAATGTCCAAGTCCCTGGGCAACCTGGTCTTCGTCCACAAGCTCGTGGAGCAGGGCGAGGATCCCTCCGCCATTCGCCTTGGCGTATTCTCCGGCCATTACCGCGCCGAGCGGGACTGGTCCGATGAGGTGCTCGACCAGGCCAAGGCCCGCCTGGCCACCTGGCGGACCGCCCTGGAAGCCCCTGGGGCCCTGTCGGCTGCGGAGGATGCGGTAGCGGGGCTTCGCCAAGCGCTTGCCGATGACCTCGATACCCCCGCCGCGCTGCGCGCCATCGACAATTGGGCAGGCAGTGACCGTGGCGAGGACGAGGAAGGGGCTGCGCAGTTGGTGCGTACCGCACTTGATTCGCTGCTCGGCGTGCGGGCCTAGCCAACTTAGGGCAATATCGACAGCATGAGCATTCGCGCAGATTTCCAACCCACCGTTGATGAGTTCATTGCTGATCTGAAGTCCTTTGCCACCGGTGATTACCTCAAGGATGAGGAAAAAGAGTTCTGGGAGGCGCCGTTTAACGCGGCGGTGCTACCAGAACTTAAAGGCCACCTCGAGCAGATGCTGGACGGGCTAGACGGGCTGCCGGATGATCCTGATGGCGGCCAGCTCGCCGCGGTGCTGAATAAGACCGTTAAAAAACTCGCCACCTTTAATCGCAAGCAACACGATGCCGTGGTGGAGCCGGAGGAAAAGGAAGAAATCGCCGAGCTTATGTACAACGCCTCCGCGGCAACCGGTGCCGATGATGAGGCGCTATCACAGATTCCCGAGTTGGACTTCTAAGCCTCTTTACGGCGCCAGCCCGCTGTGGGTAGATTCCTAAGGTGAAGTTGATCGATCACCGCGCAGCGCGAATATCCTCGTTGAGCCTTAATTCTATGCCGGAAAAGCCGGTGGAGTGTGTATGACCACAGTGAGTAATTCCCAGCTTTTGTCCCGTCCAGCGGCGATTTTCTGGGACATGGACGGCACCTTAACGAACTCGGAGCCCCTGTGGGGCGAGGCGACCTACTACCTTTCAGAAGTGCTGGGAAAACGCCTTACCCCAAGCCAACGGATGGATACGGTGGGGGCTACTTTTACGACGACGCTGCGCATTTGCGCCGACAACGCTGGGGTTGTCTTGGGTGAAGGCGATGTCGAGGCCTACCGGCACAAGATGTTTGATTATATGAAGACTCTTTTTGCTGGCCGCCTCGAAATCTTTCCCGGCATCCCTGAGCTTTTAACTTCGCTGCACCACGACGGCATGCCGATGATGGTTACGACGAATACGGACCGCGACGTTGCAGACGCCGCCATTGCTGTCATCGGCAGCGAGTATTTCGTAGACACTATTTGCGGCGATGAAGTTCCCACCGGCAAGCCTGCCCCAGACATGTACTTGGAAGCGGCCCGGCGCCTGCAGCTTAATCCAGCTCAGTGCCTCGTATTTGAGGATTCCCCGGCAGGTATGCGCGCTGCCGTGGCCGCGGGATGCACCGTTATCGGTCTGCCAGAAGATGAAGGAGTGGAAGTACCGGACGGGGTAGTAGAAATCTCTCGGCTGCGCGATTCTCGCCACCTCGCCGGCGCGCTCCACACGGATGTCTACGAGTGGTTCCGGGCTATCCAGGAAATGAAATAAAACCCTTCGCATTGTCTGCTTACCTGTGGAACAATAGTTAGCCGTGAAGGATTTTGAGACACTTTTTGCTGAGCTACTAAACAAAGCAGACCAGAAGCCTGAGGGCTCTGGGACCGTCCAGGCGCTGGAAGAAGGCGCCCATCATATTGGCAAAAAGATCATCGAAGAGGCAGGCGAGGTATGGATCGCGGCCGAATACCAGTCCGATGAGGAACTGGCGGAAGAAATGTCGCAGCTTATCTATTGGACGCAGGTCATGATGATCAAGCGTGGCCTGCGCCCTGAAGATATTTATAAATACCTATAACTTGTTGCCACCTGCGGTGGAGCAAAATTCCTGGAGAACAGCATGATCAAAATTGCAGTACCAAATAAAGGGTCCTTATCGGAGGCGGCTTTAGAAATCCTTGGTGAGGCCGGATACAAGGGGCGCGGCCACTCCAAAACCCTGAACGTGGTGGATCTGGATAACGGGGTGGAGTTCTTCTTCCTCCGCCCGAAGGACATCGCGATCTATGTTGCCCGCGGCGTGCTCGATCTAGGGATTACGGGGCGCGATTTGGCGCTCGATTCCAATGCCCAATTTAAAGAGGTCCTCTCGCTCGGCTTCGGCGACTCGACATTCCGCTACGCCGCACCCCAAGGAGAGGGGTGGGATATCTCTCACCTAGAGGGCAAGCGTGTGGCGACGTCGTACCCGAATTTGGTCCGCCAGGACCTGGCGGAGAAAGGGATTTCCGCGGATGTCATCCGCCTAGACGGGGCGGTAGAAATCTCCATCCACTTGGGCGTGGCCGATGTCATTGCTGATGTCGTGTCAACTGGTACTACGCTGCGGCAGCAGGGCTTGGCACCGTTTGGCGAGCCCATCGTGACCTCGGAGGCCGTGGTTATTAAGCGCCACGATGCAGAGGTGACGCCGGAAGAGCAGGTTGTCTTGGGCCGCATCCAAGGAATTTTACACGCCCGCACCTACCTCATGATTGACTACAACATCGCGGAAGAAAATCTGGACAAAGCAGCTGGTGTTACTCCGGGTCTGACTGGACCCACGGTCTCACCGTTGGCGCGGCAAGACTGGGTAGCGGTGCGTGCGATGGTTCCGCAGAAGGAAGCCAACCAGATTATGGATCGACTTTCCCAACTCGGTGCGGAGGCAATTTTGGCTTCCGATCTCCGCATTGCCCGCTTTTAGGGGGAGTATTAAATTCTTGGTCGTCCCAACTGGGGCGAAACGTGGCTACCATTGGCGCTTGAGAACATTTACTCGGACATCATTCTCGACAGGCAAAGGAGCCGCGCCATCATGGCAAAGTCGTCTAAGAAAGAAGAAAAAGACACTAAGTCTGCCGCAAAGGAAGGGCAGGAAAAGCAGGAGGATAAGACCACTCATTCTGCACAGAAAAAGGTAGCTGAGCAGAAGCAGCCAAAGACGTCGAGCAAGAACACTCGTACGGAGACCGACCTGATCGGTGACTTGGAAATTCCTGCTGATTCCTACTTTGGTGTCCACACCGTCCGCGCGATGGATAACTTCCAGATTTCTTACGTGACCATTAACACCATTCCGCACTTCATCCGCGGCATGGTGCAGGTCAAAAAGGCCGCTGCGATGGCCAACCGTCGCCTGCACGTGCTTCCAAAGAAGAAGGCGGAGGCCATCATCTGGGCTTGTGACCAGATCTTGGACGAGGGCCGCTGCATGGACCAGTTCCCGCTCGATGTATTCCAGGGCGGTGCCGGCACCTCGTTGAACATGAACACCAATGAGGTCGTTGCCAACCTGGCCCTTGAGCACTTGGGGGAGGAGAAGGGCTCCTACGACATCATCAACCCCAACGATGACGTCAACATGTCCCAGTCCACCAACGATGCTTACCCAACTGGCTTCCGTCTGGGCCTGTACGCTGCCATCGATGACCTCGTCGTGCGCATCGACAGCCTGCGTTCCGCATTCCAGGACAAGGGCAATGAGTTCCAAGACATCCTGAAGATGGGCCGCACCCAGCTACAGGATGCCGTCCCCATGACCTTGGGCGATGAATTCAAGGGCTTTGCCAATAACCTGAACGAGGAGCAGGCCGTTCTGCGCGACGCACAGAGCCGCTTGCTGCAGATCAACCTCGGCGCCACCGCCATCGGCACCGGCGTTAACACCCCAGCCGGCTACCGCCACCAGGTAACCGCCGCTCTGTCTGAAGTCACCGGCCTGGAGATGAAGACTGCAAGCGACCTGATCGAGGCCACCTCTGACTGCGGTGCCTACGTATTCTTGCACTCCGCCATCAAGCGCGCCGCCATGAAGCTGTCCAAGATCTGTAACGACCTGCGCCTGCTGTCCTCTGGTCCGCGCGCTGGCCTTGGCGAAATCAATCTGCCGGCCCGCCAGGCTGGTTCCTCCATCATGCCGGGTAAGGTCAACCCGGTTATCCCTGAGGTGGTCAACCAGACCTGCTTCAAGGTCTTCGGCAACGACCACGTCGTGACCATGGCCGCAGAGGCAGGTCAGCTGCAGCTCAACGTGATGGAGCCGGTCATCGGTGAGGCGCTGTTCCAGTCCATCCGCATCATGGGCAACGCGGTTGATGCGCTGCGCGAAAAGTGCGTCACCGGTATTACCGCTAACGCCGATGTGTGCCGCCAGTACGTGGAGAACTCCATCGGTATCGTCACCTACCTGAACCCATTCATTGGCCACCACAACGGTGACGAGATTGCCAAGGAATCCCTCAAGACCGGCAAGGGCGTCAAGGAACTCGTCCTGGAAAAGGGCCTTCTGGATGAGGCAACGCTGAACAAGGTGCTGTCGGTAGAAAACCTCATGCACCCAGAATTCCGCGGCCAGCTTTTCTTGGACGAAAACTAAGTAAAGCCCGCGAGCCATAGCGCAACATTCCGCACACACCGTGCTCCCTCTTCCCGTGGAAAACGGGAGGGGAGTACTCCACGGTGTGTGCGGCCTCTTTCGTCTATGCCCGAATTGGTGTCTCCCATTTCCATAGCGCAGTGGCATGGAAATATACCGAACGGTTTATAACGCGAGGTAGAACACATGTGGGAACCGACACAAACGGGCATATTGTGTCAATAAAACAACACATTCAGGGCAAAATAGAAGTGTAAGGGTGGTCCACGACCGGCAGGTCAAGGCGGGTCCACTACGTGTAGTTGAGAACGTGTGGAGTGTATCCATGGTTATTGTTCATATTGTCATCGTTCTCGCGGCCATTATCTTGGGTGCGAGAATTGGGTCCATAGGCATCGGCATGGCCGGTGGCCTGGGCGTTCTCCTTTTGGGTGTTGCGGGAGTTCCCGTAACTAGGGAAGACATTCCATTCGATGTCATCGCCATCATCATGACGGTGATTGCGGCCATCGCCGCCATGCAAAAAGCCGGCGGCATGGACTATTTGGTTCACGTGGCCGAGAAGTTCCTGCGCAAAAACCCTAAGAAAATTACGTACTACGCACCCATCGTGACGTGGCTGATGACGGTCCTTGCCGGTACCGGCCACACCTCCTTTTCCACGCTGCCGGTGATCGTCGAGGTGGCCAAGGAGGGCAAGGTTCGTCCGTCGCGCCCGCTGTCTATCGCGGTCGTCGCCGCGCAGATGGGTATCTGTGCCTCGCCAATTTCGGCCGCGGTGGTCATCCTGGCTGGCCTGCTTGAGCCCATGGGCGTGGGGTACCTTCAGGTGCTCGGCGTGCTGATTCCAGCTACCTTCCTGTCCATCTTCCCGGCAGCGTGGCTGGCCAATAGGTTTGGCAAGGAACTGGAAGATGACCCCGTCTACCAAGAGCGCAAGGCGCAGGGCTTGGTCAAAGAGCCGATTGGTGCTAGCAAATATGAGCCAAAGGAAGGCGCTAAGTCTTCCGTCGTTATCTTCCTTATCGCCATCGTTATCGTCATGGCATGGGCTACCATTTCTTCCGAGCAGGTTGGTCTCATTACGGATCCCACGTTGCCGCGCAATGAGGCGATTATGACCGTCATGCTTTCGGCCGCAACGATCATCGTGCTCAAGACCAAGATTCCGGCAGCTGACGTCCTCAACACCCCGGTATTTAAATCGGGCATGTCCGCCTGCATCTGTGTGCTGGGTGTCGCGTGGTTGGGAACCACCCTCATCAACCACTACTTGGACGATATTCAGGCCTTGGCCGGAGACGTCATCGAAGCTTCGCCATGGTTGCTGGCAGTGGTGCTCTTCTTCGCCGCAGCCCTGCTGTACTCGCAGGCCGCCACCACCAAGGCACTCATGCCCGCCGCCTTGGCGCTGGGAGTAAGCCCGGTTACCGCCGTGGCCGCATTCCCGGCAGTATCTGCCCTGTTCATCCTGCCTACCTACCCAACGTTACTGGCAGCAGTCGAAATGGATGATACGGGCACGACCAAGATCGGCAAGGCCGTCTTTAACCACCCATTCCTCATCCCCGGCGTGGTCAGCATTGTCGGTTCCGTGCTCTTGGGCTACGCACTCGGCGCGGTAATCATCTAGCGAGTCCTTCAATTCGCATTCCCAGTGGCGTCTTCTCCGCAGAGAGGGCGCCACTTTTATGTGGCAACCCCACCCGAAGAATGTTGTGTCTCACACTTCTTACCCCATGCGACTTGGCTTATGTCAGAAATCGGTAGGGTAGGTGCTATGACTACGCAGCCATCCGATGTTGAAATCGCACAAGCCCATAACCTGCAGCCGATTGCGGAGATCGCAGCCAAAGCAGGTATCCCTGAAGATGCAGTAATTCCCTTTGGTTCCACGAAGGCCAAGGTGGATATCACCAAGGTGGACTACGCCAAAGACAAGCGCGGCAAGCTCGTGCTGGTGACAGGAGTCTCCCCAACACCTGCCGGCGAGGGAAAATCCACGGTGCTTATCGGCTTGACCGATGCCTTGGACCAGATTGGGAAGAAGGCCATCGTGGCCCTCCGCGAGCCATCCCAGGGCCCGGTCATGGGCATCAAGGGCGGTGCCGCGGGCGGCGGCTACGCCCAGATTGTGCCGATGGAGGATATCAACCTGCACTTCACCGGTGACTTCCACGCCATTGCCGCGGCAACGAATACGCTGGCGGCCATCATCGACAATCACATTCACCAGGGCAACCAGCTGGGCATCGACCCGCGCCGCGTCACGTGGCAGCGCTGCGTCGACGTGAACGACCGCGCACTGCGCAATGTGGTCACTGGGCTCGGCGGCTCTGCGCACGGCGTGCCGGCAGAAACTGGCTTTACCATTACGGCGGCCTCTGAAATCATGGCCATTTTGTGCTTGGCGACGAGTCTCGATGACCTCAAGCAGCGCCTAGGCGATATCACCGTCGGCTTTACCTATGACCAGCGCCCGGTAACCGCGCGCGAGCTCGATGCGGAAGGCGCGCTGACCGCGCTGATGCGCGATGCCTTGAACCCGAACTTCGTGCAAACCCTCGGTGGGGTTCCCGCACTCGTGCACGGTGGTCCTTTTGCCAATATCGCGCACGGCTGCAACTCCTTGCTGGCGACGCAGACCGCGCTGCAGTTCGGCGATATCGTGTTGTCTGAGGCCGGCTTCGGCGCGGATCTCGGCGGCGAGAAGTTTATGGATATCAAGTCCCGGTTTGGTGACCTGGACGTGGCCGGCGCGGTGGTTGTGGCGACGATCCGCTCGCAGAAGTACAACGGGGGCGTTGCCAAGGATAAGCTCACCGAGGAAAATGTTGAGGCTCTGCAGAAGGGCATCGTCAACCTTGAGCGCCACGTAGAAAACCTGCGCAAGTTTGGTATCAAGCCCGTTGTCGCGGTGAACCTCTTCTGGTCCGATACCGAGGCGGAGCGCCAGTTTATGCGCGATTGGGCCAAGGACTTCGGCGTGGCCTTGGAAGAGGCCAACGTCTGGGCCGAAGGCGGCGCGGGAGCGACGAAGCTGGCCGAGACCTTGCTGGAGAACCTCGAGGGCGGCGCGCAGCAGCTCTATGATCCTGAAGAAGGCATCGAGGCCTCCATCGAGACCATCGCCCGCGAGATCTACCGCGCGGACCGCGTGGAATACGGCTCCAAGGCAGTGAAGGACTTGCAGTACATTAAGGACAATGGCTGGGATAAATTACCCGTTGTCATTTCCAAGACGCAGTATTCCTTCTCCGATGAAGCCACGGAACTTGGTGCTCCTGAGGGACACACATTGCACGTGCGCGAGTTACTGCCGCGCACCGGTTCCGGGTTCATCGTGGTGCTGACCGGCAACGTGATGACCATGCCGGGCCTGCCTAAGAAGCCGGCGGCCAATAATATTGACGTCGCCGCCGATGGCACGGTATCCGGACTGTTCTAAAAGGATTTAATCCGCCGCGGAGCCCGGCCACCCCGGGTACTCCGGCGGCGTGCCGCCAAATTCAGGGCATATCGCCTGATGCGCGCACCAATCACAGAGCTTGGAGCGCTTCGGGCGAAAATCCCCGGCGCGCCCATCGGCTTCAATCTTGGCCCACAGTTGGCCTAGATCGCGCTCGAAGTATTCGAGTTCCTCCTGGGTAGGAGCTAAAAACATCGAATCCAGCACCTTGAGATACATCAGCCGCAGCTGGTGGGGGATGGTGCCCAGCAGGCGCCAGTACACTAGGGCATAAAACCGCATCTGGAATTGGGCGCTGTGGGAAAAGCGCGGTGCTGGTTTCTTTCCCGTCTTATAATCCACGACGCGCACCTCGCCGGTGGGGGCGCGGTCCACGCGGTCAATAAACCCGCGCACGGGCACGCCATTGGGCAGGACCGTATTGACATACATCTCGGTTTCTTGGCAGTCGAAGCCCTGCGGGTTTTCCATCTGGAAATAGCCCTTGAGCAGCTCGCGGGCCGCGACGAAGAAGTCATACGTTTCTTCTTCGGGCACGAGCTCGAGCAGTTCAGCGTCCTTTTCTGTCATCGCGGCCCAGCTTGGTTTAATCATCTTTACCGCTGCCGGGTAGGTGCGCTCTTCACGCGGGAGTTTATGCGTTTCTTCTAGGACCGCGTGGACCAGGGTTCCCTTAACTTGGGCGATGGTTTTGGGCTCGGGAATCTTGTCGATGGCCCGGAATCGATAGAGCAGCGGGCACTGCTGGTAGTCGGAGGCGCGCGAGGGCGACAGGGCAAGAGGGCGGGGAGTAGATGAAGTAGCCATGGTGTATCTAGCCTATCGCCGATAGTTTCGTGGCAAGCTAGAAGGTATGAGTTATACCGATAAGTTCCTTGATTTTCTGGCGGCCTCGCCGTCGTCGTACCACGCCGCGCATGAGGTAGCGCGCCAGCTGCAAGAATCTGGCTTCCAGATTCAGGATGAGCGCGAGGATTGGTCGGCTGCACCGGGCGGGCACGTCATGGTCCGCGGCGGCGCGGTTACCGCGTGGTACGTGCCGGAAGGCGCCGATAAGAACTCCGGTTTCCGCATCGTTGGCTCGCATACTGATTCGCCGGGCCTGGCGCTTAAGCCCACGCCCGATTTTTCTGCTGCGGGCTGGCAGCAGGTCGCGGTAGAAATCTACGGCGGCGCCTTGCTGCACACGTGGTTTGACCGCGAACTGACCGTCGCCGGCCAGGTTGTGACCACGGATGGGCGCCAGCACCTCGTGAATACGGGCCCAGTCCTGCGCCTTCCTTCGCTGGCTATTCACTTGTACCGCAAGGATGAGTTCAAGCCGGACCGCCAAAAGCACATGCAGCCGGTGCTGACGGTCGGCGATGAAGAGGCGTCGATCCTGCAGGTGGTGGGGGAGCAGGCGGGCATCGCTGAGCAGGATATTGCTTCCTTCAACCTGATTACGGCCGATGCCGCCCGGGGTGCGGTCTTTGGCGCGGGCGAAAAGTTTATCGCAGCCGGCCGCATGGATAACCTGTCTTCGGTGCACGCCTCGCTGGAGGCCATGCAGAATGCCGCGCAGGACTATGATGGCTCCGATATTTTGGTCATGATGGCGTTTGACCACGAGGAAGTGGGATCGAGCTCCCGTTATGGTGCCGCCGGGCCCATCCTGCAGGACGTGCTGACCCGTACCGCGCGCGCCTTGGGGGCCAATGAGGAAGAGCGTTTCCAAATGTATGCCCGGTCTAGTTGCGTGTCTGCCGATGCCGCGCACTCGGTACACCCCAACTACGTGGATAAACACGATCCCACCCACCATCCAATTATTGGGCAAGGCCCCGTGACCAAGATCAACGGCAACCAGCGCTATGCCTCCGATGCACAGACGATCGCGCTGTGGGAGACCGCGTGTGCCAAGGCTGGGGTTCCGGTGCAGCGTTTCGTGGGCAATAACGACGTGCCGTGCGGATCGACCATCGGCCCCATTACCGCAACGCGGCTGGGCATCGACACCGTCGATGTGGGCGTGCCGATGCTGTCGATGCACTCCGCGCGCGAGATGGTGGGCGAGCAGGACCAAATATGGCTCTCGCGGGCACTTGAGGCATACTTGAAGGGTTAGTACCCACAACCTCGAGGAGTTTTGCGGCATGGCTTATTCTGGCCCCTTTTCCTATGGCGACCGCGTGCAGCTGACGGACGCCAAGCGGCGCCACTACACGGTCATTTTGAAAGAAGGAGGCCAGTTCCATTCCCATAAAGGCATAATCAACCACGATGACATCGTGGGGATGGATGAAGGTTCCGTCATCGAGTCCACCTTGGGCTCGTCCTTCCTGCTCTTCCGCCACCTCATGGTGGATCACGTCCTCTCGATGCCGCGCGGCGCCGCCGTTATTTATCCCAAGGACGCCGCGCAAATCTTGGTCGAGGGCGATATTTTCATGGGCGCCCGCGTGCTGGAGGCTGGTGCGGGCTCCGGCGCCTTGTCGATGTCCCTCCTGCGCGCCGTGGGCCCCGAAGGCCACGTCTATTCCTACGAGATCCGCGACGATCACTTGGAGTACGCGGTCGATAACGTTGAGGAATACTTTGGCGCCCGCCCCGAGTGGTGGTCGCCGCGCCTAGGCGATCTCGGTGATGTCACCGCTGAGGACCTCGGCGGCCCGGTCGACCGCATCATCTTGGACATGCTTGAGCCCTGGGAGAACCTGGAGACCGTGCGCGATCTGCTGATCCCCGGCGGCGTATTCATGACCTATGTGGCAACGGTCCCGCAGCTGATGAAGGTCATGGAGGGCATCCGCGAGCTGCAATGCTTTACCGAGCCGAAGGCGTGGGAATCCCTCGTGCGCGAATGGAAGGTAGAAGGCCTAGCCACCCGCCCGGAGCACCGCATGAACGCGCATACCGCATTCCTTATTTGGACCAGGCGGCTTGCCGATGGCGTCACCCCGCCGCGCCCCCAGCGCCGCGCCCGCAAATAAGGTGCACAGTTTTAAGTACACGGGTGTAATTAATTACTAAAGTGGCCTCGCTCATAGCTGCTCGCGCGTTAAAGTGGTGTGCATGGATGAAGCCACGGATAATAAGCGGCAACTCAGCCAGCTTGCTGCGCGCAACCAAAAGCTGGTGGAGCTATTACAGAAATCGCGCGCCGAGCTCGAGCAGTTATTTGCTGAGGTCAATGCGCTTGCAGAGCCCGCCTCTACATATGGGGTCTTTTTGGCCTACTCGCCGCACCAAAGCGAGGTAGGCACCACCGCGGAGGTCTATACCAACGGCCGCGTCATGCAGCTCAAGGTCTCTCCCAACGTGGAGCCGGGCAGCCTGCAGGTGGGCCAACAGGTCCGGCTGGGCGATGGCTTCGTGGTCGTCGAAGGCTGCGCTCCTACGAGGACTGGCGAGCTTGCCACCGTGGTCGAGCGCTTGGACCAGCGCCGCGCCGTCGTGGCTAATTCTGCGGGGGATAACCGCGTTGTTCTGCTCGCACAGGCGCTGCAAGAAAGCGTGCGCGCGGGCGAGGTAGTACTGCTGGATACAAAGGCTTCCGTGGCCGTGGAAAAGGTCGATCAAGCAGAGGTTTCCCAGCTTTCGCTGGAAGAGGTACCCGATGTGCGCTACGAGGACATCGGTGGCTTGGACGAGCAGATTTCCCAGATCCGCGATTCCGTCGAGCTGCCCTTTATCCACCCCGAGCTCTACCGGCAGTATGGCTTGCAACCGCCCAAGGGTGTGTTGCTTTATGGCCCACCCGGCTGCGGAAAGACGCTCATTGCTAAGGCCGTGGCGAACTCCCTGTCTACCCAGATGGGGGGAGACGGATCCAGCTACTTCCTCAATGTCAAGGGCCCAGAGCTGCTGAATAAGTACGTCGGTGAGACCGAGCGCCGCATCCGGCTTATCTTTGAGCGCGCCCGCGAGCTCGCCCAGGCCAGCGCGGATCGCCCCGTGGTCATCTTCTTTGATGAGATGGAATCCATTTTCCGCACCCGCGGATCCGGGGTCTCGTCCGATATGGAAACCACCGTCGTTCCCCAGCTGCTGACTGAGCTCGATGGCGTGGAGGGCCTCAGCAATGTGGTCATCATCGGCGCCACCAACCGGGAAGAGCTCATTGACCCCGCCATCATGCGCCCGGGCCGGCTGGATATGAAGGTGCGCATCAATCGGCCTACCAAGCGCGGCGCGCGCGAGATTTTCGCCCGCCACTTCGATCCATCCATTCCACACGAGGGCGATATCGACGAGCTCATCGTCGATGCCGTGGACGAGCTATATAGCGATAGGCCGTTTGCGCAGCTGCACTTTAGCAATGGGCAGCGCCAGGTCCTGCACTACCGCGATTTCGTCTCTGGCGCGATGATCGCCAATATCCTGGCCCGGGCAAAGAAGCTGGCCATCAAGGAGGCGTTATCGCACCACGGTGCGCCGCGCGCCGCGGAGGAAGGCGATGGGGGCGTTAAAGGGGGCATCGGCAAGCAGCACCTGCGCACCGCCATCGCCGCTGAGCAGGAAGAATCGGAATACATGCCAACCTCGACCAACCCCGAGGAATGGAGCAAGATCGTTTCCGCGGATCACGGCGGATCGCGTGTGACCAGTGTGGAACTTTTGAGTGGAAGGAGCTGTACGTGGCCCGTGTGCTAGGAACGGAAACGGAATACGGTATTTCTACTCCGGATTCGCCGGAGCATTCCCCAATCATTACCTCGACCCATGCGGTGGTGGCCTATGCTGCGCTGTATACGGGCGCGCGTTCGCGCTGGGATTTTGCGGAAGAGCACCCCTTGCGGGACTCGCGCGGTTTTGATCTCAAGCGCTACGATACGGTGCCCGTGGTAGACCCCAATGCGGTTGGTGTGGCCAATGTTGTCACCCCGAGCGGGGCGCGGTTCTATGTGGACCATGCCCACCCCGAGTATTCCGCTCCGGAGTGCACGAATGCGTGGGACGCGACGCTCTATGACGCCGCCGGCGATCACACGTTGCTGCAGGCCCGGGATGCTGTGGCGGAGCTGACGGCACAGGGAAACTCCGTCTTGGCGGACCGGCAGCCGTGCCCGCCGCTGCGGTTGTACAAGAATAACGTCGATGGCAAGGGCGCCAGCTACGGTTCGCATGAGAACTATCAGTATGCTCGCAGCACCGATTTTTCGGTCATGGCCCAGGCGCTGATTCCCTTCTTCGTGGCCCGGCAGGTCGTCATTGGTGCTGGGCGCATGGGGCGCGGGGAGTTTGGCGAGGAACCGGGGTTCCAGATTTCCCAGCGCGCGGATTATATTGAGCAGGAAATCTCCCTGGAAACCACCCTCAACCGCGGCATTATCAATACCCGCGACGAGCCCCATGCCATCCACGATGACTTCGGCCGCCTGCACGTCATCATCGGCGATGCGAATATGTCGCAGACCTCGACGCTGCTGAAATTGGGCATGACCTCGCTGGTGCTCGATGCCATTGAGGCCGGCACGGACTTTAGCGATCTGCGCCTTGCCGATGCCGTCGCGGAGGTCCCCCTGGTAAGCCGCGACCTCGAATTGCGCCACCGGCTCACGCTTGCCGATGGCCGCACGCTCACCGCCCTCGAGCTGCTCGCCGAATACCGTCGCCGCCTGCAGCCGGAGACTTCCGCCGACCACAAGGTGCTGGCGGCCTGGGACGAGGCAGTAGAGCTGCTTGCCGATGACCCCCTCAAGGCCGCCCACCTCCTAGATTGGGTGGCCAAGTACCGGTTGATCAAGAGCTACCTCGACCGCGGCATCGCCCCAGATGATCCCAAGCTGCGCCTCATCGACTTGCAATACGCGGAAATCGATCCCGAGAAGTCGCTGCACCATGCGCTGGTGCGCAAGGGGCAGATGCGCCAGCTCTTTACCGCTGAAGACCTACACCACGCTGCGGCCGAGCCGCCCGCCGACACCCGAGCATATTTCCGCGGGCGCATAACGCAGAAATTCGGCGAAGACATCATCGCCGCCAGTTGGCAAAGCCTCACCCTGCGCCGTGGTGCTACGGACGGGCGCTCCCGCAATGGCGTCTGGGCCACCGTGGCCATGGATGATACCCGCGGCCTTACCCGCGCGGACTGCGAAGGCATTATCGAGGGCGCCAGCAGCGTAGAGGAGTTACTTGAAGGGCTTGCTGCCATCGGCATCCAGCCCGAGTATCGTAAGTAATGATCACCTAATATGACGAAAGGATGACACCGTGTCCACTTCGAATCGCCAGGTTTCTAGCAATAATGGGGGAAATGGCCCCGAGTCAGAGGAAGAATTTACCGCTACCCAGCTCAATATCAACACCTCTGGCACCGATGATCTCTTGGATGAGATCGATGGCCTGCTAGAAAATAACGCGGAAGAATTCGTCCGCTCGTACGTCCAAAAGGGCGGACAGTAGGCGTGGAATCCACCCGTCCCGTTTTTGCCCGGCGGATCATGGGCATCGAAACCGAGTACGGCCTGTCCACCGCGACGCCGAAGAGCCAGCGGGCATTAAGTCCGGATGAGGTTGCGCGCGTGCTCTTTCGGCCGATCGTGGAAAAGTACGCCTCGTCCAATATCTTTGCCACCAATGCCAGCCGCCTGTACCTCGACGTCGGCTCGCACCCTGAGGTAGCCACCGCCGAATGCGATAGCCTCAGCCAGCTCATCGCCCATGAATGCGCCGGTGACCGCGTGATGAACCGCCTAGCCCTGCAGGCAGAAGACGCTTTGGCCGAAGAAGGAAACGAGCGCGCGGTCTACCTTTTTAAGAACAACGTCGATTCCGCCGGGCACTCCTTTGGCTGCCACGAGAATTACCTCATTAGCCGGCACATGGTCCTCAAAGACCTGGGCGTGGCGCTCTTGCCGTTCTTGATTACCCGCCAACTTATCTGCGGGGCGGGAATGGTACAGCCTGCCAAGGGCGATCACCCCGCGCAATTCCTCTTATCCCAGCGCGCCGATCAGGTATGGGAGGGCGTATCGTCCGCGACCACCCGTTCCCGGCCCATCATCAATACCCGCGATGAGCCGCATGGGGATTCCAAGCGCTTCCGCCGCATGCACATCATCGTCGGCGATTCCAATATGGCAGAGCCCACCATCGCACTAAAGGTCGGCTCCACCCTGCTCATGTTAGAGATGCTGGAGGCAGGCTTCGAGCTACCCGAGCTCGAGATCGCAGATCCAATCCACCACATTCGCTCCATTGCGCGCGATGTGACCGGCTCAACGCCGTTGCCGCTTGTTAGCGGGGGAACCATTACAGCCTTGGAGGTCCAGCAGCAGCTTTGCGCGCGGGCCCGCGATTGGCTCGCCCACCGCGAAGACGCCGGCACGCCCACGGCGGAATTGGAGCGCGTCGTTGACCTGTGGGAGCGCATTCTGCGCGCCATCGAGACCGGAGACTTTTCTGGGGTGAACCGCGAGATCGATTGGGTCATCAAGCTCGAGCTGCTTGAACGCTACCGCTCCCGTTTGGGTGGTGACTGGGCGCATCCGAAGCTGACGCAGGTCGATATGACCTATCACGATATCCGGCCCGGGCGAGGCTTATATGACGTGCTGCTGCGCCGTGGGATGATCGAGCGCTGGATCGAAGATGAAGACATCGAGCGTGCGGTATCCGCCGCGCCGCCGACCACGCGCGCGGCTTTGCGCGGAAAGTTCCTAGCTGCGGCCGAAGAATGCGGCGCGCACGTGACCGTGGATTGGACGCGGCTGAAGGTTAACCGCCCAGAACCGCGCACCGAGGAACTGCTCGATCCCTTCACGTCCACCGATCCGCGCGTTGAGGCATTGCTAGACTATATGCACGATAATCACGCCTAGGGCGTGCACATTGAGCACTGGGGAGAGTAGACAACGTGGTGGCATCACGATCCACGCCGAGCCGGCAGGATGCGGCGGTAGAAAGGCTCACCAACCTATCCTTTGCGCTGCAAGGAGTGGCGAATTCGGGTGGTTCACCGGACCGCTCCGCGGCCTGGATCCGCAGCCACGTCGCAGGTTATAGCGATAAATCCGACGAGGCTTTTACCAAGGCGCTGGCTCGCGATATCGCCACCTTGCAACGCGCCGGAGTCCCCATCGTGCACACCGGTGGGGAAGACGGCGCCTCGTACCGCCTCGACCAAAGCAATTACCAGCTCCCGCCGGTGGAATTTTCACCGGAAGAAGCGATGGTGCTTGGCATCGCAGGGGGAGTGGGAACCCCTGGTGGCTTGAGCGATTTCTCCCTGTCCGGGTGGACCAAGATTGCCGCCTCGGGTGCTTCCCGGAACCTGGAGGGCGCGCCCGTTTATACCGCGGTCAATGACATCACCCGCCTCGCACCCGAGGTCATCACCTTCGTCCTGGCCGCCGTGCGTAATAAAGTCCGCATTACCTTTGCCTACCGCCCCCATCCGGCAGCAGAGACCGTGCGCCGCACCATGGATCCCTGGGGAGTGGTCAACCATCAAAGCCGCATCTATATCGTTGGCTTTGATGTGGACCGCGCCGCCCCGCGCGTCTTCCGCGCCTTAAGGCTTTCCGATATCAAAAGGTCCCACCAGCCGGCTGAGCATATCGAGCCGACGGTGGACATCGACAAGCTCGTCAAAGAGGCGCTACAGCGTGGCGAAAAGGTGGACGCGACCCTGCATATCCCTGAAGGTCAAGCCCAAGAGCTAGAAAGCGCGGGGGAGCGCACCGCCGAAGGCACCGTAGTGCTGACCGGGGTCCAAAAAGATTGGTTGGTGCGCACCGCAGCGGGCTATGCCCCAGAAGTAAAAGTGCTCGATCCCCCTGAGGTGCGCACTGACATCATTAACCTATTGCGCACAGCCGCCAACCACAACGGAGCTGAGTAAACCAATGGCCGATGGATCTCATAAACTGCAGGCGCTCGTCCGGTCGCTCAACCTCATCCCATATTTTCAAAACCATCCGGATAAAACCCCGATGGAGGCGGCCGCGGATTTGGGGATGGACCCAGGAGAGCTCAAAGATGCCGTGGACCGGCTATTTTGCTCTGGGACCGGGCGCAATACCGAAGAGCTCATCGATCTCTCTTTCAGCTACCGCGATGGGGTCACCATCTACAACGACCAAGGGCTGGGACAAGCATTGCGGCTTACCCCAACCGAGGCCGGCGCACTCCTGCTTACCCTAGAATCCCTCGAGGCTATGCCCGGGCTGCTGGATGCCAGAGCGATTAAGTCGGCCGCGGAAAAATTGCGCTCCATTATGGATGAGCGCACGCTGAGCATTTATGACACATTATCGACGGTGGACCCGCAAGAATCCGATATCCAGGCAACCTTAAACCGCGGGCTCAATGAAAAACGGCGCATCCGGATGCGCTATTGGAGTGCTTCATCTAATAAGGAAACCGAGCGCCTAGTTGATCCGGCCCGGATCTTCATCGTGGATGCGGAGCCTTATCTCGCGGCGTGGGAGGAAGAAAAGCAGGGGCACAGGACCTTCCGCATCGACCGCATCAAGCATGCCGAATTGACCGAGGAAACCGCTCATCCGCGTCTCAAGGAGTTGGATTTCGACGCTGCGGCACCCTTTAATTTAGGTACGGCGGATTCCGTGGAATTAGCCATCCGCGAAGAATTCACCTGGTTGGCAGAATACTACGACATGCAACTAGGAAAACGCCTAGAAAACGGCACCATAGCTGCGACAATGCAGGTGGGATCGGTAGATTGGGTGGTTCGTTTCGCCCTCGGTCAGGCAGATAGGTTACGCGTTATAGCCCCGCAATCTATCGTGAATCTCATTGCGGAACGCGGGAATGCCGCGTTGAAGGGCTATACTTAATTTTCAGTTACTGCACGCACATGCGTCTTACACGTGCCCCGCGACTATTCCCCGCGAAGGGAGCGCCCGCGGCGGCTACCCGGCGCAGGCAAAGAAGAACCGAAAGAGGATCTTATGACCTTAGGACCATTGGAAATCGGCCTGATTGTTCTTGTCATCATCTTGCTATTTGGCGCGAAGAAATTGCCCGATCTTGCTCGTTCCATGGGCCGTTCGATGCGCATTTTCAAATCCGAGGTCAATGAAATGCAATCGGAGGACTCCAAGCGCTCTGAGGCGCAAGCTCAATTGAGCCAGAAGCGCCAGCAGTCCGATGAGGAGTTCTGGAACCGCCCGGATATGCAACCTGGCCACCAGCAGGGAAACTCTTCCTCTCAGAATTAACGCCTGCCAGCTAAAAAGGCGAACACGCTCTGCCTATGCACTCGCCGGCCGCGCAGGAGCGCGGCCCTCAAAACCGAGTGGGCAGGGTAGTGTTCGTTCTTGTGCGTTGAAAGAGCCAAATTGATGTCCTCACAGTCCCACCCTGCCGGCGAACCAGGAACCCGCGTGCGCCGCAAGCGGCGAGGTTTTTCACGCAAGCCCAAGAACCCGACGGGCGAGATGACCTTAGTGCAGCACCTGCAAGAGCTGCGGCGAAGGATCATCATCTCCTTGCTGGCCTTGGTCATCGGCGCGATCATCGGTTTCATTTGGTATCAGCAGGCGCCCTTCCGGATTCCGCCGCTGGGAGAAATCCTGCGCGAACCGTATTGCTCTTTGCCGGAAGATAAGCGGGCCAATTTCAATAACGATGGCGAATGCCGCTTGCTTGCCACCAGCCCCTTCGAGATGCTGATTTTGCGCCTGAAGGTCGGCACCTTGGCAGGCACGGTGCTTTCATCCCCGGTCTGGCTCTACCAGGTGTGGGCATTCATCGTCCCTGGGCTGCATAAGAATGAGCGCCGCTATACCTTAAGCTTCGTCGCTGTGGCCGTCTTCCTGTTCTTGGTGGGCGCCATCTTGGCCTACTTCATCTTGTCCGTGGGCCTAGAATTCCTCATCGGCATCGGCGCCGAGTATCAAACAGCAGCATTAACCGGTGAGCGATACTTCTACTTTCTCTTGGCGCTCTTGCTCATCTTCGGCATCAGCTTCGAGATTCCGCTGTTGATCGTCTCGCTCAACCTCATTGGCGTCTTGGAATATAACCACGTCAAGGACAAGCGCCGCATTATCATCGTCGCCGTGATGATCTTCGCCGCCTTCGTGACTCCGGGCCAAGATCCCTTCACGATGGTGGTCTTGTCCGCCTGCCTCTTGTTGCTTATTGAGATTGCATTCCAGTTCTGCCGCGTTCACGATAAACGCCAGAACCGTGAGCGCCCTGCGTGGATGGATCTCGATGATGAATCCGCGTCCGCGCTTGATGAGGGCCCCACGGGCGTAGGCGGGCCCGCGCCTGTCGATGCCCCCTCGGGAGTGTATGCCTCGCCAAAGCCCGCGGCACCCAGCGCGTCAGCGCAGACTGTCCGCGCGGAAAATCGTGCGTCAGATAGCAACTCGCAGCAGGCTGGGGAGCGCAAGGGGCCGCACCGGCCTACCGATGAAGGCGGCTTTTTCGACGACGTGCTTTAAGCACGGGTAGCCTTGTGAGATATGACTGAGACTCACCTGGATACCTTTGCTGCCGGCCTCCCATACCCCTTGGATGAGTTCCAGGTGCAGGGGTGTGAGGCGGTAGAAAATGGCCAAGGGGTGCTCGTTTGTGCCCCTACCGGTGCAGGTAAAACCGTCGTTGGCGAGTTCGCCGTTTCTTTGGCCCTAAGCCGCGGCACGAAGTGCTTTTATACCACCCCGATTAAGGCGCTGAGCAACCAGAAATACCACGACCTCGTTGCTGAGCACGGCGATGATGCCGTTGGTCTGCTCACTGGCGATGTCTCTATCAACGCCGATGCCGAAATCGTCGTCATGACCACCGAGGTGCTGCGGAATATGATCTACGCGGATTCTCCCGCGCTGGATAGGCTTACCCACGTGGTCATGGATGAAATCCACTTCCTTGCGGATGCCTCCCGCGGTGCGGTCTGGGAGGAAGTCATCTTGAACTTGGCGGACCACGTATCCATCATTGGACTATCTGCCACCGTGTCCAATTCCGAGGAATTCGGTGAATGGCTCGCTACGGTCCGGGGTGATACCTCGGTCATTGTGACCGAACACCGTCCAGTCCCGCTCGATCAATGGATGATGTTGGGCCGCAAGATTTATCCGCTCTTTGAGCCGGAATCCGGCGGCCAGGTCAATTCTGAGTTAGAGCGCCGCATTCAGCGCTTGGAGGCAGGCGATAGCGATGATGGGCGCGCGGACTATAAATCTGGCAAGGGTTTTCGCGCGAGGGCGCGCCACAAAGGCGGCGGGCGCAGCGAATTCCACGGGAAGGCAGGCGGGCGTTCCGGTTCTTCCCGCCCGCAAGATCGCTACCGCCCCTTAGGGCGCCCGGAGGTGCTCAAGGTGCTGCAATCGCAAGATATGCTGCCCGCGATTACCTTTATTTTTTCCCGCGCCGGTTGCGATGGCGCCCTCTATCAGTGCCTGCGCAGCAGGATGGTGTTGACGACGCAAGAGGAAGCAGAAGAGATCAAGGCCATCGTCGATGCCGGCGTCGAAGGCATCCCAGAGGAGGACTTGCAGGTCTTGGATTTCCGTCGGTGGCGCGAGGCGCTTTCGCGCGGTTTTGCCGCCCACCACGCAGGGATGCTCCCGGCGTTTCGCCACATCGTAGAAGATCTCTTCGTCCGCGGTTTGGTGCGCGCCGTATTCGCTACCGAAACCCTTGCCCTGGGCATTAATATGCCCGCTCGCACGGTGGTGCTCGAAAAGCTCATTAAGTTCAATGGAGAGGCGCACGTCGATCTCACGCCGGGCCAATACACGCAGCTGACTGGGCGCGCTGGCCGGCGTGGAATCGATACCCTGGGCAACGCGGTCGTGCAGTGGGCACCGGCTATGGATCCGCGTTTTGTCGCCGGTTTGGCATCGACCCGCACGTATCCGCTTATTTCCACGTTTGCGCCGGGCTATAACATGGCCATTAACCTGTTGGGCATGCACGGTTTTGAGGACTCGCTGCGGTTGCTGGAAAAGTCCTTCGCGCAGTTCCAAGCCGATGGCTCCGTGGTGGAAGAGACCCGCGAATTAGAGCGCGCGGAGCATCGCGTGCGCGAGTTGCGGGAGCAGCTTGATGATGCGGTGGATGCCCTCGCACCACCAGCCAAGGACGGCGAAGATCCCGCCGAGGTGCTCATGGATTATATCCGGTTGCGCCGCGAGCTGACGGCGGAAGAAAAACAATCCAAGGTTGATAAGGAACACCAACGCACCCAGGAAGTGGTCGCGGTGCTTGCCCGCCTGCAATTAGGTGATGTCATCGCGATTGCCGGAAAGAAGCGGCCCACCCTTGCCGCGGTGGTCACCCCGGCTAATCAGACTGAGGATCCACGCCCGTGGGTGACCACGGAATCTGGGTGGTCTGGGCGCATCGATGCCACCGGGATTAGCAATCCACCGATTCAGCTGGGCCGTATAAAGATCCCGAAGCCGGTGCGGAAGAATCCGCGGCGCAATACCAAGTACATCCAGGATATCTTCTACCGCGAAAAGTTTGACCGCCCGAAGCGGATGAAGTCGAAGCCACGTTTGCGACCAAATAAGCGGGTAGGTGAGTTGCGCGATGCCATTCGCGAGCACCCTGCGCACGAGTGGCCCGCCACCGATAGGGAGCAACTGGCCGGGGTGGCGCAGAAGTTGGCGCGGCGCGAGCGCGACCTCGAAAAGCTGCAGGCCAAGGTGGATAAGGCAACCGATACATTGGGTCGCACCTTTGAGCGTATCGTGGATCTGCTCGCGGAGATGGACTATGTCGAGTTCTCTGGTGCCGGCAGCGATCGCACGCCGGTCATCACTGAGGAAGGCGAGCGCCTGGCAAAGATTCATAGCGAATCCGATCTGCTCGTTGCCCAATGCCTGAAGCGAGGCATTTGGGATGAGCTGGATCCGGCGGAATTGGCCGGCGTTGCATCTCTGTGCTGCTTTGAAAATAGGAAGGCCACTGGGGGCCAGCCGGAAGCGGCAACGGACCGCATGGCCGATGCCATGAATGCGACCTGGCGCATCTACACCGAGCTCGGCGCGGATGAACGCCGCCACCGCTTGCCCCCGACGCGCGAGCCGGAAGCCGGCTTTGCGCTGGCCATTCACCAGTGGGCGGCGGGTGCGCCCTTGGGCTATTGCATGGCGGCGGCCAATGAGGCGGGCGCGGAGCTTACTCCCGGTGATTTCGTGCGGTGGTGCCGCCAAGTTGTGGACCTCCTGCAGCAAATTGCCAAGACTGGCTACGATGGCCAGATTCAGCGCAATGCGCGCCGCGCAATGGATGCCATCCAACGCGGGGTCGTCGCGATCGGGGCTTAAGCTAGTGCGTCCTACTGGCTAGTAGACTGTGGGGCATGACTACTCAGGCTTTTTCTCCCGAAGTATATTCGCGCCGGCTCTCGGCAGCGCAGGAAGCGGCCGCCCAGCAGGGCATTGACCTTTTGCTGATTGGCACCGGCCCCGATTTCGCCTACTTGACCGGTTCGTGGGTATCGTCCCACGAGCGCCTGACGGTGTTGGCCGTTCCCCAAAGCGGCACGCCGTGGATCGTCTCGCCGAATACGGATATTACGGATATTAAATCGGCGCCCGTCGGCAAGCTGGATGTGGAGCTGCGCGGGTGGAATGACGGCGATAATCCCTACGAGCTCGCCCTTGAGGGCGCTGCGTCAATCAACAAGGTCGCGCTGGGCCAATCCCTGACGGCGGATCATATTTTGCAGTTCCAGGGGCTCGTATCTGATGCAGACTACGTTCTTGCCACCTACGCGCTGGCAGAGCTGTTTACCCGCAAGGACGAAGCGGAAATCGCGGAGCTGCGCAAAGCCGGCCAGGCCATCGACGCCGTGCACGCCAAGGTCCCCGAGCTCCTGCAGCCCGGCCGCACCGAGGCCGAGGTGGCCCATGAACTGGAAAAGCTCATCCTCGAAGAGCATTCCATCATTGACTTCGTCATCGTGGGCTCCGGCCCTAATGGCGCCAATCCGCACCACAGCTTCTCCGACCGGAAGCTGGCTGCGGGCGAGCCCGTCGTCGTGGATCTCGGGGGCACCTTGCCCTCCGGCTACCACTCCGATTGCACCCGCACCTACGTCGTAGGCGGCGATCTCAGCCAGGCGCCGCAGGACTTCCAGGACGCCTATGCCGTGCTTTACGATGCCCAAGCGGCCGCCCGCGCCGCCGCCAAGCCCGGCAGCACGGCCGAAGAAATCGACGGGGTTGCTAGGAAGGCTATTACCGATGCCGGCTGGGGCGATAAATTCGTTCACCGCACCGGCCACGGTATTGGTCTCTCGACCCACGAGGAGCCCTTCATCATGGAAGGAAATGACCTAGCGCTGGAAGAGGGCATGGCCTTTTCCATCGAGCCAGGCATTTACCTAGAAGGCCAGTGGGGCATGCGCCTCGAGGACATCGTGGTGCTGACCAAGGATGGCTACGAGTCCCTCAACGTCGTTGAACGCGAAGTGCGCTAAGTGGCTGGCGTACTGATCTTGGGCGGGCGCAGCGATATCGGCGGCGAAATCGCCCAGCGCGTGGCCCGTGGCAACGACATCGTCCTCGCCGCGCGCGGGACGCATGGGCTTGAGGAGATTACCTCCCAGCTAAAGGCCGCTGGTGCGCGCAGCGTCCACCAGCTGTCCTTTGACGCGGAGGACTTTTCCCAGCACCGCCAGATCTTTGCCGAGGCCAAGGAACGCGTCGGCGCCATTGAACTGACGGTGGTCGCCTTTGGCATCCTGGGGGATCAAGATAGGGCGGACACCGATCCTGCCCACGCGGCACAGATCGCCACCATCGACTACACCGCCCAGGTCTCCGTGCTCACGGTGGCGGCGCAATCGATGCCGCGTGGCCATATCGTGGCCTTTTCCTCCATCGCTGGCTGGCGGGCGCGGCGCGCCAATTATGTCTACGGTTCCACCAAGGCTGGCCTGGATGCTTTTTGCCAGGGCCTTGCGGATAGGTTGCACGGCAGCGGGCTCGGGCTGATTACCGCGCGCCCCGGGTTCGTCATTGGATCCATGACCCAAGGAATGAAACCGGCCCCGCTATCGGTGCGGCCAGGCGATGTCGCCGATGCCGTCGTTGCCTGCATTGATAACGACGACCGCCGCGGTCAGGCGCGCAGCCACACCCTGTGGATCCCAAGGGCGCTGCAAGCCTTGGCATGGGTCATGCGGTTGGTGCCCCGACCCGTGTGGCGGCACATGCCGCGTTAGTCGGCCTAGCCCTCCCGCAGCAGGGGCGAGTTGATATCAAAGATAAAACCGCGCGGGGCGAGCACGCGGAGGACGACCTCGGCATCGCCCTCCGCGATGTCGTGAAAGACTAAGCCACCCCACGGGGTGACGGTGATGGCCACCTCGAGCTGGCCGATAAGCTGCGCGAACTGTGCCGGGATGGCGCCTTGGTGGACGCCCGCGCCAAGGTCGACCACGCCATCTGCCTGGTGCTCGTCCAGCCAGCCAATCGGCCCTGGTTCCGCGTTAAGCTCCGAGCCACTTGCCCCAGTGCCCTTCGTCTCGGTGCTTTGCGCACCGAGGCGTTGGAGGTGGGCTGCGGCATCGGCAAGCGAGAGGCCTGCGGTAGGGCTGTTGGTGGCGGGGGACTGGATGATATCCAAGGTGGCATCGTCAAGCAGCCGCATGCTGACCTGCGTGGCAGAAGCCGGGAGATCGTCGTCGGTAGTGGTAATCGCGAGCGACTCCAAGCCGGGCTGTTCGGTATACAGGTGCGTGGCCAGCTCGCGCGCGGCCTGCTTCGCCGCGGCAGAAAGGGGAGAGGCCAGCATAGGAATGTGGAAGCTCTGCAGCTCTAATTTATCCAGCTCCGCCGCAAGCTGGGCCTTGTCTGTAACTCCCCGCAACTCGATGGCGGAATTGGGGCGGATATAAACGCTGCCATCGGCCCAGTGCGCCGCGCAATAACCCAAATGGATCCAATCATTGGGGCTGGTAAAACCGCCCACAACGTGCAGGCGCAGGCAAGTGCCGGACTCGGGATGCTGGAAAAATTCGGGGTAATGCATAGCTTGCCAGTCTAGCCTGAGTGTTGCCAGCATATCGTCAGCAATGCTCGTTAAACTGGAAGCTATGCCGTTTTTATATCTCGTCCTCTATATGCTGGCGGAAACCCTAGCGTTTTGGGCCGTAGCCGAGTGGATTGGCGTCTTTTGGGCGCTCATTGCCCTGTTCATCACGATGTTCTTTGGCATGTCCATCGCCAGCATTGAGGTGCGCCGGCTGATGGGTAAACAGGTAGAGCAGGCCGGTGACGGGACCTACTACGTGCGCGATGACAACGTAGGAAAAACCGCCGGCAACGTGGGCTTGACCTTGGCCGGTGGCATGTTGCTGTCCCTGCCTGGGTTCTTGACCAGTTTTCTGGGGATTCTGCTCATCTTCGCCCCAACGCGGTCGCTGTTTCGAAAGTTTATGGCCGTATCCATCTACCGCAAGGTGGAGAGGATGGGTGTGCGCATTTACGAGGCATCGCCCATGGCGCAACAGCACGATAGCTATGGCAACTTTGGTTCCTTTGGGCAAGCAGCGGGGCAATCCTTTGGTCAGTCCTCTGGTCAGAGCGACTCCCACGAGGTAATCGATGAGGAAGAGCTGCGCAACTGGTCCGAGAACCTGGATCCTGATGACTTCGGTCCCCGCGGAGGCGACGATAACTCACAGGGTGGAAAATAAGTGGCGGTATTTTTCGCCCGCCTCGTCATAGCGGGCATGTCTGGTGCGCTGACCTTTACCGCCGTTGAGCCGCGCGGCTGGTGGTGGGGCGCGATTATTGGCATCGCCCTGTTATATGTGAGCCTGATGCCGTGGCGTGGGCGACAGGTGCGCGGATCCGTAGGCGCGCTTTTGGCGGTGACGCACGGGTTGGTCTTGTACCTGCTGAGCCTGCCCTGGATTGGCGAGTTGGTAGGGACCGTGCCCTATGCAGCACTTTCTATCTGGCTTTCGGTCTATGCCATCTTTTTAGGCATCTTCGGGGCCGCTGTGGCTCGGTGGCGATACGGATTTTTGGTCTTTCCCTTCGTATACCTCGCCGTTGAGGTCCTGCGTTCCTCGGTTCCCTTTGGCGGTTTTCCTTGGGTCAAGCTGGCGTGGGGGCAAATTGAAGGCCCCCTAGCCAACCTCGCCCCGTGGGGTGGGACCTCGCTGATCACGGCGGCAACGGCATTGTGCGCCTGCGGCCTGGCCGGCTTGTTGCTGCGCGGCGGGCGGGTGAAAGTGGCCGCTGGCGCCGCGCTCATCCTCCCGCTCATTGCGGGACTCGCGGCTGGGCACGGCATCGATCCCGCAGATACCAAGGTTGGCGATACCAAGGTGGCGGCTATCCAAGGTAATGTGCCGCGCAGTGGTCTGGACTTCGCTGGGCAGCGTCGCGCGGTACTGAATAATCACGTCCAGGAAACGGAGAAGCTCGCGCGCCGCGAAGACGATATAGATCTGGTGATCTGGCCGGAAAACTCTTCCGATATCGACCCTTTCCGTGACGGCGAGGCGGCCCAAGCCATTAGCGGGGCCGTCGATGCCATTGACGCGCCCGTGCTAGTCGGTACCGCCACCCGCGATGAGGTGGGCGCGCGCAATACCATGCAAGTCTTTACCCCTGGCCATGGTGTGGGCGATCACCACCATAAGAAGTATCTGCAGCCGTTCGGTGAGACCATGCCAATGCGGGACTTCTTCGCGCATTTTTCGGACTACGTCGACCTCGCCGGGGATTTCAAGGCAGGGGACGGGCCTGGTGTGGTCTCCATGAATTCCGTCGCGGTAGGTGTGGCGACCTGTTACGAGGTCTCCTTCGATAATGCCTTCCACGAGTCAGTTAAAAACGGCGCGCAGATTCTTACGACGCCAACCAATAACGCAACGTTCGGCTTTTCCGATATGACGTACCAGCAGCTGGCCATGAGCAGGCTGCGTGCGCTTGAAACCGACCGCGCCGTCGTGGTTGCAGCCACCTCCGGGGTCTCCGCACTCGTGCACCCAGACGGCAACGTAAGCCAATCCACGGAGCTCTTTGAGCCCGCGGCACTGGTAGAAAGCCTGCCGCTGAAAACCGGCGAAACATTTTCGGTGCGCTACGGTTCGCTCATGCAGTGGCTGATGGTTATTATTGGTACCGTCTGCGCACTCATTGCCGTGCGTACCAACCGATTGGGTCGTACACCTCGCGGTGTCGGCGCTAAAGAAAAGTAGGAGCATTAATTACTGTGAGCACTCTTGATTCTGCGACGCTGGTTATCATCCCAACGTATAACGAGATTGAAAACCTTCCCCTGATTACCGGCCGCGTCCGCGAGGCGCTGCCGGAGGTTCACATCCTCGTTGTGGATGATAATTCCCCCGACGGCACCGGCGAGAAGGCCGATGCTTTCGCAGCAGAAGATGACCACATTCACGTGCTGCACCGCGAGGGCAAGGGCGGCCTCTTGGGCGCTTATATCGCCGGCTTTGAGTGGGGCTTGGAGCGTGACTACCAGGTTCTTTGTGAGATGGATGCTGATGGCTCCCACGCCCCAGAGCAGCTGCACTTGCTGCTGGAGGAGATTGACAAGGGCGCGGACCTCGTCATCGGCTCCCGCTATGTGCCAGGTGGCGAGACCGTCAACTGGCCGGCATCCCGCGAATACCTGTCCCGATTGGGCAACCTGTACATTTCCTTCGCGCTTGGCACCGACCTGTCCGATATGACCGCAGGCTACCGCGCCTTCCGCCGCGAGCTCTTGGAAGACATCGACTTTGATGAGCTGTCCAAGGCCGGCTACATCTTCCAGGTGGACTTGGCCTTCCGCGCGGTCAAGGCTGGATACGATATCCGCGAGGTGCCCATCACCTTCACCGAGCGCGAGTACGGCGAATCCAAGCTGGATGGCTCCTTTGTCAAGGACTCCCTCTTCGAGGTAACCAAGTGGGGCGTGGCCCACCGCGCGGAGCAGGTGAAGGATTTCGCCGGCGAGGCGTCCAAGCTGGCGGACCACGAGGTCAAATACGGCTCCGTTCACAATGCCGGCCAGAAGGCTCGCAACGGTGTAGGTTGGGCCACCAATTTGGCCAATGAGCTGGGCTACTTGGTCAAGCACCAGGTGGGCCAGCTGACCAAGAAGAAGTAATCTAGGCAGCATTTAAGCCCGTACCCCGTGCCAAAATGGCAGTCAGGGTACGGGCTTTAATTAATTCCGCTTGAGCCTTTAAGACTTCTTTTGCTGCTCCTGCTCCTTGAGGAGGCGAGCAGCGGTCCGACGGCGGGAGCGCAGGTGGTTAATGCGCTCTTCCAAAAGCTCATCGAGCTCCTCGATGGAGCGACGCTCCCGCAGCATATCCCAGTGGGTGCGCGGTGGCTTGATGGGCTTAGCTTCCACGCCTTCACCCTCTACGAGGTGGCCCAGTTTGCCATTCTTGCACATCCATTCTTCAGGGATTTCTGCCTCATGTGCAAAGGGCACCTCATAAATCTCACCATCGTCCGTGCGGTATTTCACCATCTGGCGCGGTGCGAGGTCGTGGTCGCGGTCAGTTTCGTAGCTGACTGCACCCATACGGCTGCCACGGAGTACGCGATCTGCCATGCAACATCATCCTTTTCAAAGAGATCCCTGATTGACGGCGATAGTTTCGCCTAAGAGCTATTTATTATAACGAACACCCACGCAGTATTGTTCCCAGCCCGCCGTTTAATGGACTAAAGTGTATCGAGTGATCCGTACAGCTAGTCGTGAAAGCAATGTCGGTTCCTGCCAATGGTGTGGAAAGGATATTGACCAAGGCGGTAGGGGACGACCACGTAAGTTTTGCAGCGCCTCGTGCAAACAGCGTGCTTATGAACAAAGAAACAATGTTAGTGGCACGGATATTCCTGCCGATGCAGTAATCTTAAGCCCAGATAAAGTGCAAGGTTTGCGCGACGGCCTTTTTGAATTGCGGTGCTCCGCAGAAGACATTCATACCGCCGCAGAAGAAGGCGCGAGCGCGGAAGAGCTTTCCAGTCTGTGTGAGGAGCTTATTTCGCTGGCTCGGCGTTTAGAAGGACTTCGATAGTAGATGAAAAATCTTTTTTATAACCGGAAACTCGTCGTTTCCATCTTCGTGGTTTTAATCCTCGTGCTTACCGCCGTAGCGATCGGCCCGATTGTGTACTCGCTTTTTAAAAGCGGCGGCGTCAAGACGGAGCCCGTGACTGCCGATGGCGCCAAGGCAGCCTCAACGCCGCTCGACGGTTCCTGGTCCGTGGCCAAGGGTCGCGCCGATAACCACACCTCGGTGGGCTTTACCTTCGACGAGGTTCTGCCCGCGGAGAGGACGTCCACCTCCGGATCGACCACGGAGGTCACCGGCCAGGCGGAGATTTCCGATTCCACGCTGGAATCCGCCACCATCACGGTGAATATGGATGCTCTTACCACGGACAAGAAAGTCCGCGACCAAAACATGAAGTCCAAGCTCTTTAAGACCTCAGACTTCCCAGAATCTTCCTTCACGCTTACCAAGCCCGCCTCGCTTGCCGATGTCCCCGAAGACGGCACCGTCGGCTCCGTGAAGCTCACCGGTGACCTTAAGATCAAGGACAAGACGCAGGAAATCACCCATGAGTTCGATGTCCTGCGTGACGGTGACGATATCGTCATTGGCGGCGACGTTCCGATCAACCGCCTGGACTACAACGTGGAGACCCCAGACATGCTGGCGGCTAAGGTCGCCGAGGACGGCGAGATCAACCTGCGCATCTCCTTAAACAAGGACTAAGAATTAGGACTACATCGTGAATTCTCGACGCTTAATTTCCGCCCTGTGGTTCCGTCTCGTAGTCGTCATAGCTTTCACGATTTTCGTCGCGGTCCAGCAGATGTGGATTGTCACTGCGGTTGCAGCATTGCTAGCCGTATTAACCATCTGGCAGCTGTGGAGCGCCTATAAAAACCAATAGAGGACCAAGGCGTCACCCCTTTGATTAGCGTCACTGTGACTAAATATCAGGATATAAGTGCCCCTAGCGTAGCGGCAGGAAAGTCCCGCTATCGGCGCCCGCACACACAATCGGGCGTTTGGGCCGTGAACTCGTTCGCCGGACACCCCAGACAAGCCCAAACGGATTCGCAATGCTGGCTCGCTTCAGACATTCAAAGGCTGCTCGGCAAAGTCTGGGCCAACTTAACCACGGAACCTGCAAGCCTTAGCACGCCGCATCCAAAACAAACAGGGCGGTCAAAGCTCCGGGCCGAACTGCGAACATGACAGGCGGGATCGCACGCAACCCAAACACGCTCAAGCCGTCCGCAGCCTAACCTGCAGATCCCCATAATTGTCCGATAATGTACATTATGTCATTTTAGATCCGTGGAAGTCCCTCCCATCGGGCCGAGGCCCGTCAAATAAGAATGTTCAAGCCACTCACAGCGCAATATGTTCCAAATTGACAAATAGTGCCCTCCAAATGCCCTAATTCGGCCCTCTATTTGTCAAAACGCATCAAATCCTGCACATCACGCATCAAAGCATCCGCAACACACCCACAGCACCACATACGCCAAACGTGCAACGCCCAAGGCCAACACATATGCTGGAGCTCATGACTATTCAACGCGTTGTTAAAAGGCCTTCCCGCGCCGCCCTGTTCCTGGTCTTGGACATTGCGGAAGGCGGCGAGCAAGCTACTCGGGACATGCTCTCCGCATTTGGCGATACCTTCAAGTCCGTCAATTTCCGCCACAATGAGGGCGAGCTTTATACGGTCGTCGGCATCGGCGCGTCTATGTGGCCGCGCCTTACCAGCGCTCCCCGCCCGGACAAGCTCAAGGAGTTCGAGCCGCTGGAGGGTACGTACAAGGCTCCCTCTACGCCCGGCGATATCCTGCTGCATTTCCGCGCGAATACGTATGACCTTTGCCACGAGATGGCGCGCCAGGTCCTGCGCCAGCTGGGCGATGCCGCCACCGTGGTCGATGAGACCCAAGGCTTCAAGTACCTGGACCAGCGCGATCTCCTGGGCTTTGTGGATGGCACCGCCAATCCCCTCCCCGAGGAAGCTTTAGAGACGGTGCTGCTTGCCGATGACGCCGATTATCCCCGCGGCTCCTACGTCACCGTGCAAAAGTACACCCATGACCTAGATAAGTGGAGCGGCATCAGCACCGAAGAGCAAGAACGCGTTATCGGGCGCACCAAGGCCGATGACGTGGAGCTCGATGAGGATGCGCAGCCCTCCAATTCCCACGTGGCCCTCAATGACCTTGAGGAGGATATCTACCGCGAGAACATGGTCTTCGGTTCCTTTGCCGCAGGTGAGATGGGCACGTACTTCATTGGATATGCCAAAGACCCAGAAGATATCAACGAGCGTTTGCGCAATATGTTCATCGGCGATCCGGAAGGCAATTACGACCGGATCCTGGACTTCTCCACGGCCCTGACTGGAACGAACTTTTTCGTCCCGAGCGTGGATTTGCTAGACGAATTCGACGAACTTCCGCACTAAAAAGCAATAAAAATCCTAACGGCGCCCGCCGCGATTGCGGTGGGTTAGGCCAAATTGGACGGAATCGATCATCCCGAGCGTCATGAGCGCCTCGCGAAGTGCGAATTGGAAGGTCCATAACCTGCGGAAAACCGGATCAAAGCCGGCAGCGGCGGCCTCGCGAAGGTGCCCATCAAAAAAGGATCGCTGCTGGCGCAGGGACTCAATATAGTGGCTGCCCACGTGCGTTTCGGACACGATGCGCAGGTGAGAGTTCTTATCCACGAGCCGGTGCACATCCATAGTCAGCGGGTAGTCGAGGCCTGGCCAGATATAGGCCCGCATGGCCTGCAACGATGCTCGGGCCGCGTCCGACATGGATTCGGTGGCCACGATGGATTGAAAAGCCGCCCGCCCGTTTGCGGTAAGGAAGCGATCGAGGACTCGGATATAGGCCTTGCGCTCGCGCGGGCTTAATTGCTCGAATTTTTCCACGCTGATGATCGCGTCGTAGTGCCCGCGCCACTGCTTGGGGCTCGGAACAGAATCCGGAATCCGCTCTACGTGGATAGAATCTTCCGTTCCGGCAAAGACAAGCGCCTCGCGCATCTGGGTGATTTGTTCGACATCGCTGGTCAGGACGTCGACTGTGGCGCGGCGTTTGGTAGCGCGTATCGCGGCCTGCATCCCGGCAGCGGGATAGACCAGAAGGTGGGTACCGGCGCCGGTGCGGGTGGCATCGAGGAGCCAATCTGCCGCCCTGCGCTGCGCCTCACCCAAGTCATCCCGGTCCACGTTGGTGGGCTCGCTGACCGTGGTGACATCGACAAAGTGGCTCTTCGGCTCCCTGCCGCCGGCCTTTGGGCTAAAGCTTTCGACCGTTTCCCGGATCGTCGTCGGCACGCCGCTGGAGAAAATCCCGCCAACGTGGCTGAGGCCATCGCCGGCATAGAGGCGCACCAAGTCGAGTGGCAGCTCCCCTGGCTCGGAATCGCGGACGCTTACTCCCTGCGGCTTGGGGAGGTATCCCACCTGCAGGAGCTTGCCCAAAACCTTTACCAATTGGGCGGAGGATTCGACGGTCCACTCGCCTGCCATGTAGCTTTCGGCAAAACCTAACCATCCGGTAGCGGCGATTCGCTCGAAGAGCGCATCGTGGCCCACCTTTAAATCGGGACCGCCCGCTGCATCGAGTTCGAGCTCCAAGCCGGCATTATCGCAGGCCTTGGCAAATTCCGCCTCGGCCCGGCGGGATTTTAGCGTCGCCCAGCGCTGCGATGGCACGGTCGCGATATTGGGCCATGCCTCCGCGTCGATGGAGCGTAAATGCTCGGGGGTGGAAAAACTCATGGTTTGAGGAGCGCTCCTGGGTGCAAGGGGTCACGGTGTGGGCTTATTTTAGCCAGTTTCTGAGCGGTTTCGGTCAAGACGCTCCGCAGGAAAGTAAACCCGAAACGCATGTAAATGGGTATCAAGTATGCACGTTATGTGACGAGCGTTTACACTATACGGGTACTTAAATTAAGCTTTCTCGAGGAAGGTCGCATTAATTCCATGACTGATACCCCTTATCGTCCAAACGGAAGCCGTCACCACGTTGTCGTGGTTGGCGGTGGATTCGGCGGTCTTAACACTGTGAAGAAGTTGAAGAACGCCGATGTTGAGATCACCCTCATCGATAAGAAGAACCACCACCTGTTCCAGCCGATGCTCTACCAGGTGGCAACCGGCATGATTTCCGCAGGTGAGGTTGCTCCCTCGACCCGCCAGCTGCTGCGCAACCAGGATAATGTGGACTTTGTCAACGGCAACGTGACCGACATTAACCTGGAGGACCAGACGGTTACGGCCGAGCTCGATGACTTTTCGCGCACCTACTCCTATGACTCCCTCGTCGTCGCCGCTGGTTCCAGCCAGTCGTACTTTGGCAATGACCACTTTGCGGAGTTTGCCCCAGGCATGAAGACCCTGGATGATGCCTTGGAGCTGCGTTCCCGCATCATTTCGGCCTTCGAAAAGGCTGAGCTTACCGATGACCCCGCAGAGCGCGAGCGCCTCCTCACCTTCATCATCGTTGGCGCCGGCCCGACCGGTGTGGAGCTCACCGGCCAGATCGCGGAGTTGGCTAACCGCACGCTTAGCGATGTCTACTCCACCTACGGCACCTCCGCCGCTAAGATTTACCTGCTTGATGGCGCGCCACAGGTACTCCCGCCGTTCGGCAAGCGCCTGGGCCGCCGCGCCCAGCGCACCCTGGAGAAGGAAGGCGTCAATGTTCGCCTGAACGCCATGGTGACCGATGTCAACGAAGACTCCGTGACCTACAAGAACATGAAGACCGATGAAGAGGTCACCCTCGAGGGCGCGACCAAGATCTGGTCCGCCGGTGTTGCCGCTTCCCCGCTGGGCAAGATGGTCGCTGACCAGGCCGGCGTCGAGGCTGACCGCGCCGGCCGCGTCTCCGTCAACGATGACATGACCGTTGGTGACTTCAACAACGTCTACATCATCGGTGACATGATGTCCCTGAACCGCCTGCCGGGCTTGGCACAGGTGGCAATTCAGGGTGGCGAGCACGTCGCCAAGCTCATCGAGACCAAGGTGGACGAGGAATCCACGGCCGATGAAAAGGAACCTTTCGAGTACTTCGACAAGGGCTCCATGGCCATCGTCACCCGCTTCAATGCCGTCGTGAAGCTGGGCAAGACCGAGTTCTCCGGCTTCCCAGGCTGGTTGGCGTGGTTGGCCCTGCACCTGACCTACGTCATTGGCCTGCGCAGCCGCTTGGCCGTATTGGTCAACTGGGCAGCTAATATCCTCTCCCGCAACCGCGGCAACCTGGAAATTACTACCCAGCAGCGCATCGCCCGCAACCTCATCGACGAGGCAGAAGAAAAGAACTAAACTTTCTTCGGCACCAGCCGCCGTCCCACTACCTCACCTTCGGGGCTGTGGGCGGCGGCTTTTGTGGTTTTCGTTCCTATTTTCCCATTTTTGTTAGGCTTGGATATTACAACATGGGGTGCCACGTACCGTGGCTGAGAAAAACCCATCGAACCTGCACTTAGTTAGAACTAGCGAAGGGATTGTTGTGGACTTATCATTTCTGCGTGCCCACGATGCGGTGCGCGATACCGCTCCACTTATTCAGTGTTTGACCAATAAGGTCGTCAGCAATATTTCTGCCAATGCGCTTTTGGCTATCGGCGCCAGCCCAGCAATGGTAGATACTCCAGATGAGTCGCAAGATTTTGCGAAGATCGCCAGCGGCGTGCTCATCAATTGCGGAACCCCGAATTCCGAGCAATACGCCGGCATGCGCGAGGCCATCGCCGGTGCGACCGCGGCCGGAAACCCGTGGGTCCTTGACCCCGTCGGCGCGGGAGGGCTGGAAAAGCGCACCGGGTTCATGCATGAAGTCTTGCCGCAGGGCCCGACGGCGATTCGCGGCAACGCCTCCGAAATCATCGCCTTGGCAGGAACCGGAGCCGGCGGGCGCGGCGTGGAATCTACCGATGGCGTGGAGGCGGCGCTGGAACCTGCACTCAAACTTTCCCGCGAGACTGGGGCCGTTATTGGCGTATCTGGCCCCACGGATCTCATCGTGCAGGCAGACGAAAAGCCGCGTGCGGTAAGCCTCGAATCTGGGCACCCGATGCTGCAAAACGTCATCGGCACTGGGTGTTCGCTTGGCGCTATCTGCGCGGCTTACCTAGCAGCGTGGGAGGATCCATTCGCGGCTATCGTCGCCGCGCATGCGCATGTAGGGGCCGCGGGCAGCGTTGCCGCTGAGAAATCCACGTCACCTGGCTCCTTTGCGGTTGCCTGGCTCGATGCGCTGCATGAGCTCACCACTGACGCCATCGAAGAGCGCATCTCTGCCTCCGAGGTCGCGGACGTTGCGGAGCTGTCATGAGCATCGATTGGACGCTGTATCTCATCACCGATCCTGAGCTCGCCGGCGGGCGGGACAAGGTCATACCCATCGTGCAAGAGGCGGTGCGCGGCGGGGCGACCGTCGTGCAATTGCGCGATAAGGAGGCCAGCGACGAGGAGGTCGAGGCTACCGCCCGCGACCTTCTGGAGGTCTTGGGCGACGTACCGCTCTTTATCAATGACCGCGTCGAGGTAGCGGCCAAGGTGGGCTGCCACCTGCACATTGGCCAAGACGATATGGACTTATCCCAGGCCCGCGCCCTGCTCGGCCCTGATAAGTTCATCGGGCTTTCGGTGGGCACGCGGGAAGAGCTGGACGCCATTGACCCGCAGGAGGCCCCCGATATCATTGGCATCGGCCCAGTTCACTCGACGGCGACCAAGAAGAATGCACCCGCGGGAATCGGCGCCGAGGCCGCTAGGCACCTTGCCACCGCGGCGCGCGAACGCGGCATCGAGTCCGTCGCCATCGGCGGCATCAAGGCACACAATGCCCACGAACTTTCCGGAAGCGGCTTCGCAGGGATCTGCGTGGTCAGCGACATCATGGCTGCCGATGACCCGGCAGCGGCAGCACACAACCTAAAGGAGGCCTACCGTGGCTAAAGGAACCTACCCCCGTATTCTCTCGATTGCTGGGACCGATCCCACAGGCGGAGCCGGCATCCAAGCCGATCTGAAGTCCATCGCCGCCGCGGGCGGGTATGGAATGAGCGTGGTCACCGCGCTGGTGGCCCAAAATACCCAGGGCGTGCGCAGCGTCCACGTCCCGCCGCTGGATTTCCTCCAAAAGCAGCTGGATTCGGTCCGGGAGGACGTTGACATCGACGCCATCAAGATCGGCATGCTTGCCGATGCCCCCATCACCGACCTCGTATCCACCTTTCTCGACCGCATCGACCCGTCCGTCCCCGTGGTCTTAGACCCGGTCATGGTGGCTACCAGCGGAGACCGTCTTTTGGACCCCGAGGCAGAAAAGGCGGTGCGCGAGCTGTGCTCCCGCGCTGATGTCATCACGCCCAACCTCAAGGAGCTGGCCGTACTCACACAGACGGAGGAAGCAACGGACCTGGACCGCGCCATCGAGGTGGCTAAGGCATGGGCCGCTGAGGCGGATACGGCGGTCATCGTCAAGGGCGGGCACCTTGACTCGCCGATTGCCGATAACGCCGTGGTCACCCCAGGTGGAAAGGTGCACCGCGTGGAATCGGCCCGAGTGCAGACCAAGAATACCCACGGCACTGGCTGCTCCCTCTCCTCTGCCCTCGCAACGCGGCTTGGCGCAGGCGATGATGCCGAAACCGCCCTTGAGTGGTCGACGGATTGGCTGCACGAGGCGATTGCCAATGCGGATGCGCTGGCCGTTGGCAAGGGCAGCGGGCCGGTAGACCACCTGCACCGCTCGCAGCGCTTGATGCGGGCTGCATCCTCGGTCCCGCTTCCTCATCTGGCTGGGCCTTTGGAAGAGGCGGAAAACCCAGACCAGCCGCGCGTTGCGCCCGCAGGACCGTACACGCAGCGCCTGTGGAATATCGCGGCGGAACACTGGGAGCAGGTAAAGGCACTCCCCTTTATTCAGAAGTTGGGTTCCGGTGCGCTTGCCAATGATGCTTTTAGCTTCTACCTCGATCAGGATTCGCAATACTTGGCGTCCTATTCGAAGGCCCTGGCCCGCCTCGCTAGCCAAGCGCCCGATACCGCGCAGCAATTGCACTGGGCGCAGGGCGCTTACGAGTGCCTCGCGGAAGAGGCTGAGCTGCACCGCGGGTGGTTGAAGGATTCTGCTACTACCGCGCCATCGCGGGTCACCAGCGCCTACACGGATTTTCTCATCCGCAGCACCCATACGGACGACTACGCCGTCGGCATCGCGGCCGTACTTCCCTGCTACTGGCTGTATGCAGAGGTGGGCCTACATTTGGCGGAGTTCGATTCGCCTGATCACCCCTACCATGCCTGGTTGGAGGTCTACGGCGGCGAAGATTTCCTCGCCGGAGTGCGCGAGAGCATCAAGATTGTGGAGGAAACCTTAGAAAAGGCGGATGAGGCCACTCGGACGCGCGCCGAGCGCGCCTTTATCAGCGCCAGCATCCACGAGGTCGATTTCTTCGACCAAGCGGACCGGCGCTTTTAAGGCCTTAGGCCAAGAGGTCCGCGCCAGGCCTAGATAGCACGGCGACCAAGAAGGTGGAATGCTCCGAAAATAGCTTCATGTCCCAAGAGGAAAACGTGAAGTCAACGCGGTAGCCCACCTTCTGCGCCATATCGAGGAAGTCCTGGAAATCCCAACCGCGGCCTTCCCCAAAGCCGGTGACGAAGCGCCCGCCGGGGGCCAGCGAGTTAAAAATATTCCGCAGGGCTTCCTCGCGGCCGTCCACGGCCAAAAAGCCCATGACGTTTCCTGCGGAAACAGCCAAGTCAAAGGGGCCTTCAGGAACCTCTTCCGTGCACAGGTCCCCGACGAACCACTCGCCGTCGGGGAAGTCATGTTCAGCGTGCTCGATCAAAATGGGGTCCACGTCAATGCCCACCACGCTGTGACCGCGGCGCAGCAATTCCCCGCCGACGCGGCCGGTTCCGCAGCCGGCGTCGAGGATGGTGGAATTGCGCTCCACCATGGCATCGACAAGCCGGGCCTCCCCATGAATGTCTTTGCCCTGCGCCTCAAGCATCTTCCATTTGCGGGCGAAATTATGGGAGTGGGCGGGATTGGCTTCGGTAACTTCTTTCCACGTAGGCATAGATTCGATTATATTACCCACCGTCGGTGTAAGCTTTACCCGCTGCGTAAAACGTGGCGCGTTTTACTACTTGATTGCGTTACTATCCGCACTACCGTGCAAAGGAGGCTGAAACGATGCCGTCCGTACCCACGCCCTTTAGGGGCCGAAAGAAATCCACGCCTCCTAGTCAGCCCTCCTTCCCGCCGGTTCCCGCGGAGCGCGCCATTGAGCACTGCCGCGTCTTCGTCGATGGTGAGGCCCTGCCCGGCGAGTATTCCGCGCATTCCGCCTTGGAAACCGTGGCGGAATACGGCCGCGGGTTCGTCTGGGTGGGCCTGCATGAGCCCTATGAATCCCAGATGACGAAGATCGCTTCGCAATTTGGCATCCACGAGCTCATCGTGGAAGACGCCGTCATGGCCCACCAGCGTCCGAAGCTGGAGCGCTACGATGACCAGCTCTTTGTGGTGGCCCGCTCGGTGAATTACCGCGACCACGATGAGGTGAAAGATAAGCGCCAGATTATTTCTACGGGCGAAATCCAGATGATTATGGGCTCTAACTTCATCATCACCGTTCGCCACGGTGCGAAGCTGCCTAACTTGGCGTACACGGTCGAAGACGAGCAGGATTTGGTGGAGCTCGGGCCCGTCGCCATGGCCTGGAAGATCCTAGACATGATGGTGGACCGCTACTCCGAGGTTGCGCGCCTTATTAGCGATGAAGTCGATGAACTCGAAGAGGAAATCTTTACCCCGAACCTGAAATTCGATGTTGACCGCATTTATATGTTCAAGCGCGAAGTCTTGGAGATGAAGCACGCCATTTATCCGCTTTCTGCGGCGCTAAAGGCGATGGTCTCGGATCACAAGGATCTCATCTCTAAGCAGATCCGGTCCTACCTGCGCGATGTCTATGACCACGAGCTCGTGGTCAATGACTTGGTCGCCAGCTTCGATGAACGCCTGACCTCGCTTATCGATGCCTCGGTGGCCAAGGTCACCATGCAGCAAAACTCGGATATGCGCACCATCTCCGCGGTCGTCGGCATGTGGGCCGCGCCGACCCTCGTCGCCGGTATTTACGGCATGAACTTCGATATCATGCCGGAGCTTCACTGGGCCTTTGGCTATCCCATGGCAATCATCATCATGGTCGCTGTCGTTGGCGGCCTGTGGGCGTGGTTCCGGAAGAACCACTGGCTCTAGCTGCGCTTATCCATAATCATGGTGCGCAGCGTGGTGCGTGCAATGAGGGTGTCTCCTTGGCGCATCTCTACGCTCCACACGTGGGTGCGCGTGCCCAATTGAATGGGGGTGGCCACCGCTTCTAGCTCGCCCTCCCCTGTCGCCTTGATGAAGTCCGTGGAGTTATTGACGCCCATCGCCGGGGCATCGGCAGCCGCGACGCTGGCGATAGACGCCACCGATTCCGCGATGGTGCAATAAAGACCGCCATTGGCCACGCCCCACGGCTGGTGATGCTGAGGAGTCACGGTAAGGCGCGCGCGGGCCTCGGTCGGGCCCACGCGGTCGAAGGTGAGCCCGATGAACTCAGCAAGCCCGCCGTTAACCGAATTTAGTTTCTCCAGTTCCTCCTCGTTGAGCAAGCGCGTGTGCGCGGTATGAAGCAAGTCATTGAGTATCTGGGTATCTGACATAGTCTTCAAGCTTAACCGCCAGCGCGGCGAAAGCGCGGCGGTGACGTAGGATAGGCACCATGACTGAAAAGAACGAACTCGCGCACATTGGTGTTGTCGGCCTGGCGGTAATGGGCTCCAACCTCGCCCGCAACTTTGCCCGCAATGGCAATACCGTCGCCGTCTATAATCGCAGCCCGGAAAAGACCCGCGCCCTCATTGAGGCCCACGGTAACGAAGGAAACTTTATTCCTTCCGAGTCCATCGCGGATTTCGTCGCTTCCCTGGAGCGCCCCCGCAAGGCCATCATCATGGTGCAGGCAGGCAAGGCCACCGATGCGGTCATCGATCAGCTTGCCGATGCCATGGATGACGGCGATATCATCATCGATGGCGGCAATGCGCTGTTTACGGATACCATTCGCCGCGAAAAGGAAGTGGCCGAGCGCGGTAAGCACTTCGTGGGTGCGGGCATTTCCGGCGGTGAGGAAGGCGCCTTGAACGGCCCGTCCATCATGCCTGGTGGTCCGGCCGAGTCCTGGGAGACCTTGGGCCCCATCCTAGAGTCCATCGCCGCCGAAGTAGATGGCACTCCGTGCGTGACCCATATTGGACCGGATGGCGCCGGCCACTTCGTCAAAATGGTCCACAACGGCATCGAGTACGCCGATATGCAGGTCATCGGCGAGGCCTACCAGTTGCTGCGCTACGGCGCTGGTCTGGAGCCTGCCGAGATCGCGAAAATCTTCAAGGAATGGAACTCCGGCGACTTGGATTCTTACCTCATTGAGATCACCGCCGAGGTACTCGCCCAGAAGGATCCGGATACGGGCGCCCCGCTTGTCGATGTCATCCTGGACGCCGCCGGCCAGAAAGGCACCGGCCGCTGGACCGCCATCAACGGCCTCGAATTGGGCGTGCCAATTACCGGCATTGCCGAGTCCGTCTTTGCCCGTGCACTGTCTTCTTCGAGCCAGCAGCGCGCCGCCGCGCAGGAGGGCCAGCTTCCGGCAGGCACGAACGCGAACTTCGACATCGATAAGGATGCCTTCATCGAAGACGTTCGCCGGGCCCTTTACGCAGCCAAGCTCATCGCCTACTCCCAGGGCTTCGATGAGATCAAGGCCGGTTCCGCCGAATTCGGTTGGGATGTCGATCCGCGTGACCTAGCCACCATCTGGCGCGGCGGCTGCATCATCCGCGCTAAGTTCTTGGACCGCATCCGCGAGGCATTTGATACCAATCCAGAGCTTCCCGCTCTGATCCTTGATCCCTACTTCAAGGGCGAGCTGGAAGATCTCATCGAACCGTGGCGCCGCGTCGTCGTCGCCGCAACCCAGATGGGCCTGCCCGCTCCGGTCTTTGCCTCTTCGCTGTCCTACTACGACAGCCTGCGCGCCACGCGCCTGCCCGCCGCCCTGATCCAGGGCCAGCGCGACTTCTTTGGTGCGCACACCTTTAAGCGCACCGATAAGCCGGGCACCTTCCACGTCGAGTGGTCCGGCGACCGCAGCCTGACGCAGACGGACTAAGTACTGCAAATAAAAAGGGAGGACATGCACGGTGCAGGCCCTCCCCTTTTTCGTCTCTGGATTTAGACCAAGCCCAGCCACGACCAGTAGGTGGCAGACAGCAGCAGGATGAGCAGGTACCCGACAATGGTCAGCGGGATACCAGAGCGCAGGAATTGCTTGGTGCTAAAGGCACCGGTGCCATAGGCCAGCATGTTCTGCGGCGCCGAGACAGGCAGCAAGAATCCGAAGCAGATGACGAACTGTTGGATGACCACGAAGCCGATGCCGCCGTTGGGCACATCCAGCGTGGAAGCCAAGGCAATAAAGACCGGGATGAGCGCGGAGGCCAGCGACGTCGCTGAGGCAAAGCCCAAGTGGATGAGGATATTAAATAGCGATACCAGCGCAATCGTTGCCAGAATCGGCAGCGAATCCAGCCCCATTAACCCGAAGGTCTTTTCTGATAGCCACGTGGCAGCGCCAGTATCCAGCAGGAAGGAGCCAAGGGAAATACCAATGGCAAAGACGATGAGGGTACCCCAGCTCACGGACTTTTGGGCCTCTGGCCAGGTAAATACGCCAATCTTCGGCAGCAGCATCAGGGCGACGGCCACCGCGGTAATGACGGCCGAGCTAATCGGGTGCAGCAGTCCCTCCGTGGCCCAGAAGAAGAGCAGGAGGAGGGAAAACCCGATGAGTCTTTTCTCTTCCGGTGAGGTGGGACCAAGGTCCTCTAGCTGCTTGGCGATGAGCTCCTTTCCTCCCTCAATGCGCTCCGTTTCCGGTTTGATGACGGCGCGCATGATGAAGTACAACGCGACGGACATCAGGATGGGCCAGGGCGCGGCCCAAATAAACCACTGCCCCCAGGAGACCGACTGCCCCATTTGATCCTCGATAAAGCCCACCGCCACGAGGTTTTGTGCGGCTGCGGTTTTAATACCTACATTCCAGATCGAGACGGCCTGCGCTGCGGTAATGACGAGTAGGGCACCCAGCTTCGACTCATAGGATAGGCCGAAGGCGGCTACCATACCGAGCAAGATAGGCACCACGGCGCCCGCACGCGCGGTGGCAGAGGGAACGAAGAAGGCCAAGATGATGGCGATCGCGATGGCGCCGATAACGATGTGGGAGGTCTTCTCCCCCGCGATCTTCAGCACGTACAGCGCAATCCGCTTGTGCAGGCCCGTAGCCTGCATCGCTCCGGCCAAGATCAGCGCCGCGGCCACGAGCGCTACCGCAGACGAGGAAAATCCTGCCATCGCGACCTTGAGGGCATTAGAGGTGCCATAGATACCATCGGATTCTGGATCCGGCCCGAGCCCCAAAAGTAGGGAGATAAGGCCGACGATCAACAGTGCGCTCACCGGATAGCTCACGGCCTCGGTCACCCACATGATCACCGCGAAGGCCAGCATGCCTAGGGCCACTTTAGCGGGCCAGTCGAGTCCCGGGATCGGGATAAGTAAGACGGCCGCTAGGGCCAGGAAGGCCAGCGCGAACCACACGGCATCAAGGTGAAATTTCTCCTTTTTCGTGGGTTCGGTAGATTCCTGCGGCGAGGAGTGGGAAGAAGAACTGGCTGTGGATGCTTGTGCTTGAGCCATGGAGACGACTCCTTAACAGTTCGTTGTGGCCCTGGGATGGGCCGGTGAGTGGAGGAATAAATCGTGTGTGCTTCCCAGCACCACCTTCCACGTTAGGTAATAACCAGTGAAATACCTAAAGTAGAGCCCTATTTTTGCTATGGCATTTCTCACTCATAAAGAGGGTGCCCAATCGTGCGCTGGCCGATGCGGAATTTTGCGCACCCACCAGTTAGAATTGCCCAACGATGACTACTTTTGCCGAACTCGGCTTACCTCAGCGCGTGGTTCACGTTTTGAACGACCAAGGAATCACGGAAGCATTTCCCATCCAAGCCGCAGCCATCCCGGATGTACTTGCGGGCAAGGACGTACTCGGCCGCGGGCCTACCGGATCCGGAAAGACCTTTACCTTCGGGCTTCCCACGCTGGCCCGATTGGCTGGCTCGGGTGCCTCGACCCCGGGCCACCCCCGTGCGGTCGTCCTCGCCCCCACCCGTGAGTTGGCGACGCAGATCCAACAACGCCTCGATGAGCCCGCCACCGCATTAGGGCTGCGCGTCCTCGCGGTGGTCGGCGGCGTCAATATCAACCACCACATCCGGTCTTTGGCGCGCCCAGTGGATCTCTTGGTCGCTACACCTGGTCGCGCCCAGGATCTCATCGCCCAAGGCAGGTTGTCCTTTGACAAGGTGCAGATCACTACTTTGGACGAGGCGGACCAGATGGCCGATATGGGGTTTCTTCCCCAAGTGCGCAAGCTCTTAAACTACACCCCGCCCACCGGTCAGCGGTTGCTGTTTTCGGCGACCCTCGACGGAGACGTCAATAAGCTCGTCGAGCAATTCCTGCACGATCCCGTGGTGCATTCCACCGCACCGGTGACCGCGGCGGTGGAATCGATGTCGCACCACCTGTTTTTCGTCGGGGATCGCCCCGCCCGCAACGAGGTGGTTATGCGCATCGCCGCACGCGCGGGCAAGACCATTATGTTCATGCGAACGAAGCACGGCGTGGATAGGCAGGTGAAAAAGCTAAGGCGCGTCGGCATCAACGCCTATCCACTCCACGGGGATAAGGGCCAAGGCGCGCGCACCCGCGCCATTTCCGGCTTTGCCGATCGCTCCATTCCCGTCCTCGTTGCCACCGATATCGCAGCACGCGGCATCGATATCGCAGACGTCTCCCTCGTCGTCCACGTGGATCCGCCGGCCGAACACAAGGCCTACCTGCACCGCGCAGGGCGCACGGCCCGCGGCGGCGCCACAGGCACGGTGGTTACCCTGGTCACCGATGAACAGCGTTCAGAAGTAGCTGCCCTCATCAAAAAGGCCGGTGTGAACGCTACCGAATACGATATTTCCCACCGCGATAACCCGGCCGGCGCTCCCGAGCTGCGCACGGTCACCGGCGCCCGCAAACCGCACGGACCGGCCCTTCCACCGCCGGGCCAAGACGGTTCGCACGGCTCGGGCCAGCAACAAAAGAAACAACCCCCACGCCAACAGAAGCGGCAGGTTGGTGGAGCCAGGAGGGGTAAGGGGCGGCGTCGCTAAGCGCTGGCGCAATAGAAAGGAGGATAGGCCCATGCAGGTTTTATCTACCGCTGACTGGACCGCCCGCATGGATGAGCACGAACGGCGGGCAACGGACCGCCTGGAGCGGTTTCGCCATCCGGGCAGCTATCACCCGGTGTTTGATTTCCTCTTTGAGTATTACCCGGTGCGCCCATCGCATCTAAAGCGTTGGCACCCGGGCATCGGCATGGCGCTCGAGGGCGACGCGCCCCAAGCTAGCTGGCGCGACTACCGCGAGACCCCGGACGGCATCACCGTGGACGTGGAGTCCTATATGCAACGCCGCGGCAGCTCCGTTGACTATATTCTGAATCTGCTGCGGCGCTCTGCCACCAACCCGGTGCACTTTGATTGCTTTGGCCTGCATGAATGGGCGATGGTCTACCACACCGATTCCCCGCGCCACGATCTCCCGCTGCGCTTAGGCGCCGAAGGGACCAACCGCGTCGTGGATACTCACTCCCTCAAGTGCTCGCATTATGATGCCTTCCGTTTCTTTACCCCGCCGGCGCGCCCGCTCAATCTGACGGTGCTCCACCGCGAGGATCAACCAGCCAACGACCAGGCAGGCTGCGTGCACGTGAGCATGGATCTTTATAAATGGGCATGGAAGCTGGGGCCCTTGGTCCCAGGTGATCTCTTCCTCGATTGCCTGGATCTGGCTATCGATGCCCGCATCCTTGACATGGAGGCCTCCCCGTACGATTGCCGCGACTGGGGCCTTGGGGTAGTGCCCATTGAAACGCCGGAGGGAAAGGCAATATACGTCAATCGTCAACGCGGCTTGGCCCAGCGCGCCCAACCGCTGCGCGAGCGGCTTGTCGCAGTAATGGAAACGGCTTACTCCCAGATACACTAGGTTAAACGCATCACGCGCTGGCTCGGGAGACTTTGGAGAAAGGCATTACATGGCACGGCACTCAAACGGGGAAAACAAATTCGCGATCGCCGGATGGGTTGTCGCGGTTGCCATCATCGCGATCCTTGCCGTCATTGCACTGGTGGTTTTCTTAATGCGTGATGGCGATGATTCCGGCGACACTACGGCCGCCGAGACCGCATCCGAATCCACTGTAGAAAGCAGCACCGCGGCCGCCTCCTCTACTCCTAGTACGTCGGGCACCGATGCTCCGCAACCTTCGACAACCGACGGCGCCGAAGCAGGCAAAGATACTTCCTCCCCAGCTCCCTCCTCCACCGTGGAACTGGCGCCCAATACCCTCCTGCTCGTTGATACTTCCGCGAATATGACCGCGATGTTTGATGCAACGCAACAAGCGCTTTCGAGCACCGCGGGAAAACTGAGCCAGAATAATAGCCAGGTTGCTCTCTGGAACTATTCGTCTCCTATCTCGGAAGCCGCCACGGTGGGCTACCGCGATAACCTCGGATTCGGCAATGGCGCTGCGGTTCCGGATACGCTCGCGGCATTCGGCACCGGTGGCGTGCCGCAATCGCGCAGCGCCACAATTGCCGCGCTGAACACCGCTGCGGATCAGGCCGCCGGTACCAACCAGAAGGCGCGGGTGCTCCTTGTGACAACGGGCACCGAGCTCGATATGGACGATGCCCAGTTTGCCGCCGCTCTTGACGGCGCGAAGTCAGACAACGTAGAGCTATCCGTTGTCCACGTGGGCCCAGGGGCAATCGATGAACAGCTAAAGAACGCCACTGACAACTTCACCAGCGTCGATGCAGGTACGCAAGAGGACCTCAACGCGGCAATCGATAAGGCCGCTGGGGTTTAAACAAAAAATTCTCCCTCCACCCCCGTGAGCTGGGGTCTGGAGGGAGAACCTATTAAGAGGACTTAGGAGCTCTTGCGATTGCGGCGAGCGGCGAGCTCATCCAAGCCAACCACGTTGTCCTCGGGCAATTCCTCGATGCGCTCTGCGGGGAAGGACGTAATCGTGCCGGACAGTTCCTTCAAGATTCCCGGCACTGCGATGCCAAAGACGCCCTGGCCGCCGGCGAGAAGGTCAATGACCTCATCATTGGAGCGGCACTCGTACACGGTGGTGCCATCAGAGACGAGGGTGAGCTCCGCCAAGTCATTGACGCCGCGGTCGTGCAGCGATTCCACGGCTAGGCGGATGTTCTGCAGGGAGATTCCGGTATCGAGCAAGCGCTTGACAATCTTGAGGACCAAGACGTCCTTGAAAGAATATAGGCGCTGCGAGCCCGAGCCGCGTGCGGTGCGAATGGAGGGGTTGACCAGGTTGGTGCGTGCCCAGTAGTCCAACTGGCGGTAGGTGATGCCAGCAACCTGGCAAGCGATGGGCACGCGGTACCCCACTTCTTCGTCCGGTCCCACATCAAAGAGGGATTCTTGGACGTACTGGGACTCGGACTGAGTGTCCTCGGTGATGCTCACGTAATTACTCCAATGGGGTTTGTTGGAAGCTCTAAAGATCAATTAAATGCCAAGCGCACACCCCCGTCAAGCGGTGCTTGCTTAACCTTCGAGTACAACTTTAGACTTTAAAAACCACATTGTCACCATTAGTCACACGCGTGTCATTAATTTTTTTCGTCTTCTTCCCCCGTGTGGAAATCGGATTCATCCATGCCAAGGCTGCGCATCATCTCTTCGAAATCGGCATCGGCCTGCGCGTTTCCGGATGCAGAGGTGCTTTCCTCGGCAGAGGAGGCATCGCTATCTTCCCAGTCCTGCGTGGGGGTAGGAAGCTCAAGGTCGAAGTATTCCTTGATGTCCTCCTCGCTGGCGAAGACGGATACCTGCGCCAAGAGCGCAGATTCGGCAACGATGGGCACCTTAAAGTACTCGGCTACCGCCAAGGCATCGCTTACACGCGCATCAAAAACCTCGCCTTGCGCAGACTGAATATCCACCATGAAGGTGCCTTGATGGTGGTTGACAATCTCGATGGCCTCGACGCCGCCTGCAGCCTCCAAGACCTCGCACAGAAGATCGTGGGTCGTGGGGCGGTTCGGGCGCTGGTCAGCAAAAACGGTAGCCAATTGAATTCCGTCTACGGCCGAAAGCCAGACGGGAATGAGGCGATTTTCTTCGGGCCAACGCAGCAGTGCGCAGACATCATCTTCTGGCCCAAGCTGGTGAATGCCGTGAAATTCAAGGGTTACATCACTCATAGCTACCACTCTCTCACACGGGAGGCGGCCATGGTGAGTTAGGCGTTAAATTCGTGGCGCAAATCCGTCTTTACCAGGGTGGCATGCAAAGAAACGACCAGCGCCGTCATCTGCTGGGAAAGTTCCTCTGCCTGCTGGTGGGCGGTATCGGAATTCGAGTGCGCCACGGGGGCTGCGACCTGGGAAATCAAATCCGCTTGGCGGCGTGCGCTATTGCGCAGGGACTTCAGCTGGCTAGAGCTAAACCCGAAGGCCTGCAGCGCTACTGCGGCAGAGGCAATGGCCACGTCATCGGTATTGAAAAATCCCGCGGCATCCGGCTTAATCAGCTTGTCCTTGATAAAAGAGGCAATATCCGCTTCCGATGCCCCCGCCTGCTCTGCTACCTCGGCATCGGTCAGGCGCGTTACCGCGGGTGCTTTGAACTGCTGCGGGGACAGCAAGGTCTCCGCATTGCCAGCAGAAACAATGGCGGTGACCTGGCCGGAATCCATTGCTTCCAGCTGCTCGCGAATGACCTTGAGCGGGGTGTAGTTATCCCGCTGGGTGGTCAAGATGTAGCGCAGCCTATCCACGTCTTCCTGCGTGAACCGGCGGTAGCCGGAGGCGGTGCGCTGGGGAGAAATCAGCCCCTCTGATTCGAGGAAGCGGATTTTAGACACAGTGACATCAGGAAATTGCTGATTCAGCGTTTCTAAGACCACGCCAATGGACATGGTCTTAGCCTTCTTCGTGTTCGGGCTCTTGCGGCGAGCTGATGCCGCCGCGGATTCTGCTGCGCTCACTGTGTCTATCTCTTTACAGGTGTCTCAGTAGTCGTTGGATATAAAAAGGAGACTAAACCGCTTTAACCAAGGACGGCAAAACGGTTTGTCTGCTGCAGTTTTAGTCCTGCTTGGTGATGAATACGAGGCGGAATTTACCGATCTGAATCTCATCTCCAACCTCGAGCGCCTGCGAATTGCGCGGCTCGCGGTTGACGTAGGTACCGTTCAGGGATCCCACGTCTACTACCTCGAATTGGCCGTCATCGTTCTTGCGGAATTCAGCGTGGCGGCGGGAAACGGTGACATCATCCAGGAAGATATCTGCCTCCGGGTGGCGCCCTGCCGTGGTGGTGTCCTGGTCAAGCAAGAAGCGGGCACCGGCGTTGGAGCCGCGCTTGACGACGAGCAACGCCTGGCCATCTTCCAGGTTTTCCGTACCTACCGCAGAGGTATCGGTTCCCTTGGTGCCATTTTCCATTTCCTTGAGCAGGTCAGCGCGGAATACAGAGGTGGTCTCCACCTGTGGTTCCGGGGTTCCGGTGTTCTCGCTCATTGTTACCTCCGGGGATTAGTTTTGAGTTACTTATACCAATAATAGCGACTCTTCCGAGTCTGTGATCTCTCAGTGGGCAATTATTTCACCGGAAAATGTTTCCGATGCCGCTCAACACGGAATTTCCCTGCCCCGCAAGGGGGTTATCAGAGACCATATAGGTCCACGTTGCGCTTGGACGGTTCAATCCTGAGTCTGCAAGGTGTGCCCCCTCAGAGTCAATAGGCACCTGTCTGAAGGTCTCTACTGACTGATCCACCGCCCGCTGCGCCAAGTCCTTAAACTCGCGCACCGCAATGCGGTGATATTCATCGATCGGGGTCTCGCGCGCGATGGCGCGCAGGTGAATGGATTCGCGCACATCATCGAGCAGCTCGAGGTGATCGGCCCAGCCCATGTCTAGGTGATACAGCATGATTTCGCGCGCCGCCTGGATGCGCGCCGCCTCCGGGATATCCGCAAGCTCGCTCGCCCGCTCTGGGGCGCGCTCGGCTAGTTCCTGCCACGCCTGGTCTGTGTCCAATAGCGCTGCACGGCGCTTATCGATGATGATGCGCTGATCCGCCAAGAGCTGGTTATACTTCCAGGTCTGGGCGTGAATCTCTAGCAACTGGCCCTCTGTCACCCGCTGGCAATGGGCGACAAAGTCCTGCACCCGCTTGGATTCGATGAGCCCGCCAGGGCCAGGTTGCGCGCTGACCTTTTCCCCAGCGCCGCCTTGTTGCACCACATCATCTTCCAGGGAGACGAAAAATAGGGCCAAGCCTGGGTCCCCTTGCCGCCCTGCACGCCCACGCAGCTGGTTATCGAGCCGCGCGGTGCGGTGCCGAGAGGTTCCGATCACGGCAAGGCCGCCGCGCTCGGCCACCTCATCGTGGTCGGCCTCATCGGCACCACCGAGCTTGATGTCGGTACCGCGGCCGGCCATTTGTGTGGAGACAGTTACCCGCCCAATATCGCCTGCTTCGGCAACTATCTGTGCCTCTTCGCGGTCATTTTTGGCGTTGAGCACGTTGACTTCGATATCTCTATCGCGCAAGGCCTCAGCCAAATTTTCTGATTCCGCTACGTCTTGGGTTCCCACAAGCACTGGTTGACCAGCATCGTGCAGGCGGGCAATTTCTTCGACGATGGCCGCCGACTTCTCCCCTATGGTGGCAAAAATACGATCCTGCTCATCAAAGCGCTCTAGTGGCTTGTTCCGATCGATGACGGACACGTGCAGGTCATAAAACTGCCGCAACTGGTCGGTGGCCTCTACCGCAGTACCCGTCATTCCGCAGACCAGCGGGTAGCGGCGCATGAGTTCTTGCAGGGTAATCGTATCGAGGATGCGCCCGCCCTCAGAGACTTCCAAGCCCTCTTTGGCCTCTACAGCTGCCTGCAGCCCGTCGGGCCAGCGTTGCAGATCGGCGACGCGGCCACGGGAGGCATCGATAAGCTGCAGCTTGCCGTCCACCACGATGTAGTGAATATCGCGGATCAACAGCGCCTTTGCGTGCAGCGCCAAGTTGACCTTGACTAGGACGGTACCGATAGTGTCCTCGGAATAAAGGGAATCGATGCCGAGCTCTCGCTCCACGCGGGCTGCGCCGAAATCGGTAAGCTGCACCGTGCGCCCGTCATCCGAGATGACGTACTCGTGGTTCTCTCGGAGGCGGGAGACCACATTGGTAATTTGCCCAGTGGGCGCTTCACCGGGGCGATTTCCAGCCAGCACCAGCGGCACGAGGGCCTCGTCCACCAAGACAGAATCGGCCTCGTCTACCAAGGCGACATCGCCAGGAGCCTGCACCGCCTGTGCGCGTTCGGTGATCTGATTATCGCGCAACAGGTCAAACCCCAGTTCATTCACGGGGGCGTAGATAATATTTCGCGCATAGGCAACGCGGCGCTCATCCGCGCTCATGCTTTCTGTCACGGAAGCTACCTGCAGGCCAAAAAATTCCACGACAGGTCGCATCCATTCGGCATCGCGGCTGGCTAGATAGTCATTGACCGTCACGACGTGGACCCGCTTTCCGGTCAGCGCGAAACCCGTTGCTGCCATCGCGCCAACGAGCGTTTTGCCCTCACCGGTGGCCATTTGAATGACATCGCCGGTAAGCAGGCGCAGTACCGCCTGTGATTGCACGGTAAACGGGTGTAAGCCCAGGGTGCGTTCGCACGCGACGGCCAAGGCGCCGAGGAATTGCGCCTTGTCAGCGACCTCGCCGCCGCGCACCGCATCGCGGGCGGCTTGAGCTACGGCAGCATCGTCGCTCTGTGCGAGTTTCTCCGCGGCGGAGCGAGCTTCATCCACGATGGCCTTGGATTTCTTATCGTTTCGCTCGCTTTGCGAGCCCATCGCTTTCCAGAACCAATCGAATGCTCCCACGACAATTCCTCCTTTAGGGGCTGGCTGCCTACGACTCTAGTCAACCTCATCTGGCTTGGAACTTATGGGGCCGTTATTGTAGGTGCCATGCAATCCGTCAATGTTAAGCTGCCGTCCAGCCGAGGAACCGAGATGGCAGGAACCATCGACTTTCCTGATGCTCCCCCTCTCGCCTTCGCCGTCTTCGCGCATTGCTTTGCCGGCTCGCGCCATACCCCTGGCGCGGCCCGCACCTCGAAGCAATTAACGGAATTCGGTATCGCCACCTTGCGCTTTGATTTTCCCGGTTTGGGGCAATCAGAAGGCGAGTTTGCGGACACCACGTTTAACCAGAATGTCGACGATATCCGCGCCGCCGCGGACTGGCTAGAAGAACACTATTCCGCACCACAGATGCTCATTGGTCACTCCTTGGGTGGCGCAGCGGTGCTCAAGGCCGCCACGGCAATGAAAAAGATTCGGGCCGTTGCCACCATCGGCGCCCCCTTCGATCCGGCGCACTCCGTGCTGCACTACGCGGATAAGATCGGCGAGGTAGACGCTAATGGCGAGGTCGAGGTCGTCCTAGGCGGCAGGGCGCTGACCATTTCGCGTAAATTCCTAGAGGATTTGGCAGAAACCAACCCAGAGGAATACCTGCCGCGGTTGCGCAAGCCACTCTTGTCCCTGCATTCTCCCATCGACCAAACGGTGGGCATCGACAATGCGCAAAATATTTTCCGCATGACCCGCTATCCCAAGTCCCTCGTCTCGTTGGATAAGGCCGATCACCTGCTGACGAAACAGGGTACGGCGGCCCGCGCCGCTGATCTCATCGGTGCATGGTCGCGGCAGTTTATCGTCCCCGACTATGAACCCGAGGAAGTGGGTACGGATGCCGCCGTTGCCAGCCCTGCTATCGGCACCAAATTCGGTGTCGTGGTGCGCCACAATGATCATTCCGTTACCGCGGACCGGACCAAAAAGGAAGGCGGCAAGGGCAAGGGCTTTACCGCAACCGGCCTGCTCATGTCGGCCTTGGCAGCTGCCTCCACCCAGGCCATCAAGGAAGCCGGCAAGAAGCTTGCGCTTGACGATGTCCACGTGACCATCACCCAGACCGGTTCCACCTCTTTCGAGCGCCGCATCGAACTAAAAGGCTCCTTGGACGATTCCGAGGTCGATGCACTGCGCGTAGCCGCGCGCGATACCGACATCGAGCGCATGGCCGCCGGCGCCACCATCACCGATATCGTGGACGCCAACTAATGGTGGCCCTCAACCCCATCGCCGATTCCCGCCGCTGCCCCTGCACGAGCGGGCTGAGCTTTGGCGAATGCTGCGGCAAGTACCACGCTGGTGCCAAAGCTCCCACGGCGGAGGCCCTCATGCGGTCACGCTTTAGCGCCTTCGTCAGCGGCGATGAGGACTACCTCCTGCGCACCTGGGATCCGGTGACTCGGCCGAGCTCATTGGACTTGGCCGACTCCCCCATCCGGTTCTACCGCCTCGATATCCTCGATACCGAGCGCGGTGGCCTTGTAGACTATGAAGGCATCGTGGAATTTGAGGCCTTCTACAAGGGTGAGGCGGTAGGCTCCCAGCGAGAGCGATCGTCTTTCCGGCGCCTTAATGGCGCATGGGTCTATTCCACCGGCGAGCTTTAATGCAGGTCACGGCCTAGATTTCACTGTGGAATTATCCTGATGTAATCTAGGGCAGTCGCAACAAATAATGCGACGCCGGGCTATGGCGCAGTTTGGTAGCGCACTACACTGGGGGTGTAGGGGTCGCAGGTTCAAATCCTGTTAGCCCGACAAATTATCCCACGGCTATGGAGTAACTCCTCGGCCGTGGGATTTTCTGTATGCCTCGTCTACACCGCAAAAAGGATGGCAAGGCCTAATAGGATAAGCACCGTGGGAAATAACACGCTCTCCCACTTCTCTAGCGCTTCTGCTACGGCTGGCCGTGTGGCCACGAACTTCGCTACCGCTACAAGGCCGGCGACCAAAACGAGGAATACGATGCAGTACACCGCGATGTCTGAGGGCGAAGACGTGGTAAATACCGGCAGGTACACTCCGATATTATCGCCGCCATTGGCAAAGGTGACCCCGGCTACCGCAGCGACGCTGAGCTTCTTTCCGGAAACGTCATCGTCCTCTTCCCCGCGAAAGGCCTCCCAGGCTGCCCAGAGGCCAATGGCCAAGGGAATAAGCCCGAAAAAGCGTATCCAGTCTTCCGGAAGAATAGCGCTAAGTCCCAGGCCAAGTGCTACAGAGACCGCGAGGATCCCTAAAAATCCCAGATATTGCCCCAAAAGAATGGCTTTGGTCGTGCCCTTCCTGCCCGCGCCACGGGCAAAGAACAGCGAGAGAACAACGATATCGTCGATATTGGTGACGATAAATAAGACGATTGCGGATGCGAGAGTAGTAATCACATAATCAGCTTAACGTATCCACCGATGACAATTGTCATGGAAACTTCGTGACACGACCCCTGCTATTAAAAGCGCAAACGTAGTTAAGTGCAAGACATGAAAACTACACGTATCCCTAACTCAGGTTCCTCAACAGCGATTGAGGTACGCGACGTAGAAAAAGTCTTCGCAGCGAACTCCTCGCATTCAGTGCGAGCACTGAATGACGTATCAGTCTCCATCGCCACCGGAGAAATCGTAGCGTTGTTAGGTTCCAACGGCGCTGGAAAGTCCACACTCATTGACCTTATCTTGGGCCTTACCGAACCTTCTTCCGGCGCTATTACAGTCCAAGGCAAAAGCCCCCAGGAAGCGATCAACAACACACAGCTAGCAGCGGTGCTCCAATCCGGAGGTCTTCTCCCCGAGCTCACCGTAAGCGATACCTTAAAGATGATTTCCGCTACCTTTGCCCAGCCCCTAGACATTGGCGAGGTCGCACATCACACCAACTTAGAACCGATATTGTCTCGACGAGTGGGCAAGTGCTCCGGCGGCGAGCAACAACGTCTTCGTTTCGCGCTTGCGCTCCTGGGTGACCCACAGATACTCATCCTTGACGAGCCGACTGCCGGTATGGATCCAGGCGCTCGCCGGGATTTTTGGGCGTCCATGCAGCACCAGGCTGAGCTCGGGCGCACCATCTTCTTCGCGACACACTATCTCGAAGAAGCGGACAATTTTGCTGAAAGGATAGTGCTTTTGCACAAAGGGGAAGTTGTGGCCGATGACAAGGTAATTGACATACGTAGCCGCGGCGAGGTCCGAAGAATTACGGCCCAATTTGACGGCAGTATCCCTCCAATGAGTGCGCTACCAGGCGTTACCGAAGTCACCCGCACTGGAGATCACATTCAAATGACTACCTCAGATTCGGATTCACTGGCCCGTCATCTTCTTAACCACACAGGCGCCTATGACCTCACCATTAGCGCTCATAGTCTGGAAAATACTTTCCTCGCTCTCACCGATGAGCACAACTAATCCAATTCTCCTCCCGCCAGCCCCCCAAACGAAAGATTCCAACCATGTCTAATAGTTCCACCGCGCCTGCGTTGAGTAACACAATGCGTTTTGCTGGGTACAATTTCCTCCGGCTGCGCCGCAACCTCGCCCCGCTATTTTTCACCACCATTTTGCCGGTATTTTTCTATTTACTTTTCGGCACACTAATGGACTTTGGCAGCCTTCCTATTCACAACGGTAACTTTGCAGCTCTCCAAATGATCAGCATGGCCCTGTACGGTGGCGTCGCCGGTGCGGTGGGAGCCGCTGCTTCTTCAGTCACTGATGCTCGGTCCGGTTGGAGACGCCAACTAGCGCTTACTCCGCTGCGCCCTCACCAGATCCTCTGGGCGAATATCACATCCATAGCATTGCAAGCTCTGCTCCCCATTGCAGCAGTGTTTCTCACTGGTGCATTAACTAAGGCTGACATGGAGCCCCACCAATGGGTTCTGTCCTTTCTTGCGTGCGCTGTTGTCTCTATTCCCTTTGGCTTATATGGAATGATATGGGCACTTGCTTTACCGACGGATAACTCCGTGGCCATTGCTTCTTCCTCTATTGTCCTCCTGCTGTTCGCCGCCAATGTCTTTATCCCTCTATCTTCCTCACTTATGGAGTTTGGCCGCTTTACACCCCTTTTTGGCCCAGTCGTGTTGGCTCAATGGCCATTGGCAGAAGGGATGCAACTGCTCAATGATGCCGATGGCACGGTTAACCATTCCTTGTGGAGCGCGGGACTAAACTTCGCCGTATGGACCGCAATTTTCGTCGGAGCCTGCGCAATGCTGCTCCACCGCGACAAATCACGAATGTAATGAATTCATTCCACTCGCCCTTCAAGGGATTCGCTACAAATAATGCGGTGTTTGCCAGCGTTTGGCTTATATTTCTGCTCTTCGGCTTAATTCTCAATTTCAATCAGCCTGGTGTGGACGCTACGCAGCGCCTAGGTTCCACTGCCTGTGTTATCGCTTTCAGCGCCCTATATTTCTTCAGCTTTGGTTCGGTGACTTACTACCCGCGGGGCTGGAACTTACGTTATCGCTTGGCTGCTCGATGGTCTGCCTTAGCGCTCATAGCACTTATCTCCATACCCTTCTTCGGAGTTTATGCTACGACATTTGTGCCCTATCTAGCTGCTTTCCTCGGGTTTCAATTACCGCTGCGTCGGGCATTATTATGGGTACTTCTTACCGGACTCGTAGTCACAGGTGCCTTATGGAGCGTCGATTCGCAGGACCTCTTAGGGACATTCATTGTGATATTCGGCTGGCCAATTTTGCTGGTGTTGCTAGGCACAATGTCTCAAAGAGAAGACTCGCGCACGGATTTAGAGCATCAACTCGATCTCGCTCGCCAACGCGAAGACATTGCCACCGACGTTCACGATTTGCTCGGTCACTCGCTTACCGTCATTAATTTAAAATCTGAGTTGGCACAGCGGCTAGTAGACGTAGATCCAACTCGAGCTCGAAACGAGCTTCAAGAAATAAGTGACCTTTCCCGTAAGAGTTTGGCAGAAGTCCGCTCCACAGTTACCCGGATGCGCATGCCGACCTTCGAAGGAGAAGTTCAGGCAGCACGACGAGCATTCGATACTACAGGGATTCAAGCGCATCTTCCTGCCAACGTCCAAGCTGTAGGACTTTATGACGCCGCCTTTTCCTGGGCATTACGCGAACTCACCACTAACGTTATTCGCCACTCAGGAGCACAGCACTGCTGGGTGAGCATAACCCAGAATAAGCTCCAAGTCGTAGACGATGGTTGCGGCTTCGATCCGAAAAAGCAGTGCCAAAGTGGCGGGCTACACGGGCTGCACAAGCGAATGGAGGACAGCGGTGGAAAGTTGATTATTATGAGGAAGGACGACCGCACCGTAGCGCTGATTACTATGAATGGTGATACTGAGTTACTACCCTTAGACAGTGAAGTGGAGTCCGATGGCTGAGACATCTCCACCCATCCGTATCCTTATCGCAGAGGATCAATCATTGGTTCGCGGTGCCCTGGTTGCTCTCCTAACTACCGAACCAGATATTGACGTAGTTGCTCAATGCGCAACGGGCAACGAGGTTGCGGGGCTCGTCGCCAAGCACAATGTAGAGGTAGCTCTACTCGATATTGAGATGCCTGGAAAGAGCGGTCTAGACGTCGCTGAAGAGCTCTCCGGCAGTCCATGCAAATGCCTCATCGTTACTACTTTTGGCCGCGGCGGCTATGTAAAACGTGCTATTGATGCTGACATCGCTGGATTCATAGTCAAAGACACTCCCCCAGAACAACTTGCGGAGGCAATTCGCCGAGTAAAGGCTGGGCTCCGGGTAATCGATCCTGCCCTGGCACGAGAGAGTCTTTTTACCCCGGACAACCCGCTCACACCCCGGGAACGAGAAATCGCGCGGCTTTTATTATCTGGGGTGACTTCCTCAGAACTGGCGCGCAAAGTGCATCTTAGTCCAGGCAGTGTACGCAACGTCGTGTCCAGTATCATGACAAAAACCGATGCAAATAATCGCTACGAGGCAGCGACGAAAGCCCAAACTCAAGGCTGGATTTAAAGAACACATTTTTCTCCAGCCCAATTAGACCGCGTTTTCCTGAAAAATCGGCCATAGACATAGGCTTAAGCCCCGCTCCTGTCTGGAACGGGGCTTAAGCGTTATTTAATTAGAAATTAGGGCGCGAACTACTTGTTCTCGTCGTCGCCGTCATTATTGGTGCCGAGCTTGTCATCAATGGCATCGCGGGCCTTGTCCACCTGGTCTGCCTTGTCCTCGCCCAGCTTGTCCTTGGCAAAGTCCTCGGCCTTGTCCAGGCCCTCCTTGGTAACTTCCTCGCCCTTTTCGGAGTTCAGTGCTTCCTTTGCTTTGTCAAAGATACCCATTGCTAATCCTTTCGTTGTTTACTTCATCTAACCATTGCCCTAACCGGCAACACTGCCCACGATAACGACACTGCCGGTGCTTCGCCACCAAAGCTAGCCAGAGGTTCTAAAGTGATAGCATTAATGAGATCAATGACCAGCTCGCACGGAAAAGGCAGCAAATGACGCACACTAGCCCTGGTGCAGATGGCAACGCCGCGGAATTCTTTGGGTTGGTGTGGCCTGGCAAGCAGGCAGCGCGCGCTGCGGCGGAGGCTCCCCTAGCCGCCGAGTTCGAGCTCGATGCTGCGTTAAGCAGCGTGACCGCCTCTCCCAATAGCATCCACTTGGCCGATAATCTGCCGGTTCTACAGCACTGGGCTTCCACGGGCGAGACCTTTGATGTTATCTACATCGACCCGCCGTATAACACCGGCCGAGACTTTGTCTACCGCGATAATTACCGCGCGCGGCGCGAGGTAAAATCCGGCAGCTATGCCCAGTGGCACGCCGAATGGCTGTCCATGATGCTCCCGCGGCTCATCTTGGCGCGCCGCGTCTTGGCGGAGAACGGCTTTATATTCGTCTCCATCGGAGAGGACGAGGCTGCTAATACCCGCAAGGTTTTAGACGAGGTCTTTGGCGAGGGCTGCTATGCCGGGCAATTCATTTGGAAAAAGGCCGGCACTGGAAAAAACGATTCCAAGTATGCGGTCGTAGAACACGAATACATCCTCTGCTATGCCAAAAATCCAGACAACCCTGGGTTTAACCTGGATGCAGAGGGCTTCACGAGCACCAAATATAACCACGAGGATGAACGCGGCAAATACTCCTTGGTGCGCTTAGATTCTAAGACCCTGGGGTACCTGCCATCGCTGGATTTTCCCATTGCCTCACCCGATGGCACGCAACATTGGCCGGACCAACCGGCTGGCCACAGCCGGGTAGCGCGCTGGCGCTGGGGCAAGGACATGGTGGAAAAACGCTACGATGAGTTGGTCTTTCGGCGCGGATTCGTCTACACCAAGAACTATAAGAAGGCAGGGGCACGGCCGCGATCCATTCTCGATGGGCAGAGGTTTGGGGTAACCCGCACGGGCCGCCGCGACGCAGAGGACGTCATGGGCGTGGAGGGAATCTTTGAGTTCCCCAAGCCGGTGCGCCTAATCAAGCACCTCATCGCCATTGGTGGCGGAGTCGATGCCCGGGTGCTCGACTTTTTCGCAGGTTCAGGCACCACGGCGCAGGCGGTCATAGAACTCAACCGGGAAGACAATGGTGCGCGCAGCTTTCACCTAGCGCAAATTCCAGAGCCCACCGGCCCGAACAGTGCGGCGCACCGGGCAGGCTTTTTTAGCGTCGCGGATATTTGCGTAGAGCGCGTGCGATCCGTGCCTGGGTCCTCTTTCCGGGCCTACCGCGCGACCTAAGTTTCGCGGGTGCCGTCGGGCCTGCCCGGAATGCCGAAGAAGTCCAAGACGCGGTCAGTGGCGAAGAACTTTCCTACTTCATTATTTTTGTCTCCAAGACCACCCGGCCACACGTGGGAGCCGCCACCGATGCGGATATGCTCCAGCGGTGCGGAACAACCCCGCCAATGCAAATCGAGGGCATTATTGACCAAGCGGTTGGTGTCCACCTTTTCCGAGCATTCATTGCGCTTGCGGTCCTGCTCCAGGACGGATTCGACGGAGAAATATTTGGTCTTGTGCCGGGTTCCGCCGTAATAGCCCACGACGGGGTCATCGGTGCCGTGCATATCCAGGCGCCCTACCGGTTCATGGGCGCAGTCTTTCAGAATATCTTCGTAATAAGCAGCGGAAATGGTGGCAACCGAGTGGAAGATGCCGGGCATCTGGCAGGCCAGGTAGGCAGCAAAACCGCCGCCGTTGGACATGCCGGTGGCAAAAAGCCGCGAATCATCGACGTTGTAGGTCGCGCGGAGGGAATCGAGGATATCGAGCACGAATTTCTTGTCCTCGCTCCCGCTGGTTTCCGCGTACGGGGCGGGACTCCAGGCCTTTTTCTTGCCCGTGGGAAATACGGTGATGGCTTGTGCCGCATCGAGGCGGGAATAGCCGCGCAGGTTTTCCGCCGACTGCCCCCACCCGTGAAAAGCCATGACCACTGGCCACTGTTTTTGGGACGTATACTTTTCTGGCACGCTGAGGATAAATGAGCGCCCGGACGGAAGGTTAATCGTCGTATGCGATCCTGGTTCCGGCCCACTGAGCGGCGCAGAGGTAGGAATCCCGAGCTGCGAGGCAGCCGAACCGTGCGCTTGCGTGCTTTCGCTGCGTGCCGCCGAGCCCGATTCTTCCTCGTTATTTGCGCATGACACGCCCAGCGCCGCCACGCAGCACAAGACTGCGGTGCTCAACGCAGCGCGCACCGGCCTCCGTCTCATGATGTTCGTCCCTTCTGCCAAGCGGCCCATAATTGTTTATAACGGCCCCCATAATTTAGCAGTTCTAAATGGCTACCCTGTTCTACCACCCGGCCATTGTCCATGACCACGATGGCATCGGCGCGCGAAGCCTGATCCAGGCGGTGCGCAACCACTAAGGCGGTCCGACCCTCCATCACAGTCTCTGCGGCGTCCTCTAAGGATTCAGCGCCCACCGAGCCTGCTTCCGCCGTGGCTTCGTCCAAGATAATAATGCGGGGATCCAGCAGCACGATTCGGGCAAGAGCCAATTGCTGCGCCGCCACCGGGTCCAACGGCATGCCTTGCGCGCCCACGATGGTATCGAGGCCCGCTTCCAGATCGAAAAACCAGTCAGCCTGCACTTGGCGTAGGGTCTGCACCATTTCCTCATCGGTGGCCTGTGGCGCTGCGAGTGCAAGATCCTCGCGCAAACTCCCAGAAAAGACGTGCACCTCCTGGGAGACGAGGGCGAGGCGCTGGATACGCTCGGCATCGGAAAGCAGGGCAACCTCGACGCCATCGACAAGCACGGTGCCCTGATCCGGAACGCGCAAGCCCGCGAGCAACGCAGCCACGGTGGATTTCCCGGCGCCAGACGCCCCGACGAGGGCCACCGTTTCGCCGGGCTTAATCGCAAGGTTGAGTCCCTCGACGGCCCAAGAGTTATCGCTATAGCGGAAGGAAATATCCCGCATATCAACGCTGCCATCGCCCCTCGGTGCACCGCTATCCGGTACCGGCGCGGGCGGATCGATGACCACGCCCACGATACGCGCCAATGAGGCATACCCGGATTGCACCGTATCTAGCACGCGCATCAGCCCCATCAGTGGCCCGCGCAGGCGTATGAGCAATAACATCGCCGCGGTGACCGCTCCAACAGTAAGCGCATTGGCCTGCACCACCCAAAAGCTCACCGCCAAACCGCTGGCCAATAAGACCAGTTCAATGCCGGTGAGGTGAGCCTGGAGCACCATCATCGTCCGGCGCGCGTTATACCCTTCTTCCACCACACGCGTTGAAGCCGCGCCGATCCGGTCGTGCATCGTATTTTCCATGCGGAATGCGCGCACCGTGTCCCTGCCGTGGATCGCCTCCAAAAGCCGGCGGGCGCGGTCCGCCATGGCGGCGCGCTCAGCGGCATACCGGTCAGGGGCGCGCCGCAGGTAATACCGGCCGGCGAAGAAATACAACGGGGTCACGGCAACAATGACCACGAGGTATTGCCAATCCACCGTAAGTAGAGCTACTGCCGTTGAGGCAATGGCAAAAATGGACTTTGCCAGCACGGGGACCGTCTCTGTAACCGCGGCGGAAAGCTCCGCGACGTCATCGGTAGAGCGCGATACCAAGTCTCCGGTCCCGGCATCCTCGACGCGGTGCGTGGGAAGGCCGAGTGCCGTAGAGACCATATCCTCGCGCAGGGACGCGATGACGCGCTCGGTCAGCTGGGACAGAACATAGAATCCCGCTGCCGATAAAGTAGCAGATGCGGCGGCGACCCCGATGAGCAGGACTCCGAGGAGGGCGATGCTGGCGCCCGTTGTCACGGCATCGACAATTTTGCCGAGCAGGATCGGGATGGTGACATTGGCTGCTGCCCCGGCTAGCAAAAACACCACGGCGATAAGGGTGCGACGGCGCGCGTGCGGGATAGCCGATAACTGCTGCGCCACAACCTTTCGCACCTGTGGCCACGTGGCGGTGGGAAAACGCATTAGGATTCCACCCCCACTGCATGCCACGCAGGCGCCGACGTATAGACGATGGTGGGTTTATCCTTCCGGTAGTCCGCAACGCGGTGGGCTACCTCTTGCTCGGTCACGGAATCGACCGCGGTGGTGGGATCAGAGAGAATAAGCACCTCTGGATCCGCGGCGATGGCGCGGGCAAGGGCGACTCGTTGCTGCTGGCCGCCGGACAAGTTGTTTCCGCGCTCACCCACGGCACGGTCAAGCCCACCGGGAATATCCGCGCCCGCAGCCACCTCTAGAGCCCGTGCGGCCGTATCCGCATCCGGATGAATATTATCTTGTACGGTCCCGGCAAACAGCATGACTTCGTGCGGCACGACGATGAATTTCTCCCGGGGCAAATCCCGCAGTCCTTCCGGAGCATGTCCATCGATGGCGGTGATACCCGGCCGTAGCGCCGGCACCTGTGGTGCAGCGTCCTCGGGAAGTCCAGGAGCGCCCAGCAGGCCCACGATTCGCTGCGCACTCGCCTGCGCCGCGGCCCACCGGGAGGCAATATTCCTTCCCAGCATGGTCATCGGGGTAATGATGAATTGGGTAAGGCCAATGATCATAATGAGCTCGCCGGTGCTCATCTGCCCATCCAGCGCCAGGTAGCCGGCGGCAACCGCGACGGCGATGACATAGATGGACCCGAGCGCTTCGGTAGAAGCATTCAATCCAGCCTGCGCTGCATTGGCCTCAACGGTTCGCTCGTAGGCGGCATCGGAATCGCCCGCATACCGCTTGCGCACCGTGCCAATCGCTCCGATCCCTTTAATAATGCGCAGGCCATGGACAATATCCGTCGCCGTCGCGCTCGCCCGGCCCAATGCTTCTTGCCGGATACCAGAGCGCTTGCGCAAGGGACCAGCCGAGCGCAGCGATCCCCACACCACGATGGGGCCGCCGCATAAAATGGCCACGCCTAGCGGCACATTCACCCGGCTGGTCATCACCGCGACATAAATGATCGACGTAATCTCCGCCACCGGGAACACCGTCATCATCACCGCGTTCTGCACACGGGTCGCATCGGTCGAGGCAATGGCCAATAACTCCCCTGGCGTGCGTTTCGGCCCGCCCATCCCTTTGGGATCCATAATCCGATCCGTGATGGCCATGCGCACGTCGTGGCCGATAACCAGCATGCTGCGCGCATTGAGTCCGCGGCCACACCACCCAGTAACGACATTAACCGCGAAGGCCAAAACCAGAAGTGCAAGCCACCACCACAGTCGCTTGATCGAACCTTGTACTACCGCTTCATCGATGGCATAGCCCACGATGACCGGTGTTGTGCCATTGAGCACGAAGGAGATAGCCATGCACACAGCGGCGGGGATGGTCATCCCAGGCCGGGAGAACACAGTCTTCAGCAACCACCGCGGATCTGATGGTTCTGGAAGTGTTGTCATAAAGAGCCATTCTAATTCGAGGTAGGTTAGATAGGCTATGTCGACTCGCCACCCCAACCCCCAACACTTCCCCAGCTACCGCAATCCCTCTGCGAAGCAGAAGCCTACCTTCAGCACCGATCCCCAGCGCACCCAGGCAGCGCGCGCCTTCCACCGCGGCGCCCACACCTATCAGGATGTTCGCCCCCATTACCCGCCCGAGGTTGCTGAGCTCATCGCCGGAGCCCACCGTGTTGCCGATATCGGCGCCGGCACCGGCAAGCTCACTGAGTCCCTCACCAATCCCACCGTGCTCGCGGTCGAGCCATCTCCAGACATGGCCCGCGTGCTCCACCGCCGCCTGGATATTCCCATCATCCGCGCCACGGCCGAGCACACCGCGCTTGCCGATGCCTCCCTCAACGCCGCCTGCCTCGCCCAAACCTGGCACTGGGTCGACGTTGCCGCCGCTTCCGCCGAGCTGGACCGCATCCTCGCGCCGGGCGGGCGCGTCCTTTTAGTGTGGAATACCCTCGACGTACACGCGGATCCCTGGATCCTTCGGTTAAGCCGCATTATGCACTCCGGCGACGTGCATAAGCCAGGCTTCTATCCCGAATACAAAGCACCCTGGACCTTAGACCGCGAGGTCCGTCTAAGCTGGACCCACGAGCTTACCCCAGAACAGCTCCACCAACTCATGCACACCCGTTCCTACTGGCTCAGAAATAACGAGGCCATCCACGAGCGCATGACCCACAACTTGAACTGGTACCTCTACGAACACATGGGCTTTTCCGCCGGCCAAAAACTGCACATCCCGTACCGCACGGATGCTTTCGTGCTGGTACGGGAGTCGAAGTCTCGCGACTGATTACAGGAGAACCTGGGCCAAGAGGGAGCCGACCACACAGGAGGTAAATACGGAGATCGCTCCGGGGATAAGGAACGAGTGGTTGATGACGTATTTGCCAATTCGCGTCGTACCCGTGCGATCGAAGCCGATGCAGGCCAAGTCGGAAGGATACGTGGGCAAGATGAAGTAACCATAAGCCGCACCGTAGAAACCAACGATGACAGCCGGGTCAATGCCCAATTGCAAGCCAATGGGAGCAATTGCTACCAGTGCAGCAGCCTGCGAATTTACCAATTTGGATACAATTACCAACACGACGGCGTAGGTCCAAGGGGCCGCCTCAACGACAGAGCCCAAGTTCGTCTCCAGTGCATCGATGTGGGATTGGAAGAACGTATCTGCCATCCACGCAACACCAAAGACGGAAAATACAGCTGTCATGCCGGCCTTGAATACTGGCGTAGATGCAATCTTTTTAGTATCTACCTTGCAGCTAAGAAGGATGATGGCACCGGCGACGAGCATGACCATCTGGATGACTAGGTTCATGGATACAGGGCTCAGCTCGCCGTCATCACCAGGAACCAGTGGGCGCAGGAACTCGAAGGCGCCGAGGAGGACCACGCAGGCAATAGCGACGAGGAAAACGACTACTGAACGCTTAGCCTCGCGGGAAAATTCCTTACCGATGAGCGAATCGGCGCTCTCATTGATGCTGGCGGCAAACTCTGGGTCTTTCATCCGTTCTTGGAAAGCCGGATCCTTGTCCAGGTCCTTGCCGCGACGCAGCGACCATAACGCGGCGAGAAGAACACCGCACAAGGACGCGGGTAGCGCCACCGTAAGAATCTGCGGAATCGAATAAGCCTTGTCGATAGCTCCAGCATTTTCCGCAAGGATCGACGCAAGAGAAACGGTAGCCACAGACACCGGTGAAGCGGTAATACCCATCTGCGCCGAGGTCGAGGCCACTGCCATAGGACGCTCAGGACGGATTCCCTTTTTGAGCGCGATGTCTTCAATGATCGGAAACATGGTGTAGACCACGTGGCCAGTGCCGCACAGTACGGTAAGGAACCAAGTAGTCAGTGGTGCCAAAATGGTGATGCGCTCTGGATGAGCACGCAAGAACTTCTCCGCATGCTGCATCATCACTTCCAAACCTTGTGCTTGTTGCAGTGTGGCTGCACAGCCGATAACGGCAATGATCGTAAGCATGACCGACACGGGGGGCTCGCCCGGTGCCAAGCCAAATACGAAGACCATCAGCATCAAGCCGATGCCAGAAATTAATCCTAGGCCGATCCCGCCATAGCGGGTGCCCAAAAGCAAAGCACTTAAAATGATTATGACTTGAAGCACGATAGCCAGGACTGAATCCGGGGCAATCACATTCGCTAACATGTCATGCCTTTCAAACAGAAAGTAAATGGTTGACAAGTTTTATCCTATCGGCGCCATAATGCTTTCACCGAAGCGAAAAGGAGAGCGAAGTGTCACACCATTGTTGGTGACACTTTTGCTCTCCTAAGTGGTAAAATACCGGGTTAACCGGCAAAATTATGTAGTTTTGAGGCCCCCTGATGCCTCTACAGTAAGCTCCGGCTTTGCTGGCGAGACAAGCTCAACTACACCTCACGTGCCAACCCCGAAAGATGTTGTGCACTATTAGTTGTCGATTCCTCAGGCCTAGTCCTTCCCGGACTTTAATTCGACCTTGTACTGTAAGTGATTTTTCACTGCGGGCCACTCATGCCGCAGCACGCTATACACGCAGGTATCTCTGACTAACCCGTTATCGAGTATCTGGTGGCCACGAAGGATTCCATCAAGATGTGCCCCTAGGGATTCCAACGCGCGGCGGCTTTCGCGGTTAAAGGAGTTGGTGGTGAAGAACACGGATAAGCAATCAAGCTGCTCAAATGCATGGCCCATGAGGGCCAGTTTGCAGTCTGCATTAACCGCAGTATTCTGCGCTGATTGCCTGTACCAGGTGTATCCGATTCGTGAGCGCCTATTACCCAGATCAAAGGCCTGATACCCAGTCATTCCCACTGTAGTGCCGGCTGAATCAAAGACCGTAAAAAGCTGCGCCCCGTGGGAGTCATACCAAGAAATGCGCTCTTCCACGGCTTTTTCCATCTCGCTCGGTGATGGAACCTTGGTGTACCACCGCTTCCATAACTCCCCGTCCTGTACCGCCTCAGCTAGTCCAGGAGTATGGTCCACGCTCAACGCCTTGAGAGTGACATGTTGCCCGCGCAAGATCTCGATTTTCTGTGACACCGTATTTACCTTCTTGCTTTCTGGGCCTAAGCCAATGATCTGATGTCTTTCAAGCTTAGCTGCCAATGACACCGAGCGTAATGAGATAGATAAAAACGAGCGAAGCCCCACGGTTGTGAAGGCTTCGCTCGTTTTCGCAGTGAACTCTTATTTCCGCTTTTTACCTCGGCGTTCGCGCACGCGCACGGCGATGCGGATGGGAGTGCCGTGGAAACCAAAGCGCTCGCGGAACTTGCGCTCAAGGTAGCGCCGGTAGGACGCGTCGAGGAACCCGGTGGTAAAGAGAACAATCGTCGGCGGCTGGGTCGATGCTTGCGTAGCAAAGAGCACGCGTGGCAAACGATTATTCTTCATCGGCGGCGGGTTGGCAGCAATCGCCTCACGCATCCAATTATTGAGCTGGCCGGTGGACACGCGCTGATCCCAGCTTTCTAGGGCCTCGATCATGGCCGGCTCCAGCTTTTGCAAGGCGCGGCCGGTCTCAGCAGAAATATTAACGCGGGTTACCCACGGCAAGTGTCGCAGCTGCTCGTCGATCTCGCGGTCGAGGTAATAGCGGCGGTCCTCGTCCATCAGGTCCCACTTATTGAACGCGATGACCAGCGCCTTGCCGGATTCCAGCACCATATTGAGTACGCGCTGGTCTTGCTCGGAGATCTCCTCGGAGGCATCGATAAGCATGATGCATACCTCGGCCGCATCGATCACGCCACGGGTGCGCAAGGACGCATAATACTCGTGGCCCTGCGCGTTCTTGACCTTCTTGCGCAGGCCCGCGGTATCAATAAACTTCCACAACTGCTCATCTAGCTGCACCAGCGAGTCCACAGGATCCACCGTGGTGCCGGCGACATTATCTACCACCGAGCGCTCCTCGCTGGTGAGCTTATTGAGCAACGAGGACTTGCCCACATTAGGCCTGCCGACGAGCGCGACGCGGCGAGGGCCCGACGTAATCGAGGTCTCGCGCGGTTCTTCGGGGAAGCTGCGCAGGATCTCATCCAGCACGTCCGCGCCACCGCGCCCATGCTGTGCGGACACCGGCCACGGGTCCCCGAGGCCCAAGGCATAAAACTGCGCCATATCCGCATACTGGTTATCGGAATCGAACTTATTCGATACCACGATCACCGGAACCGGGGACTTTTGCAGGCGGCGCGCCATAACCTCATCGGTTTCGGTAATGCCCACTTTGGTGTCTACCACCATCACGATGACATCGGCGGTATCCATCGCCAGTTCTGCCTGGCGGGCGATATCGGCGTGCATGCCTTTGACGTTGGGATCCCAACCGCCGGTATCCTGCACGATAAAGCGCTGCCCATTCCAGTCCGCCACGTAGGACACGCGGTCACGGGTAACGCCAGGGTGGTCTTCTACGACGGCCTCGCGGCGGCCGAGGAAGCGATTAACCAGCGAAGACTTGCCCACATTCGGCCGGCCCACAATAGCGACGGTGCACAGGGCTTCTTCGGTGGCATCGGCAAAGCCCAGCGACTGCGAGAGCTGCTCCCACTCGTCCTCACTGAGAGGCTGCTCTAGGTCGTCCTCGTCCCCGTAGTCGGCCTCGCCGAACTCTGACTCATCAAAGTCGTAGTCGAATTCTTCGGCATCAAAATCGTCCGTAGCCCACCCCGGCGAGGTCTCTACCGTTTCCTCGTCGAACTTACCCGCAGGGTAATGGAACTGCGTGACTTCTTCCTCTGGGGACTCAAAATCTTTATTGCTCATGAGCGGGACTCCTTAACCACGTTGATAAGAGCCTGCACGACATCCTCCGGGCTCATGTCAGAGGTATCGACAATAGTGGCGTCGTCGGCTGGGCGAAGCGGCGAGGTGGCGCGGGAAGAATCCGCGGCATCGCGGCGCTGCACATCTGCCAGTACCGATTCAAAATCGGAGGCGATGCCGGCCTTTTCGTTTTGATCGTGCCGGCGCTGCGCGCGAACTTCCGCGGAAGCCGTCATAAAGGCCTTCGCCGGGGCATCGGCTAGCACGACGGTGCCGATATCGCGGCCCTCTACGATGGCGCGGTGGGCGCGCTGTGCCAGCGTGCGCTGCAATGCCACCAAGTTCTCCCGCACCTCCGGGATGGCAGATACCGCGGAGACGTTCTGGGTGACCTCGTCTTCCCTAATGATGCGGGAGACATCGGCGCCATCGAAAAGCACCTGCGTGGAATCGGGATCATCGGAAACCTCCAAGGGCAGGTTGGCCGTCGCGGAAATCACCGCCTGCTTGTCCGCAGGGTCCACGCCTTGGCGCAATACCGCAAGGGTTGCCACGCGGTACATGGCGCCGGTATCGATGTATTTTGCATCCAACTGCTTGGCCAAGGCCCGGCAGGTCGTGGACTTTCCCGTTCCGGAGGGGCCATCGACCGCGAGAATCAGGCCTTCATCAGGCATATTCGAAATCATTACATCCCCACCGCCTTGTACAAGCTCGTCAACTCGTTGGAATTCAGCGCGCGCAGCCCGCCGGGCTTCATATCGCCCAATTGGACCGTGTGCAGCTTGGTGCGCACCAGGCGCTGCACGGGATAGCCAGCTTCCTTCAGCAGGCGGCGGACGATGTGCTTGCGCCCTTCGTGCAGCTCGACTCGGACCAAAGAGAATCCCTGGTTCTTGTCCACTACCTGCACGAAATCGGCCTTGGCTAGGCCATCTTCTAGCTCGATGCCCTCTTTAAGCTGGCGCACCAACTTATTATCGGCCTCGCCCAATACCGTGGCCAGGTAGGTTTTCTTCACCTCATATTTGGGGTGCATCAGGCGGTTGGCCAATTCCCCATCGTTGGTGAGGATGAGCAGGCCTTCCGTATCCGCATCCAAGCGGCCTACGTGGAATAGGCGCTGGCCCGAGGCAACCTTTTCAGAAACCACGTCACCCACGCAGGGACGGCCGAGATCATCTGACATCGTCGACTGCATTCCGCGGGGTTTATTGAGGATGAAATATTCTTGGTCCTCGTTGACGTTGACGCGAACGCCATCAACGCGGATGACGTCCACGGCGGGATTGACCTTCACGCCCTGCTTGAGGATGACATTGCCGTTTACTTCAACGCGTCCGGCATCAATGAGGATTTCCGCGTGGCGGCGCGATGCGACGCCCGCCTTGGCCAAGACCTTCTGCAGGCGCTCGCCCTTGGGCTTATCGTCATCGACCAGCCAGTCAGCGCCCAAATCGCGCGCCACCGATTCTGCAGTGGCCTTCTGCTTTTTCTTGGAAACGTGTTGATTACGAGCCGGCTTGGCATTAGAGACAACGATATCGCTGTCTCGCTGCTTCTTATCCGGTGTGCCGTCACGGCGAGCGGGAGGAGTCACTTAAGTGTCCTTTTCTCTCGAAGATATGAAATTACCTGCGTGAGTCTACCCCACCTCAGTACTCTTCGTCGATTGCATCGACGTCTGGAAGCAGCGGCGCCAGATCCGGAAGGCGTTCCAGCGAGTCTATACCTAGCAGTTCGAGGAAAAGCTCGGTGGTTTCATATCGGTGCGACGCCCCCTCGAACTCGTCCTGCGGGAGCTCACGGATGAGCCCGCGCAGGTTAAGGGTGCGCATCACGCCGTCCACGTTGACCCCGCGGACCGCAGAGACCTGCTGGCGCGTGACCGGTTGGCGATAGGCCACGACGGCGAGGGTTTCCAAGGCCGCGCGCGAGAGCTTCGTTTGCGCCCCATCCAATAAAAACTCCTCCACCGCGCTGGCGTTTTCCTGGCGGGTATAAAACCGCCAACCTTCTGGCGTTTCGCGCAGCTCAATTCCAGAGCCGCGGCTGTCGAATTCGCGTTGGATGGCCCGCAAGCAGTCACTAATGACCGCAGGTTCTACGCTAAGCGCCCGCGCCAAGGACTCTACGGATGCCGGCGAATCGAGCACCAGCAAGATCGATTCAAGCCGGGATCGCAATTGCGAAATGAACGGAAGATCCATGCCCCTTAGAGTACAACCACGGACGGCGGTGCTAGCACTAATCCCAATTTGCTGCAGCAACGACCGCAGGATCTACGTCCAAGCCGGTCCAGGAAAGGTCTAGTTGGCCCAATGCCTCCTCCTGCTGGGCATCAACCGCCTTGGCCTTAAACAGCTCCAAGAGCGCCAAGAACCTGCCGACGATATGCATGGTTGTGGTGCAATCCCGGGTAAGCGAGGAAAAACTTGTCCACTGCCCAGCGCCCATGAGTTTGAGCGTTTCGAGTATTTTTCCTGCCTGTTCGGGCACGGAGACGGCGACGCCATGAATATGGCCCGTTGCCACTTCTTCCGGCGGCCTGGGGCGAAAGACGCCCGCCGCCATTTCCGCAAAGCTCGCTGGAGTATGCCCCAACGTTACGGGAGGTAGAAGCTCCGCAAATTGCTCCTCGATGCTCACGGCTCGCGGGTAACTGCGCTGTGCCTCCCGTTGCCAACGGGCAAATTGATCCGCCGCCTGCTTGTAAGCCTTGTACTGCAACAGACGAGCAAAAAGTAGGTCGCGCGATTCCAGCAGCTCCAGGTCCTCTAGGTCATCGACTTCGCCGCGCGGCAATAGGCGCGCGGCCTTCAGGTCCAACAGCGTTGCCGCCACGACCAAGAAGTCCGTCGTCTCATCCAGATCCGCGTTTTCGCCCAATTGACGCGTGTATCCGACAAATTCATCGGTCACCTCAGACAAGGCTACATCCGTGATATCCATCTTCTTGGCCTGGATGAGCTGCAAAAGCAGATCGAATGGCCCCTCGAAATTCCGCAGGGCAATGCGGAACCCCGTAATCTCTGGCTGCGTCACGGTGGCTTAGACGGTCGAGCACTCGATGACTTCCTTCGCCAGATCACGGTATTGCTGCGCGGCCTGCGAATTCGGCGCCCACGAGGTGATGGGCTCGCCGGCCACGGAGGTTTCTGGGAAGCGCACGGTACGGGTAATGACGGTATCGAATACTTGGTCCCCAAAATATTCCACCACGCGGGACATGACTTCACGGGCGTGCTTGGTCCGCCGGTCAAACATGGTGACCAGAATGCCCATTACTTCCAGATCGAAGTTGATGCGGTCAGAGACCTTTTCCACCGTATCCGTCAGCAAGGCAAGCCCGCGCAGCGAGAAGAACTCGCATTCCATAGGAATGATGACGCCCTGGGAACAAGCTAGGGCGTTGACTGTAAGCAGACCCAAAGAAGGCTGGCAATCAATGATGATGAAGTCATAATCTCGGCGCACCGGACGCAGGGCGCGGGCCAAGGTGTGCTCGCGGCCTACTTCATTGACCATCTGAATCTCTGCTGCGGAAAGGTCAATATTGGCCGGAACGAGGTCCATGCCGGACACGCTGGTGTGGTGAATGGCGGAGTGGATAGAGGTATGGCTATCCAGCATCACGTCATAAATCGAGTCCTCGATGTCATCATGGTTTAATCCCAGCCCAGCCGAAAGAGCACCCTGCGGGTCCAAGTCAACCAAGAGGACCTTGCGCCCATACTCTGCGAGGCAGGCCCCCATATTGATGGTGGACGTGGTCTTGCCCACGCCGCCCTTCTGGTTACACATCGAGATGATGGTGGCGGGCCCATGTTTTTCCAAGGGGGCGGGTTCCGGCAGCTCGCGGACAGGGCGGCCAGTTAGCCCCGTCTCTACATCAGAGGTTGAAAAGAGACCCTCTTCGCTCACAGTCAAACCTTCTTCCTTGACGCCAAGTCATGGACCATGACATTTGGCATAGGGTTGCTTACAACGTTGTAACTATAGCGTACCCGCTCCCCTTTATGACTACCGAGACTTTGCAAATATCAAGCCTCTAACTTTGACTTAAACGCTGAAAGCTACGCCCGCGGATGCGCTGTCCGCCACACCTCCCGCAAGGAATCAGCAGTCACGTGCGTATAGATCTGCGTGGTAGTCACGGAGGAATGCCCTAAAAGCTCCTGCACGGTGCGCACATCGGCACCGCCTTCGAGAAGGTGCGTGGCAAAGGAATGACGCAGCGTGTGCGGGGAAATGGACTTATCCAACTGGCTGCGCTGCGCGGCGGTCTTAATGATGGACCACGCGCTTTGCCGCGATAGCGCGCCACCGCGGGTATTCAAAAACAGCGCAGCCGTTTTGCCCTTTCCCAGCACGGGACGGGCGCGCACCAGATAGGCATCGATGGCCTGGCGAGCATGCGAGCCAAGGGGTACGAGCCGCTCCTTATCACCTTTGCCGTGCAGGACTAGGACGTCATCGCCAGTAGCTACGTCATCGACGTTGAGCGAAATTACCTCAGAAATGCGCGCCCCAGTGCCATAGAGTACTTCCAATAGCGCCCTATCGCGAAGGTCGACCGGCGTTTCCGTCGGCGTCGCTTCGATAAGCTGCGTCACCTCATCAACGCTCAAGGTCTCTGGCAGGTGCTGTCCAGTGGAAGGCGGGCTTACCTCGGCCGCAACATCACTATCAATTTCACCCTCCGCAACGGCGAATTTATGCAACCCGCGGGCCACGATGAGGGCACGGTTGGCAGAGGACACCGCCATTGTCTCGCGCAGGTCCTTTAAGTAGGCTTCCACCATCGGGCGAGTCACCTGCCGCAGGTCCTGGACCTCATTTACTGCCAGCCAGTCCACGTACCGGCGAATATCCCGCCGATAATTGCTCAGGGTGTTCGCTGAAACCCCGCGTTCGACGGCGAGATGATTCAACCAAGTCTGAGCTATGTCCTCCGCAGCAGTCACTGCTTTTTCAGGTCCGGTCCGCTGCGGCGGGCAGCCATATGGGTCGGGCGCAGATCGAACGGGGCATCCACCGGACGAGTCGGCTTCCCACCAATCACCGTGGCATATGCGGCCAAAATACCCGCGCACGCAACGGAATTAACGATCTCACCGGCCAGCACCTTATTTACTGCCCTGTCTAAATCCACCCAGGCAAAATCCATATCGGCTTCTTCATCGCCGGTACCCTCCAGTGCCGGGACCTCGCTAAGGTCGCGGGCAAGGAAAATCCGCACTGCTTCCTCGCAGAACCCCGGTGAGGTCACCATATCCGTGAGAACTTCCCAGTTCTTCGCGGCAAGGCCCGCTTCCTCCTGCAGCTCGCGCTGCGCGCCGGAAAGCTCATCCTCGCCCTTTACATCTAGCAGTCCTGCAGGCAGCTCCCACAGCCGCTTGCCGACGCTATGCCGGTACTGATGCACCATCGCGATGCGCCGATCCTCATCCAAGGCCACCACCGCGACGGCTCCCAAGTGCTCAATGATCTCCCTATCCGCGGTATTGCCTCCCGGCATGGACAACGTATCGCGGCGTACGGCGACGATCGGGGCATCAAAGATTAACTCTGAATCCAAGACTTGAAAATCGTGGGCCACTATTCTTTCTCCTCTTCAGGTAGGGCGGAATCCGCGCTTTCTGCAGAACCGTAGTCTCCCCTGCCCCCATTGAGCTGTTCCTCGGCGGCGGAAATGACGGCGATGCGCTCTACCGCTCGCTCGATGCCATCTACGGTAGAAAGATCCACGTCTTTGGTGCGCAGCTGCTCTATTGTCTTTTCATCTTGGGTCTGTTTGGCCCGCGCACTCAGTACCACGCTGCCATTGACCTCGTCCAAGGCGGTGGCGAACTCTGCCAAGGTATCCGAATAATATCCGCGCACCCCGCTGCCGGAGACGATGATGATGGACTGGGCCGGAAGGATGGTCCCGTCCTCATAATCAATAAATTCCTTATCGCGCAGGGCACGCAGCAGCTCGGATCGCTCCTTCACGCTTGCGAGCGGCTCCGTGCTTTCTTGGTCCATGGATAAGGCCGCGCCCAAAGCCTCGCCGCCATAGCTTCCCACGGTTTTATCGAGCCCCTTAAGATCTGCCTTTTTCGGGGCCTTATCTTTAAGGATTGATACGATATCGTCTTTGCTTTCCCCGCGCAGGAAGTCTTTGCTCAGCTTGATTTCTCCTGCCTTGGTGGCCCCAGAGGCTTCTAAGAGCTTCGTGATATCAGACAGGTCCCTGCTATTTGCATCATCGGTGGAAATGACCAGCACTGGCCGCTGCGATAACGTCCCAGACACCAAGTCTGGTGCCACGTTCTTGACTATGTCATCGCTCGCCTCATTTTGGTTCTGCAAGATCCTATTTTCTTGCACCACCTTGCGGTGTTCCGCACGGATCGGGTCATCATCGGCCACGCTGGTGGTCAGGTTGGGCGCGATCACCAAGGCTCCGAGGGCTACACCGACCGCTGCGCCGAGTCCAAGGCCCGTAATTAGTTGCGTTTTCGCCATACTGCTACCCCCGCTCAGAATAGGCTCGACCACGTTTGGCTCAAATTACTCAAGAAATCCTGGCTCCCGCCAAAGCCCACGATCAAGATGATCGCTGCAATCGCGACCAAGATGCTGAGGAGGGCCCATAGCCAGCCAAGGTGTGAAGATGGAACAGAATACAGGTTGATCACAGCCTCCGCATCAACCGCCTTGGTTCCAGCCTTCAGCCGAGACAAGACGGCAGACGGTGCCACCCGGTTGGCAAAAATATCATCGAGGTCAAAGCCGCCGCCTGCCTGCACGATGAGGCCCGCACCGTGGTAATCCGCAAAGAGCAGCGCTAAATCCGTGGCCGATTCCGATGCCGCCGGGAACGTCATGGCCCCAATACCCAGCTCTTGGATGCGGTCAAGGCCTTCCACGCTGCCTTCTGGATCCGCGGGTACGACGATGCGCGCGCCGCAGCGCAGCGCCTCATCGCTTACCTTGGCTGGATCCCCAATAACGAAGTCAGGCTTATATCCCTGCTCCAGCAAGGAATCCGCGGCTTCCTCAACCGCAACGAGCAGCGGCTCATATTCCCGGATGAAATTCCGCAAGTCTTTCAGCAGGGCTCGGTGGTCTTCGGTGGGAGATAAAACGATGACCTTCCTGCCAGCTATCTCGGCACCGGATGCGGGGACACCGAGGCCATCGATAAGCAGCGGGCCCTCAGAGTTAATGAAATCAATGGAACGCGCAAAATAGGACTCCATGTGGTCAATGAGTGCGCTTTGTGCCGCCTTGAAGTTCTTGTCTGCGCGCTCCCGGGAAATCTTCTGCCCCGTCCCGATTACTTTATCGCCAACGTAGACCTTTCCATCCTCGCCGATATGCGCCTTTTTGCCGTCTTTAAACTCCGAGATAAATTCCTCGCCGAGGCCCTCGAGGAGGTCAATATCGGCATCGAGAAGCATGTGCGGACCGCAATTAGGGATGGAACCGGTAGAAAACCTGGCGACATTGACCACCGCGGAGGGCTGCAAGTCCACAAGCGTTTGTGCCTCGGGCCGGGAAATATTCGCCGCATCGATAACGGCGATATCACCTGCAGAAAACTTCTTAAGACCTTTCGCGCCCGGGGTACAATCGCGCAATGCGGCAGACTCACCGGGTTGCTCAGGGGTACGGGAAAACAGAGCCATGTGCCCCATTCTTCCTTGCTTAGTCCGCCAGCTGGGTAAGGCGCGCGGAAGCTTCCTTTTGTGCGCGGTCAAAAAGCTCTTGGGCGTGCGCGCGCCCAGTGTCCGTGTCATCCAAACCGGCCAGCATGCGCGCCAATTCCTCCACGCGCTCCTGTTCCGATAATTCGGCTACCCCAGAGGTAAATTTATCCTTAGAAACATGCAAATGCGCATCTGCATACGCAGCTACCTGCGGCAAGTGGGTGACGACGATAACCTGATTATGCGCAGCGAGCCGCGCTAGCCGACGCCCAATTTCTACCGCCGCACGCCCGCCCACGCCGGCATCGACCTCATCGAAGACCAAGGTCGCACCGTCTTCGCTGGCGAGCACGACCTCGAGGGCAAGCATGACGCGAGACAGCTCGCCACCGGAGGCCGCGGTGGCCAAAGGCTTCCCATTGAGCTGCAACTCCGCGGCATCGGCGCCCGTCTTGGAATACTTAGCCGTGGACAGCTCAACCGACAACGTGGAATTGGGCATAGCCAATCCATGCAACTCCTCAGTCACCAGCTTGCCCAGCGCTTCCGCGGCTTTCTGGCGGCCCTTCGTAAGCTCCGCCGCCTTCTGCTTCATCTCCTGCTCGGCCTCTTTGACCTGTGCCTTAAGTTCCTCGAGGACCTCCGTCGAGGTATCCATCGACTGCAGTTTGGCCTCCGCCTCATCGCGCCACGCCAAAACGCCATCGATATCGCTGGCGTATTTCCGGGTCAATGCTCGAAGATCCTGCTGGCGCTGCAGCGATTTTTCCAACAGATTCGGATCCGCCGGCAGCCCCGCGAGGTATCCACCGAGCTCGGCCGAGATATCGCCTAGCTGCGAGGTGAGCTCAGAGATGCGCTCGCCCAAATCCGCCAACTGTTTATCCGAGGATCCCACCAGCGCCGAGCCCGCGCGCCCGAGCAGCGAAGAAGCAGCCTCATCAAGCTCTTCAGTTCCATCGATCGCTGCCAAGGCAGTGTGCGCGGATTCGCGCAGGCCGTCGACGTCTTGCAAGCGCTGCACCAACTGCACCAGCTCCGCGTCTTCGCCTGGCTCGGGTGCCACACCGTTGATTTCCTCTAAGGCATATTGCAGGCGGTCAGCTTCCTGGGCAAGCTCCCTACGGGACTCCGTGCGCCGGCGATAGTCCTTGGCCAAGCTGCGCCACTTTTTGAAGGACTCCGCATAGTCTTCCCGGATGCCCGCCAATTGCGGGTCCGCACGGTCTACCGCCGCTAGCTGCTCCTCTGGGGCCAAGAGGCGCAATTGATCGTTCTGGCCATGCACGGTAATTATCTCCCGCGCGAAATCTCCCAACGTGGCGGCCGGTACGGCTCGCCCTCCCAGATACGCCCGCGATCGCCCTGCTGCCGAAACTGTGCGCGAGACGATAAATTCACCATTTTCATCTGGCTCGCCGCCCACCGAGTCCACCAGTTGGCTAATGCTCTCCTTCGCGGAACTAAAGTGGCCTTCTACGGCTGCTTTTTTAGCGCCTTCGCGCACCCTCGAGGCATCCGCACGCCCGCCTGCCAACAGTCGAAGCCCCGTGACCACCATGGTTTTACCCGCACCGGTCTCACCGGTCAATACGGTCAAGCCCTCCGACAATTCCGCAGAGCTATGGCGAATGACTCCTAAATCATTAATAGAAATATCGACAAGCACTATTTCTCCTTCGGTCCGCGCCAGCCTTCCACGGGCAACCGCAGCTTAGAGACCAATCGATCCGTAAAGGGCTGATCATCTAACCGCACCCAGCGTACGGGGCGCTTACCGCGCACCACCTCGACGCGGGCACCCGGCGGCATAATAAGTTCCCTGCACCCATCCAAGATAACCACGGCCGGTGTGGTTTGCATGGTTGATTCCACCGCCACCAAAGAGTTCGGGGAAACCACTAATGGTTTGGTAAAGAGCGCATGGGCATTATTCGGCACGACCAAGATTGCATCCAGGGATGGCCACAGCACTGGGCCTCCAGCTGAAAACGCATACGCCGTAGAACCCGTTGGGGTAGAAATCAGTACGCCATCACAACCGAACGACGAAACGGGGCGCCGGTCGATCTCCAAAATCGCATCCAGCACGCCCGACCTGTTCTGGTTTTCAACCGAGGCCTCATTCAAAGCCCAACTGCTAGCCAGTTGGTGACCGTTGGCATCCGAAATAGAGACATCCACCGTCAACCTGTCCTCTACCCGGTAGCTTTTCTCAATCACGCGAGCGACGGCACGGTCTAATGACTCCACTTCCCATTCCGCGAGGAAGCCTACGTGGCCCAGATTCACTCCGAGGACCGGGATATCTACCGCCCGCGCCATATCGGCGGCGCGCAGGAAGGTGCCATCACCGCCTAAAACAAGGACCAGTTCGCATCCCGCCGCAGCAGCATCAGAATGCGACACATGTTGGAGTCCCGGCAAGACGGTTTCGTCCGCGCACACGCGCACCGTTATCCCCGCTTCCTGCAATAATTCGGCTGCACGGGAGGTAGCCTGCAGGTTCTCTGCACGATTGGCATGCGGAACCAACAATATCTCTCGCATTATTGCGGACCTTCTTCAACGGCAGTATCAATCATCTGTTTCATTGTAGCTGCGTCCGTTGACATACCGTCCTTTTTCAGCCAAAGGAAATATTCCACGTTTCCACTCGGGCCAGGCAATGGTGAAGCCACAAAACCGTGCAGGCTAAGGCCTAAAGACACGGCAAACTCGGCGACATCCTGTGTAACCTCTTTCCGCATCTCGGGAGAGCGGACCACCCCGCCGCTGCCAATGCGATCCTTGCCCACCTCAAACTGCGGCTTAACCATCGGCAGCAGCCACGCTCCGTCCTTCATACACTCCACAATTGCTGGCAGTACCAGCTTTAAGGAAATGAAGGATAAATCCCCGACCATGCCATCACACAGGCCATTGGTCATTTCTGGATTAATAGTGCGGATATTGGTCCTATCCAAGACGGTTACGCGGTCGTCATTTTGCAGCCGCCACAGTAATTGCCCATACCCAACGTCAACAGAAAGCACTTCCCTCGCACCAGAGGCCAGGCACACATCCGTAAAGCCTCCCGTCGATGCCCCTGCATCTAAGATGCGACCGTCCATGTCGACGTCGAATGCGGCAAGCGCGCCCAAGAGCTTATGTGCGCCGCGGGACGCCCACTTGTCTTCCTCGGACTCCTCGACCTTGATGGAGACTTCAGGATCCACAACTGTTGCAGGCTTTTCTGCTTTAAACCCGCCGACCGTCACACGGCCAGACTTGATCATCTCGCGGGCTTGCTCACGAGATCGCGCAATCTTTCGGCGCACAAGTTCTGCATCCAGCCTGCGGCGTTGTGGTGGCATTAGTTCTCCTGCAAAGCATTCCGCAATACGGAATGCGCCCTGTCCAGTTGATCGACTTCTTCTGCAAGTGATGGCGCATCTTCGCCAAGAATTGTCGAAA